>JANXVR010000119.1 GCA_025351565.1 Actinomycetes bacterium
CATCCCGTCGGCCGACCGAGTCACGATCTGCGTGGCGCCCGCCTGCACGCCCGCTTCATCCAGGATGGGCTTGAGGGCGGCCCCGATCCATCGCGCGTTCCCGATGTAGCGGCCGCCGACCTCGTTCGACACGCAGTTGAGGGTGATGTCGCGCTCGATCAGCGGCCGCGCGATGAGATCGGCGAAGGTGAGTGTGATCGGGTGATCGACCATGCCGTGGACCTGCAGCTTCCAGTCCTTGAGCTGGATCTGCGGGACCAGCAGCGTTGTGTCCACTCGGTAGAAATCCTTGCTGGGCGTGATGAACGGACTGATGCCCGGGACAGGGAGCTCGGTGCCTTCGGGCAGCGGCCCCGCAGGGCTCGAGGGCGCGGGGATCCTGAGCGAGGCGCGACCGGCTTGCGCCAGGCGACGCTGCTCCCAGTAGCGGGCGAAACCACCGGAGAGCGCGGCCGTGGCCCCGAGCGCCGCGGCCGACTTCAGGAACCGACGGCGATCGAACCCTGTCGGCGCTTCGGCTTCCAGCCCCTCACCGGTCGCGCCAGGGGGGCGGGTGAGTCTGAGGAACGCGGCAACCCCGCCCAGCCCCGCAGCCAGCGATGGGATCGCCCACCAGACGGTGGCGGTCGGCCGGGTGAGGGCGGTGATGACCCCGATGACGGTGAGCACGCCGAGGCCTGCGAAGCCGACCCGCCGCCTGCGCCGGGACGCGATCCCAACGATCGCAGACAGGATGGCCAGGGCGCCGAAGATCCCCGCTAGGAGCGCGTTCTTGTCGTTCGCGCCGAAGGTTCGGATCGCGAAGGACTTCAGCCACTCTGGCGTGGCATCGATGAAGGTTTGGCCCACCGTGAGGACGGGAGAGGCCGCGCCGGTGGTGAACGCGGCGGCAAGATGCCCGGCAGCCAGGGCCACCGCAGTGGTGATCAGACCAGTGATGGCGCCGGCCATGCGCCCTGGGGCGCGCCGTTCGGCGGTCGTCTCCGTATCGCTTGCGCTGGCTGGTGGCATGTGGTCTCCCTTGACCCCATAGACGCCAGGGGCGAGTGGATGATTCCGAGGCCGGGAAGGAATCAACCATACGGGAGCGGCGTCTAGTGTGGTGAGACGTGGAACACGAGGAGTTCTTACACGTGACCCTGCCGGCCATGGACATGGTGCATGCCATCGCGCGCCGCGCCGTGGGAAGCGCGCAGGACGCCGAAGATCTGGTGCAGGACACGTACCTGGCAGCCTTCCGCGCCTGGACCGACGAACGCCGCCCGCGCAAGGTGGAGCCGTGGCTCGCGACGATCTGCCTGAACCTCGCCCGTTCGCGCTACCGGGCGCACGCTCGCCGGCCTATCGAGGTCTCGATCGCGGAAGTGAGTTCGTTGGCGGGGGAAGGCCCCGGGCCGGAAGACCTGGCGCTCGCGGCGGTGGACCGGGGCGCGTTGGATCGCGCGCTGGGCTCGCTGCCGGAGGAACAGCGCATCGCGATCACCTTGGTCGATCTTGCCGATCTGTCCATCCTGGACGCCGCGCACGTCATGGAGACTCCGAAGGGAACGGTCCTGTCGCGCCTTCATCGCGGACGCCGCGCGCTCGCACTTCTATTGGCGCCCGAGATGCGAGAGGAGGGCGGATGAGCGATCTCCATCAGCCGGAGCAGGACGCCGCCGCCTATGTGACCGGTGTGATGGGTCGCAGTCACCGCCTGCGGTTCGAGAGCCACCTCCTGGCATGCGAGGTGTGTTGGGAGGAAGTACGTCTCGACCGGGGGGGGCGGATATTGGCGGAAGCCGGGCGAGGGGTCGCACCACCCGAGCTTCGAGAAGCGGTCCGCGCGGCGGTCGCGGCCGCCGCGGTTGAAGGTCTGGATCGAACCGTCCCGTCGCGCCCGCCAGGGCGCCGATCGGCCTCGCTTGTCCCGGCGATCGCGGCGGCGCTGGCGATGGTCGTTCTCGCGGTCTCGGTCCTCACCCTGGGTGCGCCGGCGCCTGAGCCTGCCCCCATCAGCGCAGCGCTGCTGGCCTACGAACACTCGGCGGCAGAGGGCGCGCACGCCGACATGCCCATCCCGGACCTTTCGGGGCTGGGTCTGCATCCGATGGGCGCGGAGCATATGGCGCTGGCCGCAACACCGGTCGACGCGTTCGCCTATCGAACGGACACCGGGAGCAGGCTGGTCCTGTTCATGGCGCATGTTCCGTTCCCCCGGGCGGTCGAGGTGACCGCGCCGAGCAGGACCTGGCGAGCGGAGCGCGAGGGCATGGCCATGTTGTCTGCGTCCGCGCCCACGTCCTACCTCGCGGTGACGAGCGATACAGCGTTGATGGATCGACTGGCGGGCGGGCTTGCCAGCGGGCAAGTCGTCATCACCGCCTAGATCCGGCGCGTCAGGGAATCGAACCGGCCGGCGGGTGTCCTACCTGGTGAAGCCCGACCTACGGGCGGATCGGGAGGTTTCAGATGAAGGGGATCACGACGGTGCGGCGCACGGTAGCCGTGCTCGCGACCACGGCGATGGTGCTGGTGGGCGGTGGGGTCGCTCAGGCGGCCGTCACGAGCCACATCACGGCCACCTACGCGGCTTCGACCGGGCACTTCCACGGGAAGGTCACCTCCGGAACCACAGAGTGCATCGCGCACCGGAGCGTGAAGCTGTTCAAGAAGACGTCATCGGGCAAGACGCTGGTCGGCATGACCTCAAGCGGCGCAGGTGGGGGCTGGACGATCGATGTCATGCACGCGCACGGCAAGTACTTCGCGAAGATCCCAACCGAGACAGAGATGACCACGCAGTGCGGCGGAGCGAAGTCGGTGGTCGTCGACGTGATGTAGGAGAGCGCGTGGGCGGGCCTGGTGGCCTCGCAGGGTGATCGAGCAGCGGTCCAACCGCGCTTTCGGTTGTCATCGCCAGAGCGTCCGCCACAGGCCCGCGCGCCGCTCATGAGGGCAGGCGGCCAACGTTCGTCAACGCTTGGGCAAGCCCCCGCGAGACGACCGTCCGGAGGCGTGGCCGAGCGACGCTGCTCGTCCAACCTTCGAGACCCGAGGCGACCCGCCGATCTCTCGAAGGCCCGAAGGCCTTCTAGGTATGGGGCCATGAAGGAATGGACTGGGCCATGGGCCGATAGTGACCTGTTCAAGACCCCAGACTTAGTGCGCAAGCAGTCGACCGAGACCCGGCTCACGCCCGTCTTCGACGCGCCTTCCAGGAATCGACCTTGAGGGTTTCCACCCTCAGCACGGAATCGATCGGCACCCGCAGTGACTCGCCATCCTTCTCGCGGTAGAAGACATGGTGATCGCCAACCCGCACGCATGTGCGGGCTTCGACCGTCTCGACGCGGCCATCCCGGTAATGGATCTGGTAGCGCTGTGGGCTGGTTGGGGGACGATTCATCTCCCCTAATTGTCGGACGCGAGCGCACGATTCTGAACCTCGTGGGTCAGGTTAGGCCGGATCAGCCGTCGTCATCGTCGGAAGACCAGATCGGAACCCCCGCGATCCTTCCCTCGAGCGGGGTGGAGACGATCTTTGAGATGTACCAACGACGGAAGCAAAGGGAGGAGCAATGCCATCGCCCAGCGGGTGGCAGGGGTTCCTCGATAGGCGGGTCGCATCGGTGTACGGACGCTCTCTAACCTCCGAGCTAGCCCGAGGGAGGCCTGATAGTACGTGGGGCTGAATGGCGTTCAAGGCGACAGTTGGGTGATTAGCCAAGGCCCCAGACGGGGGACACAGATCGGGGGAGCAGGGCGAAACGGCCCCCTCGAAGAGGGGGCCGTTCCCTTCCGCTGTCGTCGTTTGCTGGATTACCGGTGGGTCTTGACCTGCGAGGTCGCCGCTACGCAGATGTCCCCAGAGGCGAGCGTGTCCTTGGTCGCCAGGGCGCGGTACTTCCCGGGGTCATTCGCCAGGCTCGTCTTGAACGTGCCCGAGCCGCTCGTGGTCTTCGTCTTGACGGTGCGCCAATGGCCGTGGACGTGTCTCTGGATCTTCACCCGCGCGTGGGAGGCGCACGCCGCCGTTCCGTCCGTGACGCGAAGGGTACCCAATGCCACCAGGTGACCCTTTAGCTGAAGCGAGACCGAACGAGCGTGCGTGACCGTGAAGTTGGTCAGGCTGGTCGCTGTGCCCCCGGCCGTCGTCACGCTGATCTTCCCCGTGGTCGCTCCAACCGGGACCACAGCGACGATCTGCGTCGCCGTGTTCGAGGAGATCACCGCCGCCAGCCCGTTGAACCTGACGAAGGTGGCTCCGCTCAGCGTCGTGCCGGTGATGGTGACCGATGCTCCGATGGCACCCTTGTTGGGGCCGAACGATGTGATCCCCGCCAGCACCGTGAAGTTAGCCAAGCTCGTGCCGGTGCCCGCGGCCGTGGTAACGGAGATCTTCCCCGTCGTCGCTCCGGTCGGGACCACGGCGATGATCTGCGTGGCGGTATCGGAGGCGAGCGGCATCGCCGCGGACACGCCATTGAACTTGACGGAGGTCGCACTCAAAAGGTCAGTCCCCGTGATCGTGACGGTCGCTCCTTCCAGACCGGAGGACGGGCTGAACGACGTGATGCCGGGGATGATGGTGAAGTTGGCGGCGCTGGTTCCGGTGCCGTTGGCCGTGGTTACGCTGACCTTCCCGGTGGTGGCGCCGGGCGGCACCATAGCTACGATCTGCGTCGCCGTGTTGCCGCTGGTCGTCGTCGCGGAGACGCCGTTGAACTTCACCGATGTGGCGCTCGACAAGGTGGTCCCGGTGATGGTGACCGAGGTCCCGATCGATCCTGACGCGGGCGCGAAGGAGGTGACGGCGGGCATCACGGTGAAGTTGGCGGCGGTCGTGTTGCTGCCCCCGGCGGTGGTTACGCTGATCTTCCCCGTGGTAGCAGTCGCCGGGACGACGGCCACGATCGTGGTCGCGTTGTTCGAGGTCGCCGGCAGGGCTGACACGCCGTTGAACGTGAGCACGGTCGCGCTGCCAAGGTCCGTCCCCGTGATCGTGACCGAGGTCCCCACGGGCCCCGAGACAGGGAGGAAGGACGTGATGACCGGCGAGGGAGGCAGGGCGAACGCAGGTGTCACCAGACCTACCAAGAACAGGGTCGCGACGACCCCTATCACGCCGGTGCGCCCTGCGATCGAACGATGGTTGGAAGTCATTGCTGCACGCCTCCCTGTTCCCTTGAATGGCGTCAGACGCGAGTCCGACCTGGCTTCTGAACTTACAACCTTGCGGAAGACCTCGGGAAGACCCCGTCTCCCGCGTCGGGGCACGTTAGACACCGTGGGGGTGTCGCCGCGACAGATCGGCGCCGCACGTCACGCCGCTGGGAAGGGTCCTCCTCCTGATGCGTGCCTGGTAGATGCCAGGGCGGTCCGGCAGTGAAGCCCGGTATGACCCGTCCTGCCCGGTCGAGGTTGAGGCGACTAACCGCCACTTCCCGTGGTGATAGCGGCGGACGGTGACCGGCATATGCGCCCGGCACGCCGTGTAGCCGTCTGGCACGCCTATGTGGCCGGATACGCGCAGATGCCTGGACAACCTGAGCGTCACGCGGCGGCGATGGCTGGATGCCAGGACGGTGAAGGCGCTGGCACTGGCGGCGGTCCCGCCGGGAGCAACGACCCTGATGAGTCCGCTCGTCGCCCCGAGAGGCACCACTGCCGTGATCTTGCCGTCCCGGACCACCCTGTAGGTCGCACCTGAGCCATCGAAACTGACGGCCGTCGCTCCCGTGAACCCGGAGCCGAAGATGGACACACTGGTTCCAGGTGGGCCACTCACCGGCGCGAAACTGCTGATCTTCGGCCCGGCCACCCTGAAGTTCGTGCTGCTGTAGTCCGTTCCGGCGGGAGCCCAGACCGAGATCGGCCCCGTCGTCGCTCCGGTCGGCACGGTCGCCGTGATCTTGATCGCGGAATTCACGGTGAACATTGCCGCGGAACCGTGGAACTTCACCGCGGTCGTCGCGGAGAAGTCCGTTCCGTTGATCGTCACTGACGTCCCCACCGGCCCACTGGACGGTGAGAAGCCACTGATGTGCGGGGCTCCCCCCGGCGTCACCCGGAAGTTGCTCGAGCTGGTCGCCGTGCCCGACGGTGCCGCAACCTTGATCCTGCCCGTCGTCGCGCCGACCGGGACCGTCGCCGTGATCTTGGCCCCACGCAGGATGGTGAACGTCGCGGACACCGCACCGAACGTCACTGCGGTCGCCTCCGTGAAGCCGCTGCCCAAGATGTCGACCGACGTCCCGACCGGCCCGCTCGCCGGACTGAAACTGGAGATGGTCGGAGGGGTGACCACCCCCGTCACCCTGAAGTTCGTGTTGCTGTAGTCCCTTCCATCCGGCGTCCAAACCGAGATCGGCCCCGTCGTCGCTCCGGCCGGCACGGTCGCGGTGACCGTGCTATCCGAGTTCACGGTGAACGCTGCCGCGGAACCGTGGAACTTCACCGTCGTCGTCGTGGACAGGTTCGTCCCGTTGATCGTGACCGATGTCCCTACCGGCCCGCTTGACGGACTGAAACTGGAGATTGTCGGAGGGGTGCTCGCTCCGGTCACCCGGAAGTTCGTCGAACTCACGTCGCTGCCGGCCGGAGTCGTGACCTTGATGCGCCCGGTCGTGGCGCCAACCGGCACGCTGGTCGTGATCTGCGTTTCGAGGTTCGTGGCGAACACTGCGGCTGTGCCGTGGAATTCCACCGAGGTCGCACCCGTGAATCCGGAGCCGGTGAGCGTCACGCTCGTTCCCGGAGGCCCGCCGGTCGGACTGAACGAAACGATCCTCACCTGAACCGCCTCGGCCGCGGTCAACGTCCCTGCCATGAGCAACACGGCGCACAGCGCCGTCGCGATCCTCTTGATGGCCGTCCGCATCCCGGCTCGCCCCCTTCGATCCGCGGAGCGACGGTTGCCCCCCACGGCAAGTCATCATGCCTGAGGGTTGGCCTAGAGCGCAAGGGGCTGACGGCCCCGAGATGTCTCGCCCCTTCGGCCAAGGTCGGATCCTCGAGATCCTGTCGCCGGACGGGTTCGAGCACTACTTCGACGAGATCGCCGAGGGTGATCAGCCGCGACCTGAGATCGCTGCTGCGCGCCGTCACCCGATAGGTTCCCACCTGAGGATGGCCGAGCGGACGAAGGCTCCGGTCTTGAAGACGGTCTCAAGCGCGGGATGTGGTGAGCGACTCGATGAGGCGGGAGTCCGGCCCTACACAGGCCGATGTCACCCTGGCCGAGGTCGCGTCGGTGATCGCTCGAGCGGCCGACCTGGCAACGGGACAGCCCCTCGATCACGTCGTGCGATCCTGTGCCATCGCATCCCTGTTCGCGGAGCGTCTCGGGCTCGCACCCGACGTTCGAGACGCGACGTATTGGGTCTCGCTGCTGATGGTCTCCGGCTGCTCCGCGGTCTCGTTCGAGTTGTCCCGGCTCTTCGGCGATGACATCGCGGTTCGCGGCGGAGGATACGACCTTGGCCCGTCGGCGATCGCACAGGTCCGTTACGTGTTCGGCCGGGTGGGCGGTGATGCGCCGTTGCTCACGAAGACGCGTGTTCGGGTGCAATTGCTCGGGAGCAAGCTCCGACCGTTCGTCAACGCGCGCGATCCTCGCCACTGTTCGATCAACGCTCGGCTTGCGGACCGACTCGGACTCGGGCCGGAAGTCGGTGAAGCGCTCAAGGTCTCCTTCGCCCAATGGAACGGGGGGATCCCGGAGGGGCTGGGCGGGAACCTGAATCCTCCAGCTGGGGGCGCGGTCGAGACTCGGGTGGCCACCCCCTTCTGCCGGGCGGTCGATCGTGCCACGGTCACGTCGCGCCTCGCACCTACGCCCGAAGCGGCGCTGACACCGGCGGGAGCCGCGATCATCACTCCCGCCGCAACACAGAGAACCAGAAAGCGCTTCACCATCTGTTGCTCTCCTTCCCCCCGGGATGGGAAAGCTCTCCTCATCCCGCACGATGACGTAGCGGCACAGGTCACTACCCGCCCAACGGCAATCTGCACCAGGCGAGCGGGTTTGGCCAGGTTGCAAGTTGGACGTGTTCTGGTCATCCTCGGCGTCATGGCGATGGCCCCCAACGAGGCCTTAGACCAGGTGGCTGCGGAGCTGCGGCTCGTCTGCCGACGAGGTCTCACCGCGTGGAACCTCGCGGATCCGGGCTTCCCCCGCCTCGAAGCTATCTTCGGGGGTGCGGCGGCAGCCAGACAAGGGATGGCCGCCTCGCTGGAAGCCGCCGCCGTCTCGGCGGCGGAATTGCTCGGGGGCGAAAGGGCCACCGCCGCCAGGAGGCTGTTCGGGGTGGATCCCGGTACGCGCGGCCTTACGCTCACCGTTCGACGCGAGCGCGCGGCCAGCGCCATCCACGTCAGCCCGGAGCATTTCCGCAAGCGGATCGAGCCGCTGCTGTTGCGGGAGATGGCCAAGGAGTCGATCGGCTTGACGACCCGCCTTCCCGCCAAGAACCTGGAGCCCGCAGAGGGGCCGATCCTGATTCGAACGGCGCGGGGGGTCCCACTCATCAGACCGCTCTGGGTCGGTCGAACCCAGCCGTTCATCCTCGATCCCACCCCCGATGCTCGAGTCGTGGACAGCACGCATCGGTTCGATCTGATCGAGGATTCGCTGCGGATCGACGGGTTCGACGGGCACTTCTCGTTCAGGTATCGAGGCAAGAACGCGAGCCAGCGGACATCCCGAGTCTTCCGAGATTCCGTGTTGGGGGATTCAGCCGTAGACACCGAGATGCTCGGGTTGCGCGCCGTCGATCGCACGACCCGGCAACCGTTAGAGCTCGTCGTAAGGGAGGACTATCCCTACGAGAAGCTGTTCGAGGTCTTCTTCAGGGAACCACTGAAGCCGGGGGAGGCATTCGACATAGAGATCTCCTGCTGGTGGCCGGGAACGTTCATCGAGCGGAACGTCTTGCTGTTCTTCCCGATGCACTCCTACTTAAAGGGTGTGGGTGAGTTGCGGGCGTCGGTAACGCTGCCGGCGATGCCGATGCACGTGGACGGCCTGCAGTTCCGCGGCAAGCATGTGCACCCGGCTGCGACCCAGCCTGTAGTCGAACGGACGGGGAAGAAGTCGTTCGTGACGTGGACCGTGCATCAGCCCAAGCTGCTCCACATGCTGCAGTTCGGGCGAAGCGACCTGACCAGACCCGCTCGCCGCTGACTTCAGGCGGCGGTTCCGAAGATTCCACACTCGTGACCTGTGCACCTTATCTGATCAGGTTCGCGGAAGAACCGCGGGTGGTGTCTCAGTTT
>JANXVR010000147.1 GCA_025351565.1 Actinomycetes bacterium
GCCACGTCGGCATCTACGTCGGTGGCGGGATGATGATCGATACGGATCACCCTGGTGTCGGCGGAGAGGTCAACTACCGAAGCATCGACGGTTTCATCCCCTCCTTCGTGTACGGCGGCCGTATCTCCGGCTAGGCGGCCGGCGCAACCACCGCGTTACCAGGCAGCCCGGTCCGTCACCTGTGGAATCGACGAAGGCGCAGGGCGTTCACGACCACCGTGACGCTCGAGGCGGCCATCGCGCCCGCCGCCCACATCGGGGTCAGCGCACCCAGCACCGCCAGCGGGATCATCACGGCGTTGTAGACGAAGGCCCAGAACAGGTTCTGGCGGATCACCCGATAGGTCTTTCGCCCCAACTCGAGTGCGTCGGCAACGGAGCTCATGGTCCCGCCCAGCAGGTTCACATCCGCGGCCGCCAGGGCCACGTCCGTACCCGTTCCCATGGCGATGCCGACGTCGGCCTTCGCCAGTGCCGGGGCGTCGTTCAGTCCGTCCCCCGCGAAGATGACACGGTGCCCCTCTGCCTGAAGCCTGGCGATCTCGTCCACCTTGCCCTCGGGGAAGACCTCGGCCAGCACATCGTCGATGCCCGTGGCTCCGGCCATGCCCTCGGCGGTTGCCCGGCGATCACCGGTGACCATCGCAACCCGCAGCCCCAGCGCCTTCATCCGTCGCACCGCATCCGCCGCTTCCGGCTTGACGCGGTCCGACACGCTGACCAGCCCGTAGGGAACACCATCGCGCCAGACTGCGAACGGGGTGAGTCCCGCTCCGGCAAGCCGGTCCGCCTCGGCCTCGAGTCCGGGCGGCAGCCCTTCCGGCCGCCCGACGCGGATCTGCTCGCCGTCCAGCGTCGCAAGAGCGCCGGCCCCCGGCTGAACCCCGTGCTCGGCCGCAGTAGGTACGACTACCCCGCGTGCATGCGCGCCCTCAACCACCGCGCGCGCGATCGGGTGCTCTGACCCGGCCTCGGTCGCGGCCGCCCACCCGAGCACCTGCTCCTGTGTCGCCCCGTTGACCGCTAGGACCTCGGCCAGCGTCATCACGCCCTCGGTTACCGTGCCGGTCTTGTCCAGGAGGATCACGTCCGCCCGCCGGGCTTCCTCGAACACCTCGCCACCCTTGAACAGCACACCGAGTTCGGCCGCCCGCCCGGTCCCGGCCATGATCGCGGCCGGCGTCGCCAGGCCGAGCGCACAGGGGCACGCGATCAGCAGGACCGCCACCGCGTGCAACAGCGCGTTGGCCAGCCCGGCGTCGGAGGCCAGACTCCACCCCGCGAACGTCAGGACGGCGAGCCCCAGCACCACCGGCACGAACACCGACGAGATCCGATCTGCGAGCCGCTGGATGGGAGCCTTCGACCCTTGCGCCGCCTGGAGCAGCCGGGCTATCTGCGAGAGCCTCGTGTTGGCCCCGACCTTGGTCACGAACACCACCAGACGCCCGTGTCCGTTGATCGACGCCCCGATCACCTCGTCGCCCGGCCCCACGTCCAACGGCACAGATTCGCCGGTGAGGAGCGAGAGGTCGACCCACGACGCCCCTTCCTTGACCACGCCGTCCGCCGGGATCTTCTCGCCGGGTCGCACAACCACGATGGTGCCCGGACGAAGGTCATCGATGGCGACCTTCCGCTCTTCCCCGTTCACCAGGATCGTCGCTTCCTTGGCCCCCCGCTCCAGGAGGGTTCGCGCGGCGTCGCTCGCGGCGGTCCGGGCCTGCGCCTCGAGCGTCTTGCCCAGAAGGATCAAGGTGATGATCACCCCGCCGGTGTCGAAGTAGTGGTGCATCCCACCCGAAAGAACCGTTGCAGCGCTGTAGATATAGGCAGCTAGCGAACCGATGGCCACCAAGGTGTCCATCGTGGTCGTCCCGTGTCTGGCCGCCCGAACCGCGGAGCGGAGGAACGGCCATCCAGCGTAGAACTGCACCGGGGTCACCAGGGCCCACGTCAGCCACGCGTAGACAGCCCGCTCCGGCGCCAGGAACGTCAGGAACAGAACCGCGATCGTCAGCGGCGCAGCCACCGCCAGGCGGCGCAGGAAGAACCTCGTTTCGTCCTCGGGCGTCTGCCCGTCCGTGTGGAGGTGCGCGCTGTACCCCGCGCGCGCCACGGCGTCCAGGAGCGGCCCCAGATCCTTTGAGGTCGCGCTAACGCTGGCCATCCGGGTCGCGAGGTTCACGGACGCGGACCGCACATCGCCCACGGCGCCGAGCGCCTTCTCGATCTTGTTCACGCACGAGGCGCAGGTCATACCCTCGATATCGAGAAGCACCTCATGTTCCTCGGTCTTCATCCGGCGCCTACTTCCCGGCCAGCCGCGCGACGGCCGCCATCAGTTCCTCGATCTTCGCGTCCCCGTTGCCCTCTTCGATGCTCTCGCGAACGCAGTGACGGACATGGTCGTCCAGGATGCCCAAGCCGGCCGCTTTCAACGCGGCCAGAACCGAGTTCAGCTGGGTGAGGATGTCGATGCAGTACTTGTCCTCGTCGATCATCCGTTGCAGACCGCGGACCTGTCCCTCTATGCGTCGCAACCGATCCTGCAACGACTTCTTGTCCATCGAATAGCCGTACACGGTGTGTCCCTTCCCGTTGTCACATACGCCTGTCGCCGGGGTCCATCGCCAGGTAGTGGTCCGGATCCTGCCGGAACTGCTCCATGCACCCCACCGAGCAGAAGTAGTAGACGATGCCGGCGTGTTCCCACGCCGCCGCCGCCGTTTCGGCTTCCACCGTCATGCCACACACCGGATCGATCATGACTCCCCCTCCTGGTTGGTTGCGCCAACGCAGTATACCCCTAGGGGGTATAGACCGTCAAGCTTCTTCCCGCCGACGTTAGTCTTCGCCGATGCTCAACGCCTTCTCCGACGACCTCGCCCTGGTCGCGCAACTGCGCGCGCGGAACGAATCGGCGTTCATGCTGCTCGTCGAACGGCTCCAACCGACCCTGCTGCGCGTCGCCCGGATGTACGTGCACTCCCACGCCGTGGCCGAGGAGGTCACCCAGGAGACCTGGCTGGCTGTGCTCCAAGGCATCGACCGCTTCGAGGGGCGATCCTCGCTCCGAACGTGGATCTTCCGGATCTGCGCCAACATCGCGAAGACGCGGGGGCAACGGGAGGGCCGGAGCATCCCGTTCGCCGCGCTGGCCGGGGACGATCTGGATGCTCCCTC
>JANXVR010000148.1 GCA_025351565.1 Actinomycetes bacterium
CTCAGCCCGGAGATGATGAAGATGGCGGAGTTGATCGCCACCAGCGCGCAGCACCCAGAGCCCGTAGCCGTAGGCGTCCATGGTCGACCCTCTGCGTGAGCGCTGCGTGAGCGCGCCCGGCGCCGGGCGATTACCTTCGTCCTGTCACCGGCGCGTCGTCGCGCTCCTCCAGGTGGGCCTGAAGACTGGCGACCTGATGCTCCATCTCGGCGATGCGCGCGTCGCTGCCGGCCATCGCTTGCGCTGGATTCGCGTTGTCACCAGACACAGGGTCGCCGTGGCCGCCGTGGGGCCCGCGCATCATCAGCATCATCATGAGCGGGCAGGCGAGGATGATCAGTAAGAAGAGCAGCTGCTCCATTGCACTACCTCCTGTGTTCGTGATGAGTCGAGCGTCCGCCGCCCTCAGCCTGCGGCGATAGAGGACTCGGATCAGGATCGGGGGGCCCAGCGGCCGTGTGCCGAGGCTTGCCCACCTGCGCCGGCTCGGCACCGCCGGCCTTGTTGGCGAGGAACTGTTGATGGCAGCTCTCGGAGCAGAAGAGCACGACCGGGCCGTCGACGACTTCGCGCGCGGCCGCATCAGCCTCGGTCACGTGCATGCCGCAGACCGGGTCGACACCGGCGGCCGGTTCGGTCCGCCGCTCTGGAACCTCGACGCGGACCGAGGCGCGGACTGGCCGCGCCGCTCCCATCGGCCGCGGACGGAATCGACGCAGACGGTTGGCGTTGCCGACCACCGACAGCGACGAGAGCGCCATGGCCCCGGCGGCGATCATGGGGCTGAGCAGCAGCCCGATGAACGGATAGAGGACGCCGGCCGCGATGGGGATGCCGACGGTGTTATAGCCGAAGGCGAAGACCAGGTTCTGGCGGATGTTCCGCATCGTCGAGCGGCTGAGATCGAGGGCGGTCACGATGCCGCCGAGATCCCCGGAGATGAGGGTCACGTCGGCCGCCTCGATGGCGATGTCGGTTCCGGTGCCGATGGCGATCCCAACATCGGCCTGAGCGAGCGCCGGGGCATCGTTGATGCCGTCGCCGACCATGGCGACACGCCGGCCCTCGGCTTGGAGACGGCGCACCTCGGCCGCCTTGTCCTCGGGAAGCACCTCGGCCAGGACGCGCTCGATCCCGACCGACCGGGCCACCGCCTCGGCCGTGCGGCGGTTGTCGCCGGTGATCATGACGACTGCGACCCCGGCTGCATGGAGGGCAGCGATGGCACGCTTGCTCTCCGGCTTGACGGTGTCGGCAACGGCGATGACGCCGGCCGGCCGGCCGTCGATGGCGACATGGATCGCGGTCTTGGCCTCGGTCCCGAGACGCTCTGCGGACGCTCCGAGCGGGGCCACATCCACGCCGCGGCCGGCGAGGAATGATGCGGTGCCGACCAGCACCGCCCGCCCCTCCACCGTGCCCTGCACGCCGAGGCCGGTCACCGAGTCGAAATCGGCCGCCTCGGATGGGAACAAACCCCGTGCCTCGGCGCCAGCAATAATCGCCGCGGCGAGCGGGTGCTCCGAGAGGCGCTCGACGGCGGACGCGAGGCGCAGCACCTCTTCCTCGGACCATCCCTCGGCCACGACGATGTCGGTCAGGTCGGGGTGGCCGCGAGTGATGGTCCCCGTCTTGTCGAGGATCACCGTTCGCACCCGGTGCAGGGTCTCCAGCGCCTCGGCGGAGCGGATGAGGATGCCGCGCTCGGCACCCTTGCCCGTCGCCACCATGATCGAAAGTGGCGTCGCCAGCCCCAGCGCGCAGGGGCAGGCGATGATGAGGACGGCTACGGAGGCGACGAGCGCGAAGGTCAGAGCCGGGTGCGGGCCGACGTCGAACCAGACGACGAAGGTCGCGATGGCGATGAAGACCACTACGGGGACGAAGTAGGAGGCGACGAGGTCGGCAAGGCGCTGGATCGGCGCCCGGGTCGCCTGCGCTTGGCGCACCAGATCGATGATCTGCGCCAACATCGTCTCGCGCCCGACCTTGGTCGCGCGAACGCGCAGGGCCCCGGTCTGGTTGATGGTCGCGCCGATGACCACCGACCCCTGTTCTTTGGTGACCGGCATCGGCTCGCCCGTGATCATCGACTCGTCCACTGTTGAATGGCCGTCCACGACCTCGCCGTCGACGGGGACCTTCTCACCGGGACGGACCGCGAAGATGTCGCCGACCTGGACGTCGGCGATGGCGATCTCTTCCTCGCGGTCGCCGCGGATCACCCGGGCCGTCCGCGGCTGGAGCCCGATCAGCTTGCGGATCGCCTCGCCGGTCCCCGCCTTGGCCCGCGCTTCGAACAGGCGCCCGAGCAGGATGAGCGTCAGGATGACGCCGACGGCCTCGAAGTAGACCGAGCGCAGATCGGGCGGGAACAGGCCGCGTGCGACGGTCACGACCGTGCTGTAAAGGAATGCGGCCGAGCTCCCGATGGCGATGAGCGAGTTCATCTCGGCAGACCGGTGCGCCAGGCTCAGCCAGCCCGTTCGGTGGATAGGCCAGCCCGTATAGAACATGACCGGCGCGATGAGGGCGAGCTGGACCCAGTGGTTGAGGAGGACGTCGGGAACCCATCCCGCCTTGAACACGCTGTGTGCCATGACGGCGACGAGCACCGGCAGCGTCAGCACGGCGCCGACGGCGACGCGGCGCGAGAGATCGATGATCTCCTCGCGTCTGCCGCGTGCCTCAGCGTCCTCGACCTCATCCTCGTCGTCGCCCGCGTTCGCGGGAGCCGGTTCCACCGCCATGTTCGCCATCGCGTGCGCCGAGCTGTTGCCGTCTCCCGCGGCAGGCTCGACCACGAGTGTGCCGTGGATCATGTTCATGCCGCAGGCGAAGCCGAACGTGCCAGCTTGCGCCGGCATCAGGTCGACCGCCGTCGAGGCGAACGCCAGCAGCGATGCCGACACACCGAAGTCCGGGAACACGACGCGGGACGAGCACTCCCCGGTCTCCTCGCGAGCGAAGATGAGGCGCAACGGAACTCCCTGCTCGCTGTGGATGACGTTCGGCGAGTAGCCGCCCTGGACACGGACCAGGACCTCCTGGATAGCGCCCTTGCGTTCCGCCCGGCCGGCCTTTCTCGGGCCGAAGAAGAACCATGCCAGCGCCGCGATCAGCACGGGGCCGGCTGCGGTGACCGCAATCTGCATCCCTGTCATAACTGACCCGTGTCTCCCTCAGCGGCCGGCGAACCGCGCGACCGCGGCCACGAGCTCGTCGACCTGCTCGTCCCCATCGGTCCCGCCGATGAGGCTGTTACGTACGCAGTGGCGAACGTGGCCGTCGAGGAGCCCGATTCCCACGGCTCGCAGCGCCGCAGTCGCCGCGTTGACCTGCGTGAGGAGGTCGATGCAGTAGGCGTCCTCGGCGACCATGCGCCGTAGCCCGCGCACCTGACCCTCGATCTTGGCGAGCCGCTTCTCCAGCTCGTCTGTCTGCGGCGAGAAGCCGCGCATCGTCATCACTTCCTGCCCGATGCCTGGCGGAGCGTGTCGCGTCGCTTGTGGAACTCCTCCTCGTCGATCTCTCCGCGGGCGAAGCGCTCCTCGAGCATCGAGATCGCCGAGGGCTTGCTGTCTCCGCCGGAGCGCTGCGGTTGCCGGATCAGCCAGACGACAATGGCCGCGAGGCCGCCCCAGAAGATGAGCATCATCAGCGACATCAGCGACCAGCCGGCCCAGCCTGCGTCGTTCCAACCCCACATCATGGTGATCCCTCCGTTCGCATGGATGCCTTGTCCGTGGCGCTCGCGCCTGCAAACGCTGCCCCTGCCATCCGCGGCCTCCTATCCCATTATCTCGCCTCCTTCCGATCTAATACGAGACATACGGTAGGTACCGCGTGTGAAGTCGTTGCGAAGGGCGCGTGGTGCCGAGATGTGGGTCAGGACCAGAACGAAGATCGGGTCTGATCACCGGTCGCCTTGGGATGCGTCGCCGCGGCCAGGGAGTCGGAGCCGTTTCAGCAAGAGGGCGTTCACCGCGACGATCAAGCTCGAGCCAGACATCGATAGCGCAGCGATCTCCGGACGAAGGACCAGCCC
The DNA here is from genome assembly GCA_025351565.1 of Actinomycetes bacterium. Lineage (GTDB taxonomy): Bacteria > Actinomycetota > UBA4738 > UBA4738 > HRBIN12 > JANXVR01. Next base: position 4,049 of record JANXVR010000148.1, read on the forward strand.
GAGACTTGGTTGGAACACGCCAGCGGCGATCGGGATCGCGATGGCGTTGTAGCCGACCGCCCAGCCCAGGTTCTGCCGCATCTTCCGGAGCGTTCCACGCCCGATCGCAAGGGCCGTCGCAACATCGAGCGGGTCCGACCGCATGAGCACGACATCCGCCGTCTCGATCGCGACATCAGTCCCGGCTCCGATCGCGATCCCCAGGTCCGCGCTCGCGAGCGCCGGCGCGTCGTTCACGCCGTCGCCGACCATGGCGACCTTCGAACCATCAGCCTGAAGCTCGGCGATCTTCGAAGCCTTGTCGCCGGGGAGCACCTCCGCGATCACCCGGTCTACCCCGAGGATGCTCGCGATGCGGCGCGCAGTGGCTTCGTTATCCCCGGTCAGCATGACGACTTCAACACCTGCCGACTTCAGCGCCGCGACTGCGGCCGCTGCCGTCGGTCTCGGTGCGTCCGCGATCGCGATGAGACCGGCGACTCGCCCGTCGACCGCGACGATCACAGCCGTGCGGCCTCCGTCGGCGAGTTCGCGTCGCCGATCCTCCATCGATCCTAGGTCGACGCCCTCGCGTTCCATGAGTGGGCGATTGCCCACGGCAACCTTGCGCCCATCCACAGTGGCGACGGCGCCTTTGCCCGGCACGTTCTCGAATGCTTCGGCGCGACTTCCGTCCGAGGGACCCGCGTAGGTGACCACCGCTTGAGCCAGTGGGTGCTCGGACTCTCGCTCCACCGCTGCCGCCAGACCGAGCATCTCGTCTTCGGCCATGCCCTCGACGATGACGTCGGTCACCTCTGGTTCTCCCTTGGTAAGGGTTCCGGTCTTGTCCATCACAACGATCTCGATCCGAGCGGCGCTCTCCAACCCCATCGCGTTCTTGAACAGGATGCCCCGGGTCGCACCGAGCCCGGTACCGACCATGATCGCCGTCGGCGTCGCGAGCCCAAGAGCGTCCGGACACGTGACCACGACCACGGTGATCGCGAACAGGATCGCCTGAGAAGTTGTGCTCCCGGCAAGCCTCCACACCGCGAACGTGAGGCCTCCACCGACCAGGGCGAGAAGGACCAACCAGAAAGCAGCACGGTCGGCCAGCCGCTGGCCCGGCGCCTTCGAGTTCTGCGCCTCTTGGACCAACTTCACGATCTGAGCCAAGGCGGTATCCGAGCCGACCTTCACGGCTCGCGCTCGAAGGGACCCGTTCGTGTTGATCGTCGCACCGATCAGCTCTGAATCCGGGCTCTTCCCCACGGGCAGGCTCTCGCCCGTGACCATCGATTCGTCAACGTCGCCCGTGCCCTCCGTCACCACGGCGTCTACGGGTATCTTCGCGCCCGGACGGATCAACAGGAGATCCCCGACCACGACCTCGGAGGTCGGGATCTCAACGGGTTTGTCGTCCCGCAGAACGAGTGCCATGGGCGGTGCCAGGTCGAGGAGTTTGCGGATGGCGTCGTTCGCACCGCCGCGTGCGCGCATCTCGAACCAGTGGCCCAGCAACACGAACGAAGTGAGTACCGTGACGGCCTCGTAGAAGACGTCTCCGCCGCCGGTCGATGTGACCACCAGTGAGTAGATCCACCCCGCGCCGACCGCGACGGCGACCAGAACCATCATGTCGAGTGTTCGGGCGCGCAGTGCACGCACCGCGCCGGAGAAGAAGATCCACGCCGAGTAAAAGACGACGGGGATGCTGAGCAGGAGCTGGAACACATCGTCACGCATACCCAACGGAGCGGATAGCTGGAAGCCGAGTACGTCTCGTCCGATCCGTGACCAGAAGAGGATCGGGACCGAGAGGATGATCGCGACGAGGAATCGGTTCCTCATATCGCGGACCATCGACGCCATCGACATCCCTGCATGGCCGCCGTGGCCCATGGCGTCGTGGGGGTTCTGTGCGGTTGCTTCGGCACCCATGTTGTGATCGGTGTGCCCCATGGAAGTCGTGCTGCGTTCGGCGGGCTCAACCTCGCTCTCCTCACGGGCCTCCATCGTGTCTCCCGGATGAGCCAGGGCCTCAGCGTGATCGTGTCCCGAGTGGTCCTTCATCTTTCCCTCCGTGTCCACCGATATACCCCTCAAGGGTATACGGATCCTTAGTGCCGAGGCGGGTCGGTGAGCCCCCGGTGTCCAGGCTGGTCGGGCCTACGTTGGTGGCCCTCAAGCGTCAAGGGTCGCGTGCGGGGCATGGATAACCATACCCATAGGGGGTATGACATGATGGAAGGAACAGCGGGGGAGAACGCGGTGATCTATCCCGACATCGAGTCCTAATACCGCTGCGTTAGATGAAGCTGCCTCCTGAGTTCCAGCTACTAGGCTCCGTCGTATGAGGGGGTTCATCGACGGTCCTGTAGGGACGCATCTCGATGCGGGTGTCGAAGAAGAGGCCGCGAGGCAAGCCGCCGCGGAAGCGTCGGAACAAAGCGAAAGCAGGGCTCGCCATCGCGAGGCTTACCATCCGATCGAGCAGTCATCCGCGGAGCGGGCGGCACAGCTTTGGCCTTCAACGCTCCGAGGTTCTGGCTGCCCGGGGGTGCCGTCGCCTCGCTCGGGCTCGCGGTGAATCTCGGGAGCGCTCGACTGTTGAGCCGGGAGGCGGGCCAGAGCATCCACATGCGCGGTGCCTGCCTCGATCTCGCCTCTGACCGTGGAGTCTGGCCTCAGACGTTTCGGCGCTCTGCGCTCACGTCGTCCTAGCCAGGGAGACTTTTCCTTCCACCTACAGCGGCCGCCTAGCCGGAGATACGGCCGCCGTACACGAAGGAGGGGATGAAACCGTCGATGCTTCGGTAGTTGACCTCTCCGCCGACACCAGGGTGATCCGTATCGATCATCATCCCGCCACCGACGTAGATGCCGACGTGGC
>JANXVR010000165.1 GCA_025351565.1 Actinomycetes bacterium
GCGGCTCGCCCCGTGGTTCGCCGCCGTGGCCGGCGCGTTCTGTCTGATCGAGACCGTCCGCGGCATCGCCTCGAAGGATCCGATGGTAGGGCGCATCGTGCGCGAGTCGATCGTCGTGCTCTTCGTCGCGGGCACGATCGACCTGGTCGCCGGCTCCGTCCTGGAGGGCAGGGTCGCTCCCCTGCAAGCGCTGCCCGCACTGCTGATCCTCGTGCCCCCGTTCCTGGAGGACACGAACGCGCTGAGCGGGATCCTCAGTTCCCGGATCAGCTCCAAGCTCCACCTGGGACTCATCGAGCCCCGGCCCATCCCGCAGATGCTCGCCTGGGTCGATATCGCGATCAACTTCGTGTTCGCCGCCTCGGTCTTCTTCATGGTGGGCTTCTCGGCGAATCTCGTAGCCGTGCTCACCCACACGCGGACGCCGGGGCTCTTGACGATGCTGGCCATCAGCCTCCTGGCGGGATTCCTGGCCACCGTCATCAGCTGCGCGGTCGCCTACTACAGCGCGATCGCCACCTTCCGGTTCGGCTGGGATCCGGATAACTACGCCATCCCCATCAGCTCGGCCGTCATGGACCTGGCTGGCGTGTTGTGCCTCGTACTGGTTATCCTCCTGCTTGGCGTGAATGCCCATGGCTGACGACAAACCCAAGAACGTCAAAGAACTCCTCGTCGAACTCAAGGACGAATCCGAGCTGATGGTCGACCTGGCCTACGCGGCCGTCTTCTTCAACGAGGAGAAGCTGGCGCAGGAGGTCGAGCGCATCGAGGAACGCATGCGCGAACACCTCCGCAGCCTCCGCATGATGGCGATGCTCGCCGCGCGGAGCCCAGAGGACGCCGAGGGCATGGCCGGGGTGCTGTGGATCGCGGGCGCGATCGAGGGCATCGGTGACGCGGCGTCCGACATCGCCCGCGTGGTGGCCGCCAGGCTGGGCATCCCCGATGCCCTGCGACCGGACCTTCGTCACGCCGACGAGATCACGGGCCGGGTGCGCGTCCGGGACGACGCGCCCGGCGCCGGGCAGACGCTGCGGGATCTCTCCCTTCCCACGGAGACCGGCATGTGGATCATGGCGATCCGCTCGGGCCTGGACTGGGAGTTCGACCCCGGACCCGACGACATCGTCTCGGTCGGCGACGTGCTGTTGGTTCGCGGGCCCGAGGAGGGACTCAACCTGGTCCGTGAGGTGGCCGGAGCGCCGACGCAGCCCGCAGCACCCGGCGACGACGCCCCCCCACTGTCCGAACTCGACAGGGCCGTCGACATCCTGGTCGAGCTGAAGGACCTCGCGGAGGCCGCCGTCGGGCTCGCCTACGCCTCGATCCTGTTCAACAACCGCTCCCTGGCGTCCGAGGTCGGGGCCATGGAGGCACGTTCGGACACCCTGCACGACGAACTCGAATCGTGGGTGCTTCGCGCGGCGCCAGAGGCTCGCGACCCCGACGAGCTCCGCGGCCTGCTCCGGTTGGCCAGCGCCTCGGAGTACATGTGCGACGCCGCGCGAGACATGACCTGGTACGTCGAGCACGGCGAACCGCTCCACCCCGTCGTGCAGATGGCGCTGGAGGAGACCGAGGAGACCTCCGCCCAGACCGTGGTGGAGGCCGGCGCGCCGGCAGCCGGACGATCGCTGAAGGACCTTCGCCTGGAGACCGAGACCGGCATGTTCGTGCTGGCCGTCCAGCGGGGAGCACGCTGGATCTACCGCCCCCGGGCTAGCTTCGTCCTGACCGAGGGCGATCGCCTGATCTCGGTCGGCCCGGAAGACGGCGAAGACGAGCTGCTCGCTCTCTGCGCCGGACCCGCCGCCGCGCTCCAGCCCTGACGCTTCCGCGAAACGGTTGTATCCACCCCGACCCGGCCCTAGCCTGCTTTCACGCACACCCGACGATCAGGAGCCGACGCCATGGACGCTTACATCTACATCCAGGTCGAACCAGGGAAGATCTCCCCCGTGATGACCCGCCTCGCCACCACACCGGGCGTGCGCAAGGCCGTGACCGTGGTCGGCGAGTGGGACGTGCTCGCGCTCCTAGAGGGCCCGGATCTCGCCCAGATCGCCAACTCGATCCTCGCCGGCATCCACGCCATCGAAGGGATCGTTCGAACGAACACCGCGCTCGTGGTTCCCGCAGACCGGGTCGGTTTAGCCGGCTGGGGCGGGACGTCCTCTCCCGTTCCCATCCCGAACGTGTGTTTCGTCCATATCAAGGCGCAGGTGGGAGCCGCGGCGGGCCTGGTCGAACGGATGGCCGACTTCCAGGACGTCTCCGGCGTAGCGGTGCTCTCCGGCGAGTACGACCTGTTGGTGTGCGTCGCCCAGCCCTGGGAGGTCGCGAGCGGCGTGATCCTGGAGCAGATCCACGCCCTCCCCGGCGTGGAGGCGACCACCACGCTCGTATCGGTCAACTACGAAGAGCCCGACGAAGACCGCGACCAGTTCAGCGCCTGGAACTGACTCGCGCCGATGCTCAGGCGGGCCGCAGCGGCAGGGTTCGGACGCCTGCAGGCAGACTGAAGCGAACGCCCTCCTCGACCACGGTCACCTCTTCAAGTTCGTCGAACCCGCGGGCGGCCAGGAAGATGACCATGTTCGCGACGAGCCACTCGGGTGCGCTGGCACCGCTGGTGAGGCCGACCACCTCGGCTCCTTCCAACCACGCAGGATCGACATCGCCGTCGTCGTCCACCAGGTAGGCGGGGGTACCGCGCTCCTTGCTCACCTCGGCCAGCCGATTGGAGTTGGAGGAGTTCTGGCTGCCGATCACCAGCATCACGTCGACCCGCGGGGCGATGACCTTCACGGCGTCCTGGCGGTTCTGGGTGGCGTAGCAGATATCGTCGCTGGGCGGTCCCTCCAAGGTCGGGAAGCGCTCCCGCAGGAGGGCGAGGATCTCCTCGGTCTCGTCCACGCTCAAGGTGGTCTGCGTCAGGTAGCTGATCTGCCCGGTGTCGGGAAGCTGGACGGTACGGGCCTCCTCCGGGGACTGGACCAGGATGGTCCGCTCGGGCGCCTGACCGGTGGTTCCCACCACCTCCTCGTGCCCGGCGTGCCCGATGAGCACGATGGTGTGCCCCTGCGAAGCGAACCGTCGCGCCTCGACGTGCACCTTCGTGACCAGCGGGCAGGTGGCGTCGATGACCTGAAGGCCGCGGGCTGCGGCGTTCGCATAGACCTCCGGGGCCACGCCGTGGGCTGAGAGCACCACCACAGCGCCCTCGGGCACCTCGGTTTCCTCCTCGACGAAGATCGCGCCCTTGGCTTCCAGGTCTTTCACGACGTGCAGGTTGTGCACGATCTGCTTCCGGACGTAGACGGGAGTCCCGTGCTTGACCAGCGCGCGTTCGACGGCTTCCACTGCGCGGTCGACACCCGCGCAATACCCTCTCGGGGCGGCCAACAGAACCTTTCCCATGCCGCCATGGTACGGGCCCGACCTCCTGTGACCGTCCCCGGCCCGATGTGACCCGAAGTCACACCGCAGTTGTCACATGTCAGAGGGCCGGGCTAGGGTGTTCAGGTCCGCACCGAACGGTTCCATCCGTTCCCTTCCGCGTGCACGCGCGCTTCCCACCTTCCCAGGGCTGGTCGGCGTGCGCCCGTGCGCGGGTGGCAGGGTTGGTGCAGTTGGAGCGGACAGTAGGTCACACATATACCCATCTAACCCAGGAGGTGATGCAACCACCCACGACCTACCGCGGGTCGATCGGCGCCGGTGAATCGTTCATCGGGCCGCTCGCCAGGGCGCAGCGTCCAGCTCCGCCCACCTCGGGGGTGAATCTATCTATGACCCATCTCACCCGGACGCGCCGTCACGCCGTGACCGCGCTCTCCATCATCGCCGTGCTTTCCCTCTTCCCTGCCTTCCCCGCGAAGGCGGCGCCGATCGGAGGTTCGCGGCGATACCAGTACGTCAACTCCCAGGTCTGCCCGATCGACTGGCGAGCGGGTACCAAGCAGGTGAAGCGACTCATCACCTGCGCCGCCCACCATTGGTCGGTGCCGGGCGGATCGGCGAAGGCACTCGCCATCGCCTTCCGGGAGTCCCGATTCGATCCCCACGCCTACAACTCCAGCGGAGCTGAGGGCATCTACCAGCACATGCGGCCCTACTGGCCCAACCGTGCGCTCACGTACGGGTTCAAGGGCTGGTCGGCGTTCAACGCCCGCGCCAACATCATGGTGACGATGCGTATGGTCCGCAGTGGTGGCTGGGGTCCCTGGGGCGGATAGCCACACCTAACCTTCCTGCAGCATCGAACGGCGCCGGCCCTTCGGGCCG
>JANXVR010000173.1 GCA_025351565.1 Actinomycetes bacterium
GACATCGACCGCGACGTCGCATCCGGACATGTCGCTCACTTCGACGCCGCGGCTCCTCCAAAGGAGCATCAGCGTCATCGCAGCCTTCTTCTGACTGATCCCGTCGAAGGCGCTCAGCCGGTGCTAACGCGAGACCGATGAGCAGGACGTACCACATGGACGACACACGTCGGCGATGGCTCACCGACAGCATCATGAGGGGATGCACGCTCGAGCACGTTGCGGAAGCGATCGCCTCGCACGCTCCGTCGGGCGAGTGTGCCTATGTCGAGCGTCGAGGAGCCGAGTATCGGTAGAGTCCCGCCCACGCCGGCAGTGCCTATCCGCTCCTGCGGACCCTGGCGATAATCCTCGATGTCGACTACAACGCGCTCATCCTGCCCTTCATCACCGTCGAAGAGCGGGCGATCGTGAACGCCCCGGCCCCTGGAGACGCGGACGCAGCCTCATTCATCGTTCCTGTCACCATGGCGTTGTTCAGGATGCCATGAGGTTGTCGCCCGGCACCACCTACTGGTCGGCGTATCGCGCTGCACTCCGGTCGAGACCTGACCTCGTCGTTCGCTTACGGTCTCTGCAGCACGACCTGCCAGGGCTCGAGGAGGTGTCTGCCTTGAGGGTGCTCGACGCAATCGTGTGGACGTGCGGGAGCATCGGTTCGGCCGCGATCGCCGCGTGGGCCCACGGTTGAAGCGGTGAGGGCTATCCCGAACACCGGCTAGTGTTCGAGCACTCCTGCTAACACCGCACGCACCGAACTCCTATCGATGCTGGTTGTTGCGGTTCCCACGGTCTCGCGTGATATCGCTGGGAGACGAATAACGATCGACTCGGCCGAGTCCACGGGATGACCTCACCAGGGTCAGACTCCGCTGCTAGCGTGTCCGTCATGAGACCTAGACTCACTCCCCAGCAGCTCGACCGTGCCGCTGGGGCACTTGTCGGCCTCGCGGTAGGTGACGCGCTTGGGGCGCCCTACGAGTTCGGTCCAGGCAGCCCAGAACCAGAGATGGTCGGCGGCGGCCGGTTCGGGTGGGAGCCGGGGGAATGGACCGACGACACGCAGATGGCGATCTGCGTCGCCGAGGTAACTGCTACCGGTTCAACCGACCCCCTGGCCGTCGGCGAGCGGTTCCTTGCCTGGTTCCGAGGAGATCCGAAGGATGTCGGCGTTCAGACACGATCGGTCCTCGGCGCCGTCACGTCACCCAATGAGCTGATGGCCGCGGCCTCGGATCGGTCCAAGCGACGCCCGGACAGTTCCGCGGGCAATGGCAGCCTCATGCGAACAGCGGCCGTTGCGCTCGCGCACCTGGGCGATGACGCCGCGATCGCTGATGCGGCCTCGTCGATCTCTCACCTCACGCATGGCGACCCACTCGCGGCCGAGGCTTGTGTGCTCTGGTGCGTCGCGATCGATCGTGCCGTACGGGAGGACAACCCTTTCGGGATCTACGAAGGGCTGGAGCTGCTGTCACCGGCCGCCCGAGATCGATGGTCGAAATGGTTGCGCGAGGCTGAGCGAGGTCACGGATCCGACCTTGGGAACAGCGGCTACGTCGTCACTGCCCTGCAAGCCGCGCATCGGGTTTGCAGAGGTCCCGAGATGAGCGATGAGGACACGATGGCCTGCGTCTTCACCCACCACGCCCTTCGCCGCGTCATCGCCATGGGAGGGGATACCGACACGACCGCCGCGATCGCGGGCTCCCTGCTCGGCGCACGTTTCGGGGCCTCCGCCTTCCCCCAGGAGTGGACGAGCATCTTGCACGGCTGGCCCGGCTATGACGTGCGCGACCTCGTACGCCTCGCGGTGCTCTCTGCGCAGGGCGGTTCACCGAGCGAGCCAGCGTGGCCCGAGATCGAGTCGATGGCGGCGGTCTATAGTCCAGGCGGTCTCGGGCCCGCAGCGACTCGCCTACGCGAGGGGGACGATGTCTGGGTTGGGGGGTTCGCTGCGCTCGAGGAAGCCACGCAGTTCGACGTCATCGTTTCGCTCTGTCGTGTGGGACGCGATGACACACCGGGGGATGGCGTCAGGGTCTCTCCCTGGCTCATCGATCGAGAAGGCGAGAACCTCAATCTCCTCTTCCTGCTACGCGACCTCTCCCAACAGGTGTGCTCCTGGCGCGAGGAGGGCAAGAGCGTTCTCATCCATTGTGTGAAAGGGGAGCGACGCACGCCTGCCGTAGCGGCGGCGTATCTCGTCAAGAGGCTCGGTGTGAGCGGTGCGGAGGGTTGGAGGCTCGCGAAGGAAACGCTGCCGCACGCCCAGGCTAACCCCGACTTCATCCATGCACTCGACAGGATCCGGAGCTAGCGCGGCGAGCGGCGGTAACGATCTGGTTCCCGGGCATCTCGGGGCAGTCAGATGAGAACCGAGGTGTCAATCATCAACGATGTACTTCCTCGCCCGCCTGTTGAGGTGCACTTTGATCCCCTGCTCGATGAACAGCTTCTCGAGCTTGCTTGGAAGCTCAGCGATGCTGTTGAACGGGACCGGGTTTCCGGGGACGATGCCGTGGGATTTGTTGCGCGCGATGTCCACGACACCGGTATCCCAGATGTGTTTCGGCAGGATCATGCCCCTTCCGCCGTCTGCAATCTCATCGGTCCAGAATCGGACCCGTACCTCCACCATCCGGTTTCCCCGCTCTGCTTCCTTGGCCCTCGTGTCCCCTGTCACCACAATCCCCTTTGCTCGCAGACGAAGAGGCATCATCGCATGACCGCGCAAGACATCTCCTGTCGATTGCCTCTCTCACGTTCAGACGATCACGTGTTCGCATCGAGAACCCTCGCAGCCAAACTCGAGTCCTGCCAGAGCGCAGGCTTCACCGACGCGAGCGATCACGCGCCAATCATCGCGACATTCTAACGATGCGCTGGCGGCAGGCAAGAAGCGTCATTCAGCAATGCGGCACCCACAGCACGATGACGCGCCTTTGTCGGCCTTGCGCTTGTCGGTCGCTCGCTCTGGATCCGAAGCCTGTGCGGGTCGGAAAGTCGGTTCCATTACGCAGCCGCACCGTGGTACTCGAAGATCAAACCACCGACCGCCTTCTGCTGTCGGATCTCACCGACTAGGATCGGTTCAGGTGCTGATCCGATGCTCTCGGGAGCCTGAAGGTCGATCCCTCGGTGGGGTCTGTGGGAGTTGTAGTGGTCCTGGAACGCGAGGGCGACCTTGAGGAGATGGTTCCGACTTAGCACGAGCACATGGTCGGTCACCTCGCGTCGGAAGGTGCCGACGAACCGCTCAGCGAAGGCGTTCGCCTTTGGGGAGCGTACGGGGGTCTTGATGACCACGGCTCCCTCGGATCTGAAGACCTCGTCAAAGGAAGCCGTGAACTTCGAGTCACGGTCGCGGATCAGGAAGAACACACCTTCGAGCTCGCCGTCCATCGACAGGTTCCGCGCCTGCTGGGTCACCCAGACCGCGTCCGGGTTGGACGTCACCCCGACGATCGTGACGCGTCGGGTTCC
>JANXVR010000184.1 GCA_025351565.1 Actinomycetes bacterium
ATCGGCAGTCACTCGCGCAACGAACACGCCGCGCTTCTCCTCTGACTGCTCCGCGATGGATAACCCGTGGATGTGGGCGAACGTCTTCACGCGCAGGTTCATCAGGGCCGACTCGGATGCACGCACGAGCCGTCGCGCGGCGGCCCGCCCGGCCACGTAGGAGAGAACCACCAGGGCAAGCGCCACGGCACAGATGCGCAGCACATAGGCAGCGTGGAAGGACCCGTGCGTGAAACCGTTATCGAAGATCTTCTGGATGAGGACCGGCGTGACGAGCGCGGACACGGTGACGCCGAGCGAGACCACCACCGTGAGCCAGAGGCCCGAGCGGAGCTCCGGCGAACCGTTGATGCCGAGCTTCAGGACGTTCCACGCGCTCTTAAGGTGCTCGGGAACGGCAAGTTCCTCGGCGGCGTCGCGCGCCGCGACGTCGGTGGCCGGCGGGGCGGTAGTGCTCATCCCCGCCCCTTCTCGTACGCGCGGATCATCGCTGCGTAGCCCGGCACGGTGGCCAGGAGCCCTTCGTGCGAGCCGTCCGCCACCACGCGCCCGTGCTCAAGGTAGAGGACGCGGTCGGCGAGCCGGATGGTTGAGAGCCGGTAGGCGACCACCACAAGGGTGGTGGCAAGCTCACGGCGGAGAGCGCCGAGGATCTCGGCTTCGATCGTCGGGTCCACGGCGCTCGTCGCGTCGTCCAGGATCATGAGGCGCGGCCGGCGGATCAACGCCCGCGCCAGCGCTACGCGCTGGCGCTGCCCCCCGCTGAGGGTGTGACCGCGCTCCCCGACCACGGTGTCGTAGCCGCGGGGCAGGTTCCGGATGAAACGGTCGGCCTGCGCGAGCTTCGCGGCGCGTTCCACCTCTTCGTCGCTGGCCCCTGTTTCCAGCGCGATGTTGTTCCGGATGCTCGTCGCGAACAGGAAGCTCTCCTGGAACACGATCGCCGTGGCATCGTGGAGCGCTCCGGGATCGGCGGTTCGCAGATCCACGCCACCGATCCGGACCGCGCCGCTCGCGGGGTCGTCCAGACGGACCATGAGCTGGGCCAGCGAGGACTTCCCAACGCCTGTCGGCCCGACCAGGGCAACGGACTGGTTCGCGGGGATGTCGAGGGTGACGCCGCGGAGCACCTCCTGGTCGCCGAAGCCGTACGTGACGCCCCGGACCTCGATCCCCAGCGGGCCTTCCGGCAGCTGCACCGGATGGGCCGGAGGCTCGACTTTTACGGGTTCCTCGAAGACCCGTTGGAGACGGGCGTAGCTGACCACCGACCGGGGGAGCTCGGACAAGATCCACCCGACGAATCGCATCGGCCACGCCAGCAATCCGAAGAGCGTGACGAACGCGATGAGGTCCCCTTTCGTGATGGCGCCCGTGGAGACCCGCCATGCGCCGACGGCCAGAAGGAACACCGTGCCGAGCGCGGGGAGCGCCTCGAGCGCCGGCTCGAACCCGGCACGAACGAACCCGGCGGTCACGCGCTCCTTGCGGAGCGCTTCGGCCTTCTCGTGCAGGCGCTCGGTCTCGGCATCCTCGCGGCCCAGGGTCTTCACGATGAGCGCGCCGTCGATGGATTCGTGCGCCACGGCGCTGACTTCGCCGATCCGCTCCTGCGCCCGTGCCGCCGGCCCCTCCATCCGCTTGGCGAAGTTCCGGTTCATGAACGCCAGCGAGGGGAACAGCAGGAACCCGATCAGTGCCAGGAACGGGTCGGTGGCAAGCAGCGCGATCATCGCGAACAGCACCAGGAAGATGACGCCTATGGCGAACGGCACCGGATAGAGAACGTCCACGGCGGCCTCCACGTCGGCCTCCATGTGGGCCAAGAGTTCGCCCGTGGGCTGTTCGCGATGGAAGTGCAGCGACAGTTCGCGGTACTGGTCGGAGATCTGCGTGCGCAGGGTCGCGCTCACGGCCGAGCCGCTCACGCCGCTGTAGTAGCGGCGGATCATGATCCCCAGCGCGCGGAGCGATCCGGCGATCATGATCGCGAGCACGCCCCACCAGATGGTGCCGGCGTGGACGCCTCCTTGGAAGGCTGGGGTGAGGATGCGGTTCGTGACGGCGCCCAGGACGCCGGTCAGCGCGATCGAGGCCACCGCGAACAGGAATGCGCCGCCAACCGATGCCAAGAAGGGTCGCGGGTGTGCGCGCACGTAGGCGACGATCAGGCGCGTCCCGCGCAGGAACAGACCCCGATCTTCCTCTACGTTGGCGCTTACCTGCGCGTTCGCACGCACGTCTACCCCCTCTCGACGGGTCATCCTACGGCGGCCCCGTGTCGGGACGCCCGGGCGCTGTGCATGGAATGATGCGCCCATGACCGATCACCGACCTTGGTTCAGGACGTGGCGCGAAGGCGTGCCCAAGACGCTCGAGCCCTACCCCGAGGTCTCGCTCTTCTCGCTCCTGGCCGACGCCGCCGCGGGGTTCCCCGAAAGCCCCGCCCTGGCATTCTTCGGCAACCACGTTACCTACCGCAAGCTGCTGGCGGAGGTCGAACGCTTCTCGGCCGTCCTGGCCGGGCTCGGCGTGATGAAGGGCGACCGGGTCGGGCTCCTCCTGCCGAACTGCCCCCAGTACGTGATCGCCTACTACGCAGCCGTCCGGCTGGGCGCCGTGGCCGTGGGCAACAACCCCCTTTATACCGCCCGCGAACTCACCCACCAGGTCAAGGATTCCTCGCCGCGCGTGATGGTGGTCCTGGACCAGCTCTACCCGCAGTGGACCGCGGTCGCCCACGAGTGCCAGGTTGCCGAGGTCGTCGTGACCGAGCTCACCGGCTACATGAAGTTCCCGCTGAATGTGCTGGCGCCCATCAAGTTCAAGAAGGACGCGAAGCACGAGGACAAGCCGTGGCCGCCGGTCCCCGCGGACGCGCATGTGAAGCGGTGGAAGGCCCTGATGAAGGCCGCCGGCGCCGTCCCGTCGGTCGCCGCCGTGGACGCTAAGGCGGATCCCGCGGCGTTCGTTTACACCGGGGGGACCACGGGGCTCAGCAAAGGGGCGATGCTGAGCCACCACAACATCGTGTCCAACGTGCTCCAGGTGGCGCCGTGCATCTCCGGGTTCGAACGGGGGAACGACGGGGTGATGTGCATCCTCCCGTTCTTCCATTCGTTCGGGATGGTGGCGATGAACTTCGGGATCAGCCAGGCCGGGAAGCTGGTGATGATCCCCCGGTTCGAGCTGGGGATGGCGCTGAAGGCGATGGCGAAGGAACGGCCGTCGTTCTTCCCCGGCGTTCCGCGGCTGTTCGTCGCGTTGAACGAGGCGCCCGACATCGCGAAGTACGACCTGAACTCGGTGAAGGCGTGCATCTCCGGCGCGGCGCCGCTCCCGGCGGCCGTCTCCCGGAAGTTCAGCCAGGTCACCGGGGGTGCCACGTTGGTCGAGGGTTACGGCCTCACGGAGTGTTCGCCGGTCACGCACGTGAACCCGTTCGAGGCGCCGCACCACGGGACCATCGGTATCCCGCTCCCCGACACGGACTGCAAGATCGTGGATCTGGAGAACCCCGACCGCGAGATGCCGGCGGGCGAGCGAGGCGAGCTCTGTATCAAGGGGCCCCAGATCATGCTCGGCTACTGGGGCAAGCCCGAAGCCACCGCCGAGATGATCCGCAACGGCTGGCTCCACACGGGCGACATCGCGGTGATGGACTCCGACGGCTTCTTCCGGATCGTCGACCGGATGAAGGACATGATCCTGGTCTCCGGCTTCAACGTGTACCCCACCGAGGTGGAGGAGGTCCTGCACCTCCACCCCAAGGTGTCGAAGGTCTGCGTGGTCGGTCTTCCCGACGACACCACCGGCGAACGCGTCAAGGCCTACGTGGTGCCCAAGCCCGGCGAGACGCTCACCGCCGACGAGCTGCGAGCCTGGTGCAAGGATCCTGAGCAGGGCTTGGCCGGCTACCGCGTGCCGAAGGAGTGGGAGTTCCGCGACGACCTTCCCGAGACGCTGATCGGCAAGGTGCTCCGCCGAGTCCTGGTCGAGGAAGAACGCCAGAGGACCGCTTCCTCGCCCGTCTCATGAGCAAGCTTTTCCTGGACCTCGGCGACGGGATCGAGCTGCGGCCGTGGTCGGTGCGCGACGCCCCGGAGATCTTCGCCCTGGTGGACGCGAACCGCGAGCATCTCCGCGCGTGGCTCCCGTGGGTTGATCGAACGGCGGGTCCCGCCCAGATCGCCGAGTTCATCCAGATGGCTCGCCGTCGTGACCACGATCGTGAGGGCAACGGTATCTACGTGGGCGGCGCGCTGGTGGGTTCGGCCGGGCTGTCATGGTCCACGGAGGACATGGAGGGCGAGATCGGCTACTGGCTGGCCGCCGACGCGCAGGGGCAGGGGCTGATCACGCGCGCGACCCGCGCGCTGACCACCTACGGGTTCGGCGAGGTCGGCCTGCACCGCGTGACGCTCAAGGCCGCCGTGGAGAACACACGGAGCCGGGCGGTGGCCGAGCGACTCGGGTTCGTGCAGGAGGGTGTGCTGCGCGAGGCCGGGATGACCGGCCCGGGCCGCGTGGACCTTGTGCTCTACGCCGTTCTCGTCCACGAATGGGCCCCGTAGTGCCGCTCAGGCGCCGCGCGCGGCCAGGAGTTGCCGGGTGAGTTGCGTGTGGGCGACGTGTTCGCGCAGGTGTTCGAGGGCGTGCAGCAGGGCCCAGCCGGCTTGTGCCGTGTCCGGGGCGTCCGATCGGGGGTGCGTCGGGCGCTCCACGGCGGCGTCGAACGGCGCGTCGGTGGCGAGCAGGCCGCGGCATTCGCCCGCCATCTGATCCAGGAACGCGAGCAGCGCCGCCTCGCTCTCGGTAACCGTGACGAACTCCGCGTCTCGGTCGCGCTCTGGGAGCGGGGCGCCGATGGCCACGCTCAACCAAGAACGCGTGCTGGTGAGCGAGTGCACCACGAGGACCGCGATCGAGTTGGTGTCCGGTCCGGCCGGGCGCCGGTTCAGCTCGTCGGGAGTGGCGCCGACCACCGCAACGCGCAGTTCCTTCAGCGAGTCATCGAGGATGTCTCGCGCGGCCGTGATGATCGCGTCGGTCATGCGGGCGAGTGTACAAAGCGCGGTATCGCTCGCCGGATGTCAGAGCCGAGCCGGATGATGTCTTCACCCTCCCCAGTGGTGAGCGAAGGGGCCGCCTTGATAGCCGGGATTGCAGAACTACGGAATAGCGGACATACTGCTACCATGGCGGCCAAGCCGATCGTCCAGGTGTCGAGCCGAGGTTCGATCACGTTGCCGGCTACCGTTCGACGCCAACTCGGTCTCGCCGACGGTGACGTCCTCACGGTCGAGATCCGCGACGGCGCCGTCGTGCTCACCCCCGCCCACGTCACCGAGGTCGAGCTCTACACCGACGAGCGCCTGCGAGAGTTCGAGCGGAGCGCTTCTATGAGCCTGGAGGAGCTGCGTCGGGCCCGAGGGACGTGGGGCCTTCCTTCGTCGGCCCCGTGACTGGCGCGCCACCGATCGTCTTCCTGGATGCGAACGTGCTGTTCTCCATGGCGCTCGGCGGCCCGGTGTTCGAGCTGGTGTTGGAGTTGGGGGACGGACCGGTCCGGCTGATCACCAGCGCTCGATGCAAGGCCGAGGCCGAACTGAACCTTGAACGCAAGCACCCGGAGTCATCGCCGCGCTTGGCGGAGGTGCTGGCGCGCGTCGAGGTGCTGCCGTGGTCCGGCGAACCGGATCCGTCGGCGATCGGGCTGGTGGGTGAAGGAGATGCCCATGTCCTGGGCGCGGCCCTCGGCTTGGGAGCCGCGGTGCTCATGACCGGCGACGTTCGAGACTTCGGCTCGCTGATGGAACGCGACGATCTGGGTATCAAGGTTCGGACGCCTCGGAAGTTCCTCCTTGAGGGTCCGCCCGCCTAGCCCGTATCCAGGACCGGACGCCCTCCGTAGCGGCGCCGGTGCAGGAGCGCTGCCACCGCGCCCGCCGGGAGCGGCAGCCAGTACGAGACCAACCGGTAGGCCAGCACGGCGATGGACGCGACCGCTGCGGCGACGCCGGCCAGCGCGAGCAGCCCGACCAGTCCCGCCTCGACGAACCCGAGTCCGCCTGGCGTGAGGGGGATCATCCCCAGGACCATCGAGGCGGAGTAGGCGAGCAGCACCAGCGTGGGGCGCGGGTGCACGCCGATCGCCCGCAGCACCGCGAGCAGCGCCAGGTAGTCGAATAGCCAGTTCCCGAGCGAGGCCAGGAGCGCCATCCACCACCGCTTGCCCAACACGTCGAGGATCGCGTCGCGTTCGGCGATGAGCCGTTCGGGCAGGTCGTTCGCGACCGGCGCGTGATCACGCTGGTGTCCGCGGCGCAGGTGGTGTTTGAGCCAGCGCACGGATCGGCCCATCCCGCGGAGCGCGGCGTCGGAGGTCACGAGGACGGCCCCCGCCGCGAACGCCAGCACGAATACGCCGAGCCCGAGCCACGCCGCTTGCGCCAAGCCATTGGGAACCGGGCGTCCGGCGATCACCGCGGGCAGCGACAGTACGGGCAACAACAACAACGTGCCCGTGGAGATCAACCCGGCCGCCGTGAGTCCCGCGCCGACCTGCGCGGGGTCTACGCCGGACTGCACCAGCATCCGGTACTGGACGGCGCTCCCGGCTGCCGCACCTCCCGGGAGGACGCGGCTGACCGCGTTCCCCGTCAGCTGCGCGGTGGCCACGCCGAACCATCCGTGGGTTCGCAAGGCCAGCCTCTGAAGCGTCCACGCGCTGATGAAACTCCCGGCCTCAAGCGCCAGCAGCACCACGAACCATGCGGGGTTCAACTTCAGCAGCTTCGGGAACGCCGAGAAGACCGCGAGTAGCCCCGGCCCCAGGATGTAGAGCGTCACCAGCGACACGGAGAAGAAGAGGAGCCGC
>JANXVR010000230.1 GCA_025351565.1 Actinomycetes bacterium
AACATCCCGAAGGTGTTGGAGGACATTTTGCCGTACGGGGTGCGCTGGAGCAGGACCGGGTGCTGCGCAGGGCCGGCCGGCCGGTAGACGTCGGCAGCGAGACGCACGCCATCGCGCATCTCCACCGGGACGTTCTTGTCGACCTCGATGCTCGTCATTGGGCGCGTTTTCCTGCGTTCATAGCGAGACGACGCGGCCCGGATACGGGACGCGCCTGCGTGTCTGCCCGGCGGGATGATACGTTGCGCGGCGCAGGCACCGCAACTTCGCCTGCTTGCATTTACCCCGAATCCACCGAAATGGTCGCCGAAGGAGGTGGCTGAGCGGGAAAGCGGTTCAGGCCAGTGAAAGGGGTGCAGCGAGGAGGTTGTGGGGGTGTCGGAGGTGTCAAAAAGGTGGCTCAAGCAGGTGCTGCGGCCAGCGCGAGTCGTGCGTTTTGCCTGCTTGGGACAAGCATCCGCGTCGTGGGAGCAGCGGGCCGGAAGTGACCCCAGGTCAGATGGGCCGGGGCGGGGATAGAGTTCGCAGCGTGACCAGTGCCGCCAGGTAGTTCGCAGCCCAGGGCCACTGAGCGGGAAGATGGAGGGTGAGCCGACGTGCGGAGCGCGTGAGCCGGCCGGGTATGCTGAAGAAGCGGCGCCGGAGCGTCTTGGTCGTGACAATGCCCGCTCCCAAGCCGAGGCGGGCCGTCCAGCGCGCGAGATTGTGAGCGATTGCCTGGATGGCGAGCCAGGCGCCGTTCGCCCCAAACTTCCCTGACGGCAAGTGGTTGAGGCCGACGCCATACTTGAGATCGCGGATGCCGTTCTCGACCTCGGCGTGACGGCGGTGGTCAGCTTCGAGCTCGAGGGTCTCCCCCTCGCGGTCCGTCACGAACCCGTGGTAGCTGTAGGTCGCGAAGAGCGCAAGCTGGGAGCCTGGTGTAGGACGGACGCGCCGGACGATGAGGCGGACTGCAATGGCATCGCGTTGGCTGGCGAACGGGGTGTAGGCCGTCTCGGCGACATCGGCCCCGCCCTCGCACCAGTAGGGGATCGGTGTCCAGTCCTTCTCTGGGATCGCCTCGATCTTCTGACGAAGCGGGGCGCTCTGACGAATAGTGATCGAGTAGCGGACCTTGCGCTTGCGGGCTGCGGCCACGACCGAGTGGGCGTAGAAGCCGGAATCGGCACGCAGCGTCAGCAAGCCCGTCGCACCCGCCGCGCGGATCCGCTCAACCGTCTCGGTCAGGAAGTTCGCGGCCCCTCGTCCGGTGTTCGCGTTCCCGCCGCGGAGCCGTGCGTGCAGGACGTCACCGGTCCCGGAGGCCACGGCGAGCAGTGGATGATAGCCGCGCACGTGCGTGTAGGTGTAGTGCTTCGCGCCTTCCTTGAGCAGCCCGTAGGTCTCGCAGATCGACGAGTCGATATCGAAGGTGAACGGTTCGGCGCCAGGCCCTGCGCCCATCGCCCACGCCCTCCCCAGGAGTGCTCGGCTGACGCGGTCGAGTTGGCGCACATGGCCATAGCGAAAGCTGCGCAGGAACGTCCCAAGCGTAGACGGCGCCTTCACCCGGTGGCCCAGGACCGCCCCTGTCCCGCCCCCGCGGAGGGCATCTGCATCATCGATGCAGTCCCCTCCGGCAAGCGCCGAGGCGACGAGGGTGAGCACCTTGTCGCCCGCGTTCGCCCGTCCTGCGACCGCGCCGAGAGTGACGTGCTTGTCCACGAGCTTACCCACGCCGAGATGCTGCGCGAGCGTCGCCGGCAGGAGCAGTCCCGCGTGGTCGATCAGCCGGTCGTCGTCGAAGGTCGCTGACAGCCGGTCGAGGCTGTGCGATGCTCGCATCAATCAGGTGCTCCCTCTGCTCACCTTGGTAGCTTTGTCCGCCACCATCTTGTCAGTTCAGAAGGGCACCTGATTCTTCGCTTCGCCCGGTAACCTGCCCATCCCCTTCGGTGGATCCCGGCTTAAGCACCTGTAGACGTCCGACCCGTGGGGCCCCCGGCCCCTCGCGCGTAAACTTGCGGGCGCGGGGTACGCATCCCAGGGGCCGACCAGGCCCATCGGCGAGAGGTAAGCAGATGACCCAGGCCAGGCACATGGAGCGCGGCGTCAAGAGCAAGGGCGTGCGAGGTGGGCCAGACGACCAGGCCGGCCGCCGCGCAGATGAACGCGGCGATGGAGTCGGCGTCCTGTCGGCCACGCCGCACGGCCACGCG
>JANXVR010000235.1 GCA_025351565.1 Actinomycetes bacterium
CCGCCGTCACGGGACCAGACCGGAGTCCCGCCGGAGGACGGCTTCTCCCATTTCCACTCCTCCTGGATCTCAGGGTCCGCGTCGAGGATGAGCCGGCGAACCCAGGCGAGGGTTTCGCCCCTCCAGTCCCCCAGCTCCTAAATCCTCTTCGTGATGTTCTTCGAAGCGGTCAAGCTGTTCGGGGCACTTTTCGTCGTCATGATCTCTCCGATCCGGGCCGCGAGCGTGGTGCGTCTTGATGGGGGAACCGACCGTGACCAGGGGCTTTCGTGGTGGGCGATGAAGGATTTGAACCTCCGACCTCTTCCATGTCAAGGAAATGAAGAGTCAGGGCCTGGCCTGCGCCTTCGCTGTGCAGGGTCCATTCGGAGGGTCACGGGAGTGAAGCCAGGTGCGGTTGACTTTGGTCGGCTCGTTGACCAAGCATTGACCAGCCCGACGTGACTTCCGGATCCGTGCCCGGGTGGGCCTCGAACTCCAACCATGCCGATGATGGTCGATACCGGACGATGACGACGCGTGTTCTGACCGGTAGCTGCGAGGAGGAATGCCGTTGAGGTAGCGGGCTGAAGTGTTGGGCAATCGACGCGTGCGCCCCACGGCGTCGGCTGCCGCTGCAGCGACCACACTAAGACCAGCACGTCGTGGCGAAGCCGGCCGGACCGGCCCTGGTTCCTCCGGGGCGTGGGTAGGATGCGACTGATGCCGACCCCACCTCTAACGGCCGAGTGGGCCGCGCTCGCCCGCCATCACACGGAGGTCGGCGGTCGCCACCTGCGGGACCTGTTCGCCGAGGATCCCGGCCGGGCTGAGCGCCTCACGGCCGAAGGCGCGGGGCTCTTCCTCGACTACTCCAAACATCGGGTCACCGCCGAGACCCTCACGCTCCTCGTCCGGCTCGCCGGGGCAGCCGGGCTCCGCGAGCGGATCGACGCGATGTTCCGGGGCGAACACCTCAACGTGACGGAAGATCGCGCGGTGCTCCATGTCGCGCTGCGGATGCCGCGCGGGGCCACCCTCATGGTCGACGGGGTCGATGTCGTCGCCCAGGTGCACGAAGTCCTCGATCGGATGGCCGCGTTCTCGCATCGCGTGCGGTCCGGCGACTGGAAAGGACACACGGGAGAGCGGATCCGCGCCGTCGTGAACATCGGGATCGGCGGTTCGGACCTCGGACCGGTGATGGCCTATGAGGCGCTCCGTCACTACAGCGACCGAGACATCACCTTCCGGTTCGTGTCGAACATCGACGGGACCGACCTGGCGGAAGCTCTTCGTGACCTCGATCCCGCGAGCACGCTCTTCATCGTGAGCTCGAAGACGTTCACGACGCTCGAGACCATCACGAACGCCACGAGCGCCCGTGACTGGGTCATCGCGGCGATGCGAGATACCTCGGCCGTCGCGAACCACTTCGTCGCCGTAAGCACGAACGCGGAGGGCGTTGAGGCGTTCGGCATCGACACAGACAACATGTTCGGGTTCTGGGACTGGGTTGGCGGCCGGTACAGCATGGACAGCGCCATCGGCCTCTCCACGATGATCGCCGTAGGGCCGGATGGGTTCCGCGACCTCCTCGACGGGTTCCACGCGATGGACGAGCACTTCCGCACGGCGCCGTTCGAAGAGAACCTGCCGGTCATCATGGGGTTACTGGGGGTCTGGTACACCGACCTCTTCGGCGCGCAGACCGTCGCGGTGCTCCCCTACGACCAGTACCTCAAGCGATTCCCCGCCTACCTCCAGCAACTGACGATGGAGTCGAACGGCAAGCACGTGACGCTCGATGGGACCCCGGTCTCGCGCGACACCGCACCCGTCTACTGGGGCGAGCCCGGAACGAACGGTCAGCACAGCTTCTACCAACTCATCCACCAAGGCACGCGGCTCATCCCGTGCGACCTCATCGGGTTCGCCAACTCGTTGAACCCACTCGGAGATCATCACGACCTCCTCATGGCGAACGTGTTCGCGCAAGGGGCGGCGCTCGCGTTCGGCAAGACGGCGGAAGAGGTCCGAGCCGAGGGCACGCCAGCGGATGTCGTGCCGCATAAGGTGATGGAGGGGAACCGCCCGACGTCCACCATCATGGCGGAGCGGCTCACGCCCCGAAGCTTGGGCTCGCTCGTGGCGCTCTACGAACACATGGTCTTCACGCAGGGAACGGTCTGGTCGATCGACTCGTTCGACCAATGGGGGGTCGAACTCGGAAAGGTCCTCGCGAAAGCCATCGTCCCGGAGCTCCTTGCGGAGGAGCCGACTTCGCTCCCTCACGACCCGTCGACGAACGCCCTGATCCGTCGCTACCGCGCGATGCGGGAACCGCGCGCATGAGCGTCCTGGCCGCCGACGCCGGCGGCACGAACACCCGCCTCGCTCTCTTCGAACCGGGGAACGCTGCGCCGATGCACCTGGAAACATTCGCCTCGGCGGACCACGGGAGCCTCGACGAGATGGTGACGAGCTTCCTCGCCGAGCACCCTGCGTCGGTCCTAGCCGCGTGCGCCGGGGTCGCCGGCCCGGTACGGAACGGCAGGACGGAGACGGTGAACCTCCCGTGGCCGGTGGACGTGGCCTCGCTCGCCTCGACGATCGGCCTCGATCGTGTCGCGCTCCTCAACGACCTCGAAGCGAACGCGTGGGGCCTGGCCTCGCTGGGCGCCGATGATCTCGCGACGGTCCTCGATGGTATCCCCGGCGCAGGTGGCAACCGCGCCGTCATCAGCGCGGGGACCGGGCTCGGTCAGGCCGGGCTCTACTGGGACGGCACACGGCACCAGGTGTTCGCGACGGAGGGTGGCCATGCGGACTTCGCCGCGCGCAGTGACCTCGAGATAGACCTCTACCGGTTCCTGGCCGCCGAGCTCGGCCATGTGAGCTGCGAGCGTGTGGTGAGCGGGATGGGGCTCGTGAACATCTACCGGTTCCTGCTGCACCACGACGGGGCCGCGGCCCCGGGATGGCTCACGGACGTCGTCGCTGCCGGAGGCGACGAAGCCGCGGCGATCAGCCATCACGCCGTCGCAGGGGAAGACCCCTCCGCCGTTCGGGCACTGGACATCATGGTGTCGGTCTTCGGCGCGCAAGCGGGAAACCTCGCGCTCACCGTGATGGCGACGGGCGGCGTCTTCATCGGCGGGGGCATCGCGCCGAAGATCCTCCCCTGGCTCCGCTCGGGAACCTTCGCCGAGGCGTTCCTCGCGAAGGGCCGGTTCGCCGAACTCATGTCGCGGATACCCGTCCACGTCGTCCTCAACGACCTCACGGCCCTCATCGGTGCCGCGCGGCGGGCCGAGCGAGACCTCGAGGGCCACGCGGCACGCGGCTGAGCGGTAGCCACCGGGGATAACCAGAACACCCTGATCGCAGCACCCCATCTGACCTGGGGTTTCGTATGGTGGGCGATAGAGGATTTGAACCTCTGACCTCTTCCATGTCAAGGAAGCGCTCTCCCCCTGAGCTAATCGCCCGTGCGGTGTATCGAGGGTACAGCCCAAGGGCTGCGTGGTGCAGAGGCGGGGAC
>JANXVR010000271.1 GCA_025351565.1 Actinomycetes bacterium
GACATCATCCCGCACGCCGACCTCGGCGTGACCCTCTCAGCGACACCCGACGGCTCCGTGTCGCACCCGGCGATCGCGGGCACTGACCAGAGCTATCAGATCAAGGTCACGAACGGCGGCCCCGACGCGAACAACTCGTTCAGCGTGACCGCAGGCGTCCCGACCGGGACCACGTTCGTCAGCTCACCCGACTGCACCCAGGCAGACAACACCATCACCTGCAACGGGGGACCCCTGGGGAACGGCGCCGACCAGACGTTCGACATCACGCTCCACATCGGGTCGGACTACGTCGCCGCGGCCGATCCCACGCCGCTGAGCCTCACGGCGACGCTCGGCGCCACCGACCCGACCCAGCTACCCGACGATACGGGTAGCAACTCGGCCACGTTGACCTTCGACGTCGTCGGTCGGGCCGACCTGCACTTCCTCTCGAACGATGTGACCACCCCGGCGGCGCTGCCCGCGAACACCGTCTACGCGAACACAGACTCCGGGCAGAACACGGTGACCTACACGATGACCTTCAAGAACGAAGGACCCTCGGATGCGCAGAGCGTGCAGCTCACCGCCCTCGCCGCCGCGCTCAATGGAGGGACGCCGCAGCTGACGGGAGCCCTCTGGTGCCAGGGGACCGGCTGTACGCCGAGCAACCCCTTCACCTCCCCACTCTCGCTCGCCGCGCCGGTCCCGGCGGGGTCGACGATCTCGATCACCATCCTCGTCCATGCGAACAGCGATCTTCGGCACGGGCCACTCACGTTGGTGAACCCGGCAAGCGTGTCCAGCAGCACGACCGACCCCGGATCGTTCTCGAACGGCCCGGTGTCGGCGCACGACGTCACCATCGCAACGGTGCCGGAGCCCTTGGACCCGACGAAGATCTTGGTCACGCCCGACAACGGCGGGGCCGGCGCGAGCTGGATGGACCTGGCCCCGACAGCGAACGGCGGCTCGTCGATACTCGAGTACCTGATCAAACAATGCCAGACCAGTGTCAGCACGCCGAACACCTGCTCGTCGGCTCAGTCCACATCCGCAACTACGCCCGGCCCGCTCGGACCCACCGCGTTCAGCGCCCTGGTTATCGGGTTGACGAACGGTAACTACTACGGCTTCAACGTCGTCGCCAGGAACGCGGTCGGCGTGAGTGACCAGTCCCCCGCCTACCCCAGCAGCGCCGGCTCGACGCAGCCGACGGCGTCCGCCGACTCGCAACAGCTG
Source organism: Actinomycetes bacterium (assembly GCA_025351565.1). Lineage (GTDB taxonomy): Bacteria > Actinomycetota > UBA4738 > UBA4738 > HRBIN12 > JANXVR01. Next base: position 1,225 of record JANXVR010000271.1, read on the forward strand.
AACGCGCAGGCCGTCGGAACGGCGGACAACGGATTCGGGAGCGGAGCGCAACCGTGCTTACACCCGGATGACGTTGTCAGCTGCAAGAACATCGTGAGCAAGTACACGTTCGCGGGAGGTGAGACCGACCCCTTCAAGCTGATCAGCATCTCGGCCACCGCCGGCCCGAGCAGCGGGGCGGTGTGCGCGAAGGTCGACCTGAACCGCACGGCCGCCACGTTCGGCAGCCAGATCCCCGGCGAATGCCCGATCCCGAAGGTCATCAACTCGACCTACCCCCTCGCGGCCGGCAGGAAGCTGCACCTGGAGTACGACCAGATCGACAGCCAGGGTTCGACGGCCAAGGAAGGCGCGCCGTGCACCAGCTTAGCGCTGAGCGCGGACGGAACCCCGAAGTACCCGCTCATGTGCAACGACGCCAACTTCGCCAAGGTGACGGGGTATCCGAACATCGACCCCGCCTACGGCCCGGTGGGCGCCAAGACGAACATGTGCGAACAGGCAGGGCTCCTCGGATGGACCAAGGCGCAGCCCTGTGCGTACATCTACTACAGCGCCATGAGCATCCCGGGCTTCGACCTCGGGACGGCGCCGGTGCCGGCGTCCGGAACAAACCCGGCGAAGAGGAACTACACGGGGACGTTCGGCACCGGCTACCCGTTGGCGTGCACGTTCCCCGCGGATCCGGCCTGCGGCCAGGTCGTCGTGATCGGTTCGTCCATCAAGGCGGGTATCACGCTGTCGCTTGGCGTAGGAGGAGTGAAGACCCAGGTCGTGCGGCCGTGGTGCGGCTCGAGCCTGAGCTACGCCCCGTGCATCTTCAAGTGGATGTGGCTCAACGCCTCCACCGGCAACGGCAACAACGATATGCAGATCCAGACCTACATGCCCGGCGACGCGTCGCGGACCATCACCGGCTAGGCGGGAACGCGGTGCCACGGCACCTCGGGGAGATGCATCACGCCCAGGCGACCTAAGATCGCCCGGCTCTCCCGCTCGAGCATGTCGGGCAAGACACCGTCGGCCGGTGGGAGCTGCGCGAGGCCGTGCAACGCGACGGCCACCTGATAGTCGGCAAGCCGCGCGCGGCCCGCCTGGATGCTTTCGGTGAAGGCGGCGCGGGCATCGTCTTCGCGTCCCTCGTGCAGGGCGACGTAGCCCAGGATCGAGTGGAGCAGCGGCACCTGGAGGGGCATCTCACCGAGCGAGGCCGCCAACCGCAACGCATCCTCGGCGACCGCCCGCGCCGAGTCGAAGTCTCCGCTCAGACACTTCAGCTCTGCCACCCGCGAACTGACGTCCAAGGTCTGGCTCGGGTCACCGAGCGCCTCGAAGGTGGCCTTCGCCTCCGAGAGGTACTGCGCCGCCCCTTCGAAGCGGCCGGTCCGTGCGGCGGCGCGACCCAGGTGCCCCATCGCGAACGCGATCATGCGTGGCTGCCCGGACGCCTGGAACACGCGGAGGGCATCGCGGAGGAGCCGCTCTGCCTCCTCGTCGTAGCCCTGGTCCGAACGCACCTCCGCCATGTTCATCGCGCAGTGCGCGGCCTCGGCCTCGTCCCCGAGCCGCACGCGAAGCTCGCGGCCGCGTTCGTAGAGGGCCAGCGCGTCGTCCCATCGCCCCTGGTCGTAGGCGTCGGCGCCCATGTTGTTCGTCACCTCGGCCTGGGTCGAGAGGTCTCCGAGTTCCTCGTAGATCGCGAGCGCTTTCGGCGAGTACACCGCCTCCGCCACTCGCCCCGAGTCCATGTAGAGGTAGTCGAGGACGTAATACGCGCGGGCCAGGGCGTCCAGCTCTCCCGCTCCCTGCGCCGCGACCAACTGGAGGCAGAGTTCCTCGGCCTCCTTGTAGCGACCTTGCATCACGCGGACCCCGGCGTACAAGGCGTCGAGGCCGGCGCGCGCCTTGTCGGCTCCCGCTCCCTCGGCCCCCTCGAGTACCCGTAGGCCCTTGCGGATCCACCGCACCGAGTCGGCATACCGGCCGGTCTTCGCCGGGATCCTCGCCTCCTTCAGCAGCAGGCGAGCTTGCGCGACCGGATCACTCTCAAGAAGCCTGAGCGCTGAGGCGAACGCTTCCTTCGCGTCCTCGAACTCGGCGGCCAGCCAGCCGACGTCACCGAGCGACTCGAAGGCCGCGGCAAGCTCAGCGGCGTCAACACCGAGCCGCTTTCCGACGTCGATCGCGCGTCGGTAGAAGTCGGCCGCTTCGACGTTCGCGAACTTCGATCCGGCGCGCTTGCCCGCCACCAGCGAGAATCTCCACGCGTCCTCGAACTGCTGGGCGTGGAAGTAGTGCATCGACAGGAGCTCCGCGACGTTCTCGTCGTCCGCTCCGGCGCGCCGGCAGATGGCATCGCCTACGCGCGCGTGGAGTTCGCGGCGGCGCCGGAACGGCAAGCCCTCGTAGGCGGCGTCACGCATCAGCGCGTGGCGGAACCGGTGCGCCCCGGCCCCATCGGGCTCCACGAACTCATCGAGGCGCCTCCAGGCCGCGCGATCCAGCTTCTGCTCCTCACCCTCCAGCAACGCGGCAACGAGGTCCTCGGTGAAGCTGACCCCCAGGACCGCCGCATAGCGAAGCAACCGCAGATCTGCTGGAGGGAGGCGGTCGATCTGCGCCGTCACGATCGCGTCGATCGACGTCGGAAGCCCGTTGACCCCACCCGCCGCGCGGGCGGCGCCCAGCAGCTCCCGCAAGAACAGCGGGTTACCGCCCGAGCGCTTGACCAGCTCGTCGACCTCGTGGGTGCGGAAGGGTGAATCCTCAGTGGCCGCGAGGGCCAGCCGCTCGCCGTCCGGCGCGGAGAGCGGGGAAGGACGAAGGGTCACGGATGTGTCGGTCTGCGCGGCGACGAACCCTGTCTCCTCATCGCGGCGGGTGATCACCACCAACCACGGCCCGTTCACCGCATCGGCGGCCAGCAACAACAGCAGCTTGGCGGAAGCATCGTCCATCCAGTGCGCGTCCTCGATGGTGAACAGGACCGATCGATCCGCGTACACGAGGCCGAGCAGACGGGACACCGCCCATTCCAGCTTGGAGCGGCGGAACTCCTCGCCCAGAGCGTCGACCTCCGGAGTCGCCTCGACCTCCGCGTCGAGCGGGATGGCCAAGAGGGGCAGCCAGGGAAGCAGGTCCGGGGCGATCACCTCAACCCGACCCCGCAGCAACAGCGAAACCTCCGCGGGACCCAGGCTCTCGTTGATCCCCAGCGCGGCCCGAAGGACCGGGCGGAACGGGGCGTACGCGGTGGAGGCCTGGTAAAGCTCACAACTTGCGTTCAACAGTTCGAACCCCTCAGCGCGGATCCGCAGTTCGTGCAGGAGGCGGGTCTTGCCGATGCCGGGGGGCCCGACGATCTCGAGCATCCGCCCCGATCCCGCGCGCGCGTTCGCGAGTGCGTCGTCGATGGCGGCAATCTCCGCGGCCCGGCCGACCAGAGGCAGGGCGTGATCCTCGGAGATCTCCTTCGCACCGGCGATCCGGCCGACCTTGAACGCGGTCACCGGATGCTTCTTGCCCTTCACCATGAACGGTTCCAGCGCAACGGTGTCAAAACCGACCGCCGAAGCATCGAGCACCGATGCGGTGGCAAGTACCTCGCCGGGTTCAGCCTTGGCCATCACGCGGGCGGCCAGGTTCACGGTGTCGCCCATAACCGTGTACGTCCGGCGATACGGCGGTCCGATATCCCCGGCGAACACGGGGCCCTTGTTCACCCCGATGCGGATCGGGATCGCCGGCTCCGCATCCATCACGCTGCGAACGGTGAGCAGCATCCGTTCCTCGTCATCCCCCAGGGCGTGCGGCGCACCCGCGACCAGGATGATCTTCCCGCCGTCGTGGTCGATGTCGGTCCCCAGAAACGTCACGCCGTGTTTATCCGCGGCCGCCTGCACATCGGTCACCAACTGATCCAGCCCGAACGTCACGTACTCGAGTCCCTCCTCCTCCACCAGACGGTCGATCCCGTCGAAGTGGATGAACGCCACCGTCACCTGCCGATGCTCGGCCTCTACCTGCCCGGCCAACAGGTGCGCCCGAACAGCAACCGGGAGGCAGCTGAACAGGTCGACACCTTCGATCGACGTCTCCTGATCGGCTTGATCGAGCGAGATCCCCGGCGGCTCGCGCTTGAGCAGGAACCCGTCCCCTTTCGCCGCGCCGACGATGGCGGCCGGGAGGGCGGCAGCGGTCGCCGCGCTGACGAGGATCTCTCCGGCGCTCGCGGTGCCTTCCATGTGCACGGTTTCGCTGGCCGCGGGCCCGGTCACCACCAGCTCGCGATGCGAGTCACCCACCAGGAAGAAGTGGAAGGTTCCGCTGTGCACGCCGACCGACATCCGCAAGGTGATCAGCCCGGCCGAACTCTGGATCTTCCCGACTTCACGAAGCATGCGGCGCATCCCCACCGCCGCACGGGCCGCCCGCTCCTGATGGTCCTCGCCGGAGAAGAAGAGCAGCAAAGCATCGCCACCGAACTTGATCAGACCGCCGCCGTTGCCGTAGGCAACCGAGAGCAGCCGCGCGAACACCGCTCCCAGCACGTCGGTGACCTCTTCCGCGCCGACCTTCCCGTGGCGCGCCAACCGCTCCGACATCTTCGTGAAGCCCGAGATATCGACGAAGACGACCGTGCCGTCCAGGGCGCGGAGCGTCGTGCCCGGGGCCTCCGACAGCCACTGCAGCAGCATACGGGGGACATACGGGCGAAGCTTGGTCGAAACGTCGTGCTCTGAGGACATGCGGTCTCACCTCTGCGTGAACGAGACCGCACGAGTCTATGGCAGCGTCCCCCCGGCCGTGAACGGCCGTTCGGCGGTTCGTTCGCTCAGGTGACCTTGACCACTCCGCACATCCCGCTGCACACCCCGCCTACGAGCGTGGAATGGATGGTGCAACGGAACTTGAATGTCCCCGTGTTCTTGAACACGGAACTGGTCGTTGCGCCTGGGCTGAGGGTCACGTTCTTCGACCAGTTCTTGCTATACGCCGTCACCGTATGGGTAGTCGTGGTCGGGTTCTTCCAGACGACCTTGACCCCTTTCGAGATCGACGTCTTCGCAGGGTTCCACTTCTGGGTGCTGGTCGCCTTGACCACGGTGGTCGCCTGCGCGAAGCCAGCGCTGGTCAGCATGAGCGTCGCCGCCAGCGCGGCGGCGAGTACGAATCGAGTCTTGCGCCCGGTCATCCGTCCTCCTCTTGATCTCAGTTGTGGGTAGTACGCGACAGCGCGCAGCCGGGATTGCGCTCGGTTCATCCATTTGCTTCGGACCGGAACCAGGGCGTACCGTGCTGGGATGGATCCCAATGATGAACTCACCCCCGCGCTCGAGGCCGCGAAGCGCCGGCGGGCAACCCTGCACGACACCATCGTGCACCTGGAGGAATCCATCTCCTCTCCCGCCGCCGGCCGGATCCCTGAGTGGACGGCTCAGGTGCTGAAGGAGATGACCGGCGTGCGCGATGCGTGGGAACAGCACGTGATCGTCACCGAGAAGCCCGGAGGTCTCTACGAGGAGATCACCGACCGTTCGCCGCGCCTTGTGGGCAACATCCGGCGCCTCCAGGGCGAGCACCCCTCCATCGGCGACGGGGTCGAGGCCATGGTCACCCGCCTGGGGTCCACGGAGATCACCGAGGACGGCGTGTGGACGGTCGATACCGCCCGCGACGATCTCCAGCGGTTCATCGGGCTGGTGGTGAAGCATCGCCAGCGCGGGGCCGACCTGGTCTGGGAGGCCTACAACGTGGACATCGGCGGCACGGAGTAGCCGGCGCCATCTCGTCTAGGCTTGGCGCATGCCCCGCATCGCACTCGGCCAGCTGAACACCACCGTCGGTGACCTTGACGGGAACGTCGCGCGCATGACCGAGTGGACGCTGCGCGCAGCAGACGCAGGCGCCGACGCCGTCTGCTTCCCCGAGCTCGCCATCACGGGCTACCCACCGGAGGACCTGGTCCTGCGACCGGAGTTCGTTCGGGATGGGCTGGCGGCGCTGGAGGCGCTTGCAACGGCCACAGCGGGAGCATGCGACGTGATCACGGGGTTCGTGGACCGGGACGAGCACGGGCTGTACAACGCGGCCGCACACCTGCGGGGAGGCCAGGTGCGCGCCCGCTACCACAAGTGCCAACTCCCCAACTACGGCGTGTTCGACGAACGCAGATACTTCACGCCCGGGACCTCTGGGCGCCGCATCACGATCGGCGGCACGGAGGCCGGGTTGTCGATCTGTGAGGACGCCTGGCACGGCGGCCTGCCGTTCATCGAGTACGCCGGGTTGCCGCTCATCGTGAACATCAACGGCTCCCCCTACCACCACGGCAAGATCGGTGAACGCGAGGATGTGCTCCGCGCCCGTGCGCTCGAGACCGGCGCGTGGATCCTCTACGTCAACGCCGTCGGCGGCCAGGACGAACTGGTCTTCGACGGGGGCTCCATGGTGATGGCGCCGGACGGGATCGTAGTGGGACGGGCAGCCATGTTCGAGGAGGACCTGCTGATGGTGGATATGGACGGCGGGAGCGGACCGGCTACCACCGACCACACCGCCGCCTGGCCCGCCGAGACCGAAGAGGTGTACCGTGCTCTGGTCCTGGGAACGAGGGACTACGTGCGCAAGAACGGGTTCGAGGAAGTCGCCCTGAACCTGTCCGGCGGGATCGATTCCACACTCGTCGCGGTGATCGCGACCGACGCGTTAGGGCCGGGAGCCGTCCGCGTGCTCGCCATGCCGTCGGTCTTCTCCTCACCGGAAAGCCTGGCCGACGCAGAAGATTGCGCGCGCCGTCTGGGTATCCGCCTGGACGTTGTGCCTATCGGGGGTGAGGTGGACGCGTACGAGGTCTCGCTGCGGCCGCTGGGCGCTGCGGACGGCCTGGCCGCGGAGAACCTGCAAGCCAGGATCCGTGGAACCAACCTCATGGCTGTATCGAACGCAACCGGTGCCATGGCACTGGCGACCGGCAACAAGTCCGAATACGCCGTCGGCTACTCCACGCTCTACGGCGACATGGCCGGCGGCTTCGCTCCCATCAAGGACGTTCCGAAGACCCTGGTCTACGAACTCTGCGCCTGGCGGAACGCGCAAGGCCCGGGCGAGGGCCCCATCCCCGCGCGGGTCATCACCAAGCCCCCCAGCGCCGAACTGCGTCCCGGTCAGAAGGACACCGATTCCCTCCCGCCCTACGACATCCTCGACCCCATCATCGAGCGGTACGTCGAGGACGACCTGAGCGCGGAGGAGATCGTCGCCGCCGGCCACGATGCCGGCACCGTTGCCCGCGTGGTCGCGCTCATCGACCGCGCGGAGTACAAGCGCCGCCAGGCCGCCCCCGGGGTGAAGATCACCCCGAAGGCGTTCGGGAAGGACCGGCGCCTCCCCATCACCAACCGCTATCCGGGCTAGCTGATCGCCCAGGTGACGGTGATGGTGACCTGCGTCTTGATCGTGTGCGGCGGGATGATGGGCGAAGGTGACGTGACGACGCCCCCGAGCGACGCCGCGCTAAAGGCGCCGTGGTACTGGTACGGGTAGGTGCGGACATCGCCCTCCTGGATGCGCACCACCCCGGTCACGTGCGAGCCGGCGGCCGTGGCCAGCGTGTCGGCCTTCAGGCGAGCTCCGGCCACCGCGCTTGCGAGCGCCTTCTCGCGGGCCCCGGCTGAGTCGCTCACGCCAAAGGTCACGCTCTGCACGTGGTCGGCTCCGGCCGTGATGGAATCCGAGATCGCCGTGCTCAGGGCTGCGAGCTTGCGAACGACGGCGGTCAGCGTCTCGGAGGCGGTGTAGATGGTCTGCGCCCCGTGGTTGATCGTGTGCGAGTACACGTTCAGGTTCGTGGTCTTGATGTCCTTGCGGGCGACGCCGTCGGCCTCGAGGGCTTTGATGACGGCGGCGGCGTCCATCTGGGTCTTGGAGTAGGCCGTTGACGTGTTCGGATCGTCGGTGGTGACCTCCATGGAGACGGTGGCCTGGTCCGGGGTGGTGCCGACGGCCGCGGTGGAGGCCACCATGACCGTGTGCGGGGTCCCTGGGGCCGCCTGGCTCGTCGAGTCACCGTTCCCGATCCGTGAGCCTGCGAATCCTGCTGCGAGTCCCAGCAGTGCTGCCACCACGAGGGTGCCTGTGCGTTCCATGGTTCGCCTCCGTTCGGTGTGATGTCACCTTATGCCCGCGGGCGACGGGGGTGTGACGGGTCGCGGGCGGGGACGGTTCCCTACAATCCTCCCGAAGGGCCGGTAGCTCAGTGGTAGAGCAGGGGGCTTTTAACCCTCGTGTCGGAGGTTCGATCCCTCCCCGGCCCACATGCCACAGTTGGATGCTTCGAGGGCGCGGATCCACTACGAACAAACCGGCGCCGGGCCGGACATCGTCTGGGTCTCGGGCGGCGGCGGCCTGGCCGAGGATTGGCGCCCCTACCAACTGCCGTTCTTCGAGCAGGACTTCCGCAACACCGTGTTCGACAACCGAGGGGTCGGGACCACGGTGGTCTCCGCTGATCCGCCGTGGCCGATGGAGGACTTCGCGCAGGACACCATCGACCTCATCGAGGCCGTCTGCTCGCCGCCGGTGAGCCTGGTCGGACTGTCCTTCGGGAGCGCGATCGTGCAGGAGGTGGCCCTGCGCCGGCCGGACCTGCTGCGGTGCGCCATCGTCATGGGGAGCGGTGCCTGGAGCACCGAGTGGGGCTGGGACTTCCAAGCTGCCGAGATCGAGTTCCGCAGAGCCGGCGGGCGTCTGGACGGCATGATGGCGGTCACGCACTACGCCGCGTTCATGTATCCGGCCAGGGTGCTGGGCGACCGCGTCCTTTGGCCGAAGCTTCGGGCCGAACTCGCCGCCTACTTCGCGCTCGATGATCACGAGGATTCGCTGATCCCACAGTGGGACGTGAGCCTTCGGTTCGACCAACGCGAAGGGCTGCCGGGGTGCATGGTGCCCATGCACGTCATCTCGTTCGCCGAGGACGTCCAGGCGCCGCCGCAGGACGGCAAGGAACTGGCTGAGTTGGCGGGCGCGGGCGAATTCCACCTCTTCGAAGGCATGGGGCACTGCTCGATCTACGGGCACACCCACGACATCCTGAACCCGTTCATCAAGGATCTGGTGGAGCGCCACCTCTAGCGGTGTCGGAGTGTCCATGTACCTTCGGACGATGGAGCAGGTGCGGCTCAAGGACCCACGTGGCCTCATCTGGCTGGTGGACGTTCCCGGCACCAGGCGCGAGCGGATGCGGGGGCTGCTCGGAAGCCCCGGCCTCCCCACGGGTGCGGGGATGCTGTTCCTCGGGTGCAGGAGCATCCACACCAGGCGGATGCGGTTCCCGATCGATGCGGTCTTCCTGGACCGGACCTTCCGCGCGGTCGATGTCCGGCCCGTGCCGCCCGGACGATGGTTGGTTCGGCGCGCGGACGCCGAGCACGTCATGGAGGTGGCGGCAGGATCGGGCCTTCGGCCGGGGGATGTCCTCGAGCGTCTCTGACCGGCAGCCGTCCCCGTCGCTATACTTCCCCGGCTGCTCCCGGCAGGAGGTGAACCCGCCCCCATCGTCTAGCGGCCTAGGACGCCGCCCTTTCAAGGCGGAAGCACGGGTTCGAATCCCGTTGGGGGCACGCTGCACAGCACCACCGATATACGCGGCGTGACCAGCGCCGTTGCAGCACCAGTTCGCGCCTGTAGAGGAGTCTGGCCGTCCTCACCGCCCTGTCAAGGCGGAGATCGCGGGATCGAAGCCCGTCGGGCGCGCGAGGTCCGAAAGGACCACCAGGTTCCCTCGGGGATCTAGGCCAGGTCGGGGCGGTAGAAATCCCCGACCTGGCTGGTCAGCGTGCCACCCGATCCCCGCCGGTAACGGAATCCGCCGGTCACGCTGGGCCAGAGTCCCCGTCCCCTGACTTGCGCGTTTCATGAGACGAGAGCGACTTGCGTGCCGCGAGAGGCCCGACGCACAATCGCGACCGGGGCGCATCACTCGAGGGACACGGGAGACGAGGTTGGATCGTTGAGGGCGCACACCATCGAGCAGACACGAGTGGCGGAAGCGTTCGAACGGGAGCGGCGGCTCTTCGCGGACGAGCACCCGCGTTCGCGCGAGTTGTTCGACCGAGCGGGAAGCTCCCTGTTCAACGGCGTCCCCATGCCGTTCATGACCGAGTGGCCGGGAGATTTCCCCATCTATGTTGCCGATGCGGAAGGGGCGGAGGTCGTGGACGTAGATGGCCACCGCTACGCGGACCTCTGTCTGGGCGACACGGGCGCGATGACTGGGCATGCTCCTCCCGCCACGGTGGAAGCGATGATGGAGCAGTTCAGGCACGGGGCTTCCCACATGCTTCCCACAGAGGACTCGGTGTGGGTCGCCGAGGAGCTACAACGCCGCTTCCATCTTCCTTTCTGGCAGTTCGCGCTGTCGGCTACCGATGCGAACAGGTTCGCGCTCCGCGTCGCCCGGCACGTCACTGGTCGCCCGAAGATCCTCGTCTTCAACTGGTGCTATCACGGCACGGTCGACGAGACCATCACGACGGTCGTGGACGGCGTCGCCGGCCCGCGCGAGGGCAACGTTGGGCCGCCGATCGATCCCACGATGACGACGAAGGTCGTGGAATGGAACGATGTCCCGGCGCTCGAGGCAGCCCTCTTGCAGGGAGATATCGCGTGCGTGCTTGCCGAACCGGCGATGACCAACGTTGGGATCATCATGCCCGAGCCGGGTTTCCACGACGCTCTTCGTAGGCTCACGCGGGAGACCGGAACGCCGCTGCTCCTGGACGAGACACATACGCTCTGCGCAGGTCCGGGCGGATGCACGGCCGAATGGGGACTCGATCCGGACATCGTGGTCGTGGGTAAGCCGCTCGCCAGCGGTCTCCCGGCTGCAGCCTATGGATTCTCCAAGGACGTAAGCGAACGGTTCCTGGAAGGCTGGGACCCCGAAGTATCTGTCACGGGGGGACTTGGTGGGACCCTCGCCGGTAACGCGCTGTCCGCCAAGCTGATGCGGGTCACGATGGAGAGCGTGCTCACGCAAGAGGCGTACCGCGGGATGATCGCGCTCGCCGATCGGTATACGAGAGGGGTCCGAGGAGCCATCGATCACGCAGGTCTTGCCTGGCATATCACGCAGCTAGGTTGTCGGGCCGAATACCGATTCCGCGCGGATCCTCCCCGCAATGGCACCGAATCGGTGCAGGCCGAAGAGCGGCCGCTCATGCGGTTCATGCATCTGTACGCGCTGAATCGAGGGGTGCTCCTCACGCCTTTTCACAACATGGCGTTGATGTCGCCGGCCACCACTGAGCGTCAGGTGGACCTTGGGGTCCAGGTCTTCGACTCAGCCCTAGAGGAGCTGATGAGTGAGGCCTGACGGGCTCCGCCTGGCGGATAAGCGAGTCATCATCACCGGGGCCTCCTCGGGGATCGGGGAGGCGACCGCCGGCAGATTCGTTCGTGAGGGAGCGCGGGTGCTCCTCGTCGCCCGCCGGGCCGAGCCTCTGGAGGCGGTGGCGGCCGAGCTCGGGAGCGCGGCAACCGCCTACCCCGCGGACGTCGCCGATCCCGATCAGGTAGAGGCGATGGTGGATGCGGCTGTAAAGGCGCTCGGGGCTATCGACGTGGTCGTCAACAGCGCCGGGATCTCACACCCGACCGCACTTGCAGACCTCACGCCCGATCGCTGGAAAGAAGTCATCGATACGAATCTCTCCGGGTCCTTCTACGTGTGCCGGGCGGCCGGCCTGCGGATGCGCGATGCCGGCGGCGGATCGATCGTGAACGTCGCCTCCGAGTCGTCATTCCTGGGAGAGCCGATGTACGTGGCGTATTGCGCGTCGAAGGGAGGGATCCTGACCCTCACGAAAGCCCTTGCCGCCGAGCTCGCGCCGACCGTTCGCGTGAATGCGGTCTGCCCCGGGACCGTCCAGACTCCGATGCTCGATCGCGACTTCGCCGCGCTGCCGGACCCCGAGTGGGCCCGGGAAGCCACGAGGAAGCGGATCCCGCTCCAGCGATTCTGCACGCCCGAGGAGGTGGCCGATGCGATCCTCTATCTCGCCGCCGAGGCGACCTTCGCTACCGGCATGGGGCTCAACCTTGACGGGGGGACCACATCGATCCTGCCCCCCATGGTCAGCTAGGTACTCCGAATCGCTCAACCGGGTAATGACCTCTGCGGCGATCTCTGCCAGGTTCTTTACCGGCCCGGGCCAGGTGGCCAGGTCGGGACGGTAGAGATCCCCGACCTGGCAGGTCAGCGCGTTGCCCCTACCAGCGTGGTAACGAACTCGGCCAGTCCGGTAACGGCGTAGCCAGGTTCGACCTCCGCCGAGGTCGCCGGGGTCGAGCGCTTCGAGGTCGTGTTCGAGCCACGGGGTAGCCGGTAGCACGTTCGTTCCGGCCGGAGTTCCCGTGCGTGCCGACGCGCGGCCCGGTACGCTTCGTCCCTCTCGCCGGAAGGATCCGCTTGATCTGCGCAGCATGCGGGACCCAGAACGACCCCGATCGCAAGTTCTGCCTGGAGTGCGGTGCCCGCCTGTCGCTGGTCTGTCCGTCCTGCGGCAGCCCGAACCCACAGGGCAAGTTCTGCGGCGAGTGCGGGTCGGCGCTCGCGGGCGAGGCCGCGACGTCCGAAGCACCCCCCGATATCGGATCGGCGCCACGCTCGACCGAGCGCCGCCTGGTATCCGTCCTGTTCCTCGACCTCGTGTCGTTCACCACGCTCTCCGAGCGACGCGACGCCGAAGACATGCGCTCCCTGATGGATGCCTACTTCGAGACCGCGCGCACGGTGATCGAACGCCACAGCGGCGTGGTCGAGAAGTTCATCGGGGACGCGGTCATGGCGGTGTGGGGGACGCCGGTCACGCACGAGGACGACGCCGAGCGAGCGGTTCGTGCCGGCCTCGAGCTCGTGGACGCGGTGGCCGCGCTCGGCGCCTCGATGGATCTTCCGCTGCAGGCCCGCGCCGGCGTGCTGACCGGGGAAGCGGCGACCTCGCCCCACGCCGAGAACCAGGGCATGGTCACGGGCGACATGGTGAACACCGCGTCCCGGCTGCAGTCCGCCGCCGAGCCGGGTCATGTGTTCGTGGGCGAGGCGACGTACCGGGCCGCCTCGCGCGCCGTGGCCTTCGACGCGGTGGGCGACCTCACGCTGAAGGGCAAGGAGGGGTCGGTTCCCGCTTGGCGCGCCCTCCGCGTGATCGCCGAGCGCCAGGGCCACAACCGCAGCGGGATCGAGCCGCCGTTCGTGGGCCGCGCCGAGGAGCTCCGTCAGCTGAAGGACATGCTGCACGCGACCGGCCGCGAAGGGAAGTCCCGCGTGGTCTCGGTGATGGGGGTGGGCGGCATCGGCAAGTCGCGCCTGGCCTGGGAGCTCCTCAAGTACGTCGACGGCCTCGCGGAGACGATCTGGTGGCACCACGGGCGATGCCCCTCCTACGGCGACGGCATCACGTTCTGGGCGCTGGGCGAGATGGTCAGGATGCGTGCCGGGATCGCCGAGACCGACGCCCCGGGCGTTTCGCGGTCGAAGCTGGCGGCGTCGGTCGCCGAGCACGTGCCCGACGAAGAGGAACGCCGTTGGCTCGAACCCCGGCTCGCGTTCCTGCTGGGGCTAGATGAACGGCCCGCTGGCGGTCGCGAGGAGCTGTTCGCCGCCTGGCGGACCTTCTTCGAGCGCATCAGCGACGGGGGGACGGTCGCGATGGTGTTCGAGGACCTTCAGTGGGCCGACGCGGGCCTGCTCGAGTTCATTGAGTCGATGCTCGAATGGTCGCGGAACACGCCGATCTTCATCCTCACCCTGGCGCGTCCGGAGCTCCTTGACCGCCGGCCGAACTGGGGTTCGGGCCAGCGCAGCTTCCTGGCGATGCATCTGGAACCGCTCCCCGACGCGACGATGGCCGAGCTCGTGCGTGGGATGGTGCCCGGCGCCGACGCCCTCGCTGTGACCCGGATCGTCGAGCGAGCCGAGGGCATGCCGCTGTATGCCGTCGAGATGATCCGGATGCTCGCCGACCGTGGTGTGCTGCGACCCGGCGAGGGCTCCTTCGAGCTCGTGGGCGACCTCGGCGAGATCCAGGTTCCGGAGACGCTGCACGCGCTGATCGCGTCGAGGCTCGACGCGCTCGGGCCGCAGGACCGGGTGCTGCTGCAGGAGGCCGCGATCCTCGGGCGGAGCTTCACGCTCGATGCCCTCGCGGCCGTCGCCGACGCCGATCCCGCATCGCTCGAGCCGCGGCTCCTCGACTTCACCCGCAAGGAATTCCTCGCGTTCGAGGCCGATCCCCGCTCCCCTGAACGAGGCCAGTACGCGTTCGTCCAGAGCATCATCCGGGAGGTCGCCTACGGGATGCTCTCGAAGGCAGATCGTCGCAGCCGGCATCTGGCGGCGGCGCACCACTTCGAATCGGCCGGCGACGACGAGCTGGCCGGCGTCGTCGCCGCGCACTACGTCGAGGCGCTGGGCGCTACGCCGGCAGGGCCCGACGCCGACGCGCTGGCCGCCCGCGCGCGGGACTGGCTCGGGCAAGCCGCGGAACGGGCGACCTCGCTCGGCTCCCCGGATCAGGCGCTCGTGTTCGCCGAGCAGGCGCTCGAGATCACGCCACCTGGCGCGGAGCGCGCGGAGCTCCTGCGGCGCGCGGCGCGGGCTGCCGGCGACGCCCTCCGGCACGAGCAACAGTTCGGGTTCCTGCGGGAGGCGATCGAGGAGCTGCACGACCTGGGCGACGTCAACGCCGAGGCGGTCGCGACCGGGGACCTCGTCCAGGCGCTCGCCGGTCCCAATCGGTGGGATGAGATCCGAGTGGTCGTGCCGGAGTTCCAGGCCCGGCTGGGGGACCGCGGCGACGATCGTGCCCGGGCCGAGCTCGATCACGCGCTCGCCTACGTCGAGTACTTCGGCGACGACCTCGAGGCGTGCCTGGCCGCGCTCGATCGGGCCTTGCCCGGCTACGAACGGGCGCGCGTCTGGGATCGGGTCCAGAAGGCGCTGATCGACCGCGGGAATGTCCTGATGGGTCTGGGTCGGCATCGGGAAGCGATCACCTTGCGACGGGGGATGCTCGCGACCGCGACGGAGGAGAACGACCTGCGTACGATGGCGAACGCCCTGGTCGGGCTGTCGCTGGAGGCCGCGGAATGGTCCGAGGCGCTCGCGCTGTCGCTGGAAGCGGCGTCGGTCGCCCGCCGCGGCGGCTACGGCGGGCCCGAGATGCTCGCGCTCGCGAACGGCGTGGAATTCGCGGTGGAGTCGGGCGCGTGGAAGACGGCGGACGAGATGCTGGCGGACCTGCACGTCCGACCCGATCTGCCCCGCGGGCTCCTCGACGCGGCTTGGCTCGATTCAGCATTGCTCGCCGCCTATCGCGGCGACCGGGCCGGTGCGGATGCTGCGATCGCCTCGGTGAGCGAAGAGACCTCGGCCTCCGCCGATCCGTCGGGTCGCGCCTGGTACCGGCGAGTGCGCTCGGTGATCGCGCTGATGGCCGGCGACGTCTCGGACGCCTGCGACGAAGCCCTCGGCGCCCTCGACGAAGAGCCCCTGGGCCCGAACGCCCCGGCCGCCGCCTGGGTGGCGGGCCGGGCGGCGGTGTGGCTCGGCGATGCGTCGAAGGCACGGGCCGCGCTCGAAGGGCTGTCGGTGCAGGAAGGGCGGTGGCACGCGGCGGCGCGCCGCGCGCTCGAGGCGGGGATCGATGCTCTCGAAGGAGAAACTCGGGAGGCCTCGGCCGCGTACGACACCGTGCTGGCCGGGCGGCTGGCCGCCGGAGACCGCTTCTCCCACGCGCTCATCACGCTGGACGCCATCGCGGCGCTCCCCGAGGAGCTGGTTCCCGAGGGCGCCGTCGAGGCCGCCCGTGCCTATCTCGAGGAGCTCCGTGCCGACGCCCTGATCGCCCGGCTCGACACGATCGGCCGGCCGGCCGTGCCCGAGAAGGCCTGATCTGCCCCACTGCCCGCCGTCCTCGCGAGAGGACGGCCTATCCCATAGTGAGGCGAGCGCTGTTCGAGTTGATCAACCAGCACATCGCCGCTAACGCAAGGATGTTCGACACTCGCGTCTCGATCGCAACCTCGTCGACTCCCACGCGCAGGTCCAAGAGCTGATGGTCGATGCACTCACGATGGAGCACCACCGAGCGGGGCCTCGAAGCGGCCGCCTGACTCGGCCCGCTTCCGCCATCGCCCCGCCAGGGATAGAAGCTGTCTCGGAAACGCGCCGAAGGTCGAGATGGCGTTACCGAGTCCGGACCCGCCTCCACTCGCTCCACTTCATCGCGCTGGTAGTGACCTCGGCGGCGTTCTCTGCCAGGTTCTCTACCGGCCCGGGCCAGGTCGGGGGTGGTGGAGATCGCCTGATCCCCAGGTCATATGTGTTGCCCAACTCCCGCCGGTAACGCGATCCCATGATTCGGTGAAGCGATGCCGTCGTCTTGACCAGGGTCCACCAACCCGAATAGGGTTGCGACATGCCTGAGAAGCCGACCCTCGTGATCGTCGATGCGCAGAAGGCATCCGACTGGGTTAGACCACAGACAAGGAGATCGACACGATGGGATACGCCGTAACCAACCCGGCCACCGGTGAGACGGTCAAGACCTACGACACCCTCACCGACACCGAGCTCGACGCCGCGATCAC
>JANXVR010000280.1 GCA_025351565.1 Actinomycetes bacterium
CAGCTCCGCCAGATACCCGGACTCCTGCCCTGCGAACTCGACCATCCTTGCGGGACCGGCGCCCTCGTCAAGGTGCGCCTGCAGCGCCATCATGACCTGGTTGAAGCCGGCGACCGCGCCCTTGGCCCGGCTGGCCAGCACGGCGATCTCATCCACCCGGCGCGCAGCCTCCACGATCGCGATGCCCTCGTCACGCGCGAAGGACTCCACCGCGGCCACCGTGGCGTCGCCGATGCCACGCTTCGGCATATTGACGACGCGCCGGAAGCTGATGACGTCTTGGGGATTCAGCAGCAGGCGCAAGTAGCCCAGCACATCCTTGATCTCCTTGCGCTGATAGAACCGCACCCCGCCGAAGACCCGATATGGAATCCCCGCCTTCATGAACACGTCCTCGATCACGCGCGACTGGGCGTTCGTGCGGTAGAAGATGGCGACGTCGCGGTAGCGGTGTCCCTCTTGTTCGCGGAGCCGTTCGATCTCGCGGGCGACCCAGTAGATCTCTTCATGCTCGTCCTCGGCCTGGTAGCGAACGGTGAGTTCGCCGTTGCCCGATTCGGTCCACAGGCTCTTGGGCTTGCGTTGCTGGTTGTGTTCGATGAGCGCGTTCGCGACCGCCAGGATGTTCTGCGTGGAACGGTAGTTCTGCTCCATCACGAACACGGCGGCATCGGGGTAGTCGCGCTCGAAGTCCAGGATGTTCTGGATGGTGGCGCCGCGCCAGCTGTACACACCCTGGTCGGCGTCGCCCACCACGCAGACGTTCCGGTGCTTGCCGGCCAGCTGGTTCACCAACTCGTATTGCGCGCGGTTGGTGTCCTGATACTCGTCGACCAGCACGTAGCGGAAGCGCTCCTGGTAGTGCGCCAGCACCTCCGGGTGATCACGGAACAGCCGCACGGTCTCGCTGATCAGATCGTCGAAGTCCAGCGCGCCGGCGGCAAGTTTCCGATCTTCGTAGGCCAGGTAGATCCGGGCGACCGTCTCCTCGTAGAAGTTCGATGCCGCCGCCGCGAACTCGTCTGCCGACAGGACCTTGTCCTTCGCCCGGCCGATGGCTGAGGCGATCGCCTTGGGGGAGAAGCGTTTGGGATCCAGATCCATGTCCTTGAGGATGCCGTTGATCAGGCGCTCGGTGTCTCCGTCGTCGTAGATGGTGAACCCGCTGGGGACCCCCAGGTGCGTGTGCTCCCGGCGCAGCAGCCGGGCGCACATCGAGTGGAACGTGAGGATCCACATCCCTCCTGCCACGCGGCCGCCCACCAGGGTCTCGACCCGTTCGGCCATCTCGCGGGAGGCCTTGTTCGTGAAGGTGATGGCCAGGATGTGCCCCGGTGCCACACCCATCTCGCGGATGAGATAGGCGATGCGGTGGGTCAGCGCGCGGGTCTTGCCCGACCCCGCTCCCGCGACGATGAGCACCGGCCCCTCGGTGTGGAGGACGGCTTCGGTCTGGATGCTGTTCAGGCCTTCGAGCAACGGAGATCGGGGGTTCACCCCGACGATTGTAGGGTGCGGGTCCGACCGGGCACGTTGTTCGGGTTCGCCGTGCCAAGTACGCTGGTGCGACTTGTGAGTACGCAGGCCACGAACGCCGGCTCGGATGCTCCCCTGCCCCCACGCACCGCGATGAAGTCCCCCCGGGGCTGGGTGGGTTCATCGCTGCATTGGTTCGGGATCGCGTGCCTCCTGGGAGCGGCCGGATGCGGTGGGTTCATCGTGTGGACGTTGTGGGGCACCGGCCTGACCACGAGGGCCGCCCAAGACCGTCTGGGCAACGACTTCCAGTCCCTTCAACAGCCCGCGGTCCACATCCCGCCACCTCCCGGCTGGGCGCCCATCCCTGGCTCGTTGTACGGGGAGATCGTCATCCCCGCGATCGGCCTCAACGCCTACGTCGTCCAGGGAACCGACTACGGATCGCTGCAGAACGGCCCGGGCCACTACGTCAACACGGCGAACCCGTGGGACCCCACCGGGCGCGTCGGGATCGCCGGGCACCGAACCACCTACCTCCACCCGTTCTTCCATCTGGACCTGCTGAAGCCCGGCGACACCATCACTATCCGGACCACGAAGTACGGTGACTACACGTACCGGGTTTCGGAGGTGTTCGTGCTGCCGACGTCGATCGCGGGCCGCGTGCTGGCGCAAACCCCCAACCCCACTTTGGTGCTCACCACCTGCAACCCCACCTACTCCTCGGCGGAGCGGCTCATCGTGACGGCCGATCGGACCTCGGCGCCGGTGCCAGCGCCTGCGACCCCATAGGGCGGCGCTACTCCCACTCGATGGTGCCGGGCGGCTTGCTGGTGATGTCGTAGGCCACCCGGTTCACGCCGGGAACCTCGCGGATCACGCGGCTGGAGACCCGGTCCAAGACCTCGTAGGGAAGCTTCGCCCAGTCGGCGGTCATCGCATCCTCGCTGGTCACGCATCGAACCACGATCGGGTGTTCGTAGGTTCGGCCGTCTCCCATGACTCCCACCGACTGCACGTCGGCCAACAGCACGCAGAAAGCCTGCCACGTGGTGTGCTCGAGGCCGGCACGCATGATCTCCTCGCGCACGATCGCGTCCGCCGCCCGCACCATCCGCAGGTTCTCGCGGCTCACCTCGCCGACGATCCGCACGGCCAGCCCCGGCCCGGGGAACGGCTGGCGGCGAACGATCTCTTCGGGCAGGCCAAGTTCGGCGCCGACGGTTCGGACCTCGTCCTTGAACAGCTCGCGGAGCGGTTCGACCAGTTCGAAGTCCATGTCCTCGGGGAGGCCGCCGACGTTGTGGTGGCTCTTGATATTCGCGGCGGTCTTGGAGCCGGACTCGATGACGTCGGGATAGAGCGTGCCCTGGACCAGGAATCTCGCCCCTGTGTGCTCATGAGCGACCTCCTCGAAGACCCGGATGAACTCCTCGCCGATGATCTTGCGCTTGCGCTCGGGGTCGGTGACGCCCTCGAGCTTGGCCAGGAACCGGTCCTCGGCCTTCACGTGCACCAGCGGCACCTGGAAATACCGGGCGAACGTCTCCTCTACCTGATCGGGCTCGCCGTCTCGGTTCAATCCGTGATCGACGAACACGCAGGTCAGCTGCGCGCCGACGGCCTTGTGGACCAGGAGTGCGGCGACCGCGCTGTCGACCCCGCCCGATAACGCGCAGAGCACCTCGGCAGACCCCACCTGGGCGCGGATGCGTTCGACCGCGTCTTCGATGATGTTGGTCGGTGTCCAGTCCGGCAGCAGCCCGCAGCCTTCGTAGAGGAACCGCTTCATGACCGCTTGGCCGCGCGGGGTGTGACTCACTTCGGGATGGAACTGGATCGAGAACATCCCGCGCTGGGGGTCCTCCATGGCGGCGATCGGGATCAGGTCGGTGCTTGCCGTCACCAGGAAGCCGTCGGGGGCCTTGACCACACCGTCACCGTGGCTCATCCACACGCTGTCGGTCTCGGGGAAGTCCTGAAGCAGGACGCCGGCGGGCCGAACCACGTGGATCTGCGTCCCGCCATACTCGCGCGCTCCGGTGTTGCCGACCTCGCCGCCGAGCATCTGCGCCATCAGCTGATGGCCGTAGCAGATCCCCAGCACCGGAACCCCCAGTTCGAAGAGGCCGGGATCCACCTGAGGCCCGTCCGGCTCGTACACGCTGGCGGGACCACCGGAAAGGATGATGCCGGCGGGACGCTTAGCGGCGATCTCCACCGCGGTGAGGTCATGGGGGACGATCTCGGAGTAGACGTGCGCCTCACGAACGCGCCGGGCGATGAGCTGGGCGTACTGCGCTCCCAGATCGACGACGAGGACGGGGCGCGGGTGATCATCCACCTGTCAGTGACCCATCCCGACGCGCTGTTGGTTCTGATAGGTCTTGCCCTCGGTCTTGATGGACGGCGCGATCACCAGTTCGGCCTTCTGGAACTCCTTGATCGTGGCGTAGCCGGTGGTGGCCATCGACGTGGCCAGCGCGCCGAACAGGTTGAAGGTCCCGTCGTTCTCGTGTGCCGGTCCCTTGAGGATCTCCTCCATGGAGGCCACCTGCTGTGTCTTCACACGCGCGCCGCGCGGGAGCGTGGGGTGGAACGTCGCCATCCCCCAGTGGTAGCCGCGGCCTGGCGCCTCGTATGCCCGCGTCATGGGCGAACCGATCATCACGGCGTCGGCGCCGCAGGCGATCGCCTTCGCGATGTCGCCGCCGGTGCGCATGCCGCCGTCGGCGATGACGTGGCAGTACCGGCCCGTCTCGTGCAGGTGCTCCCGTCGAGCGGCCGCCGCGGCGGCGGTGGCGGTGGCCTGCGGCACCCCTACGCCCAGGACGCCTCGGGTGGTGCACGCGTTGCCCGGGCCGACGCCCACCAGCACGCCAACCGCGCCGGTCCGCATCAGGTGCAGCGCCGTCTGATAGCTCGCACACCCACCCACGATCACCGGGATGTCGAACGAAGGGATGAACTCCTTGAGGTTCAGTGGTGTGTGCTGGGTGGAGACGTGCTCGCCCGAGACCACCGTTCCCTGGATGACCAGGATGTCCAAGCCCGCCGAGAGCACGGTCGCGGCGTACTGCTCGACCCGCTGGGGCGTGAGAGAGGCGCAGCTCACCGCTCCGCCTGCCTTGATCTCCTCGATCCGCCGGCCGATCAACTCCTCTTTCACCGGCTCCATGTAGAGCTCCTGCATCCGGCGGGTTGCCTTCTCGTCGGGCAGCGAGCCGATCTCTTCATAGATCGACTCGGGATCCTCGTAGCGTGTCCAAAGTCCCTCGAGGTTCAGGCACGCCAGGCCGCCCAGACGGCCGACCTCGATGGCCGTGGCCGGGCTCACGGCGGCGTCCATCGCGCTCGCCATCATCGGCAGTTCGAACGTGTAGGCGTCGATCTCCCAACGGATGTCCACGTCCTGCGGGTCGCGCGTGCGCCGCGAGGGCACGATGGCCACCTCGTCGAACCCGTAGGCCCGCCGGGCCGTCTTCCCGATCCCGATCTCGTATTCCATCTGCTCCACCCCTTACCTAGGCCCTAAGAAACGCAAGACGCCCACCGGTTCCCCGATGGGCGTCTGAACGTTGCATACGGTCGAGCTTACCAGCGACCCGGTCAGGACTCCTTGACCACGTGACCGGAGTCCGCGATGCGGAGATCCGTCAGGCCCGAGTGCAGCCGGTCGGCTTCCGCCATGACGGCGTCGTCCTGGATGCGCCCGAGCTCCTTGAGCTTGGTCAGGACGTTCTGGAGGGACTCCTCGGGGCTCTCGGTCATGGTGTCGAGCACCAGCTCCGGGTTCTCCGGAATCTCATACGGGTCGTCCACGCCGGTGAACCCGGTGATCTCACCGGCCAGCGCCTTCTTGTAGAGACCCTTGGGGTCACGGTTCTGTGCCAGCTCTTCCACGGTGGCGTGCACGTAGACCTCGACGAACTCACCGATCTGCGCGCGACACGCGTCGCGGGTCTCCTTGTACGGGCTGATCGGGCAGCAGATGGTGGCCACGCCGTTGCGCGTGAGCAGGTTCGCGACGAACCCGATCCGCAGGATGTTCGTGTCTCGGTCTTCCTTGCTGAAGCCCAGACCCTTCGAGAGGTTCTTGCGGACCTCGTCACCGTCCAGGATCTCGGTCTTGAGACCGCGCGCCTGGAACTCGTGGTAGAGCATCTCGGCGATGGTGGACTTGCCCGAACCGGACAAACCCGTGAACCACACGGTGAAACCCTTCTGGTCACTCACGGATGACTCCTTTGCTGGGGGGATATCTGCGCGCGTGAAGCGGTCGCCGGGCGCGAAGGAACCGCAGGTGCCTACGCGGTTCGCGTATCCTACCAAGCCTGTCTGACCCCGACCGACCCAGGAGACCGTTCCAAGCGTGAGGTGGCTGCGCAACGTCCTGTACGTCACCGCCGCATGGTGGGCCGGGTGCGGCGTCGCCATCGTGCTGATCCCCGCGACGATCCTCCACGGCTGGTTCAACCAACCGCCCTATCCCGACTACGCATACGTGCGTGCGACAGGGATCCTCTGCGCGGGCATGGCGCTCCTGATGGTGCTGGTCGCCCAGCGGCTCGACGACGTGTGGTGGTGGTCGTGGGCGTTCGCGATCACGGCCGCGGCGCTGGCGAGCCTGGCCGCGATCAACGCGGTCTGGGGACGGCCCACGGGCGCCGGATCGCTCCTGTGGTGGCTCTTCGCAGGGGCCAACCTGCTCCTGACCGCCGCGTTGCTGCTGGGGATGCAGGCCGCCAGCCGCGAGAAGCCGTTCGTCTGACCGCCCAGGGCCACCGAGTTGCGCCGGCGCGTCTTCCGCCCTAGCGTCGCGGCGACGGGTGCGCCGCGCCCGGCCAAGGAGGACTCCATGCATCGAACCAAGACCTGCGCGGCCATCTCGGCCGTCCTGGCCACGCTCGTGGTGACCGTCGCCGCTGTGGCGGCAGCGTCTCAGGCACCGAACAACAACGCGGCATCGGGGCGCGTCGGCGGCTACTCGGTGAGCACGGTGTTCGCGAAGGCACCGATCTCGATCAAGGTCGTGCGAGGCGGCTACTACCCGAGCGCACCCACGAGCCTCGCAACGCTGCCCAAGATGAAGGCGAAGGTCGTCGTGCCGCCCGGATCTAAAGGCCTCATCGATGTTCGCTACACGGCGGAAGTTGAGTGCTACGGGACGCTGGATGGGTACTGCGAAATCTACGCCTACGTGGACGGACACGCCATGACCCCGAGCACCACGTTCGGGATCGTCAGCACGAACGGCGGAACCACATCCGGGACGGCCGGGTGGATCGGCGGGTCCATGGAGCGAACGTTGGTCGTCGGCCCCGGCACCCACGTGGTCACGCTGAAGACGAACGTATACAACGCCGACCAGTTCGACATCGACGAGCAGAGCCTCGCGGTCGAGGTGTTCAAGGTCTGACGCAAGTGGCGTCACGGGACCACGGGGGCGGCCCGAAGGGCCGCCCCCCTTGCCCACCGGACGGTAGGCTGCCCGGCATGAGCGCGCGCGCGGAGATCGACGGCGGAACGGTCATCAGTACCCGCGCCCTGACGAAGGTCTACCCGACCGGCGTGAAGGCGGTGGATTCGCTCGACCTGGACGTCGCCGAGGGCGAGATCTTCGGACTCCTGGGACCGAACGGAGCCGGGAAGACGACGGTGGTGGGCATGCTGACCACCCGGGTGGTCCCGACCTCCGGATCGGCCACCCTGGCCGGCGTTGACGTCGTGGCCCACCCGTCCGAGGCCAAGCGGCTGATCGGCGTCGTCAGCCAGACGAACACGCTGGACCGCAGCCTTTCGGTTCGGGAGAACCTCTATTTCCACGGGCGCTACTTCGGGCTGGGCTCGCGAGAGGCCAGGCAGGTGGCGGACCAACTCCTGGAGGTGTTCCGCCTGGAGGACAGGGCGGACGCCTCGGTGGACACGCTCTCGGGCGGCATGGCGCAGCGGCTCATGGTGGCCCGCAGCATCGCCCACCGCCCGCGCATCCTCTTCCTGGACGAACCCACCTCGGGGCTGGATCCGCAGAGCCGGATCGCGCTCTGGGAGATCATCCGGCAGGTCCACGCCGAGGGCCAGACCGTCGTGCTCACCACCCATTTCATGGAGGAGGCCGACAAACTCTGTCAGCGCCTGGCCGTCATCGACCACGGCGTGCTCCTGGCCCTTGACACCCCCGAAGCCCTGAAACGAACCGTGGGCGGCGACGTCGTCGTCCGGATCCACGCCGGCGACGAACCGGGCCGGCTGGCCGCGCACCTTTCCACCATGGAAGAGGTCACCGGTACGACGGTCGTCGGCGACGTGGTCCACGTCACCGCGCGCACCGGCACCGGGCTCCTACCCCGCGTCATCGACACCGCGGAAACCGGCGGGTTCCCGGTTCGTGACGTCCGCGTCGACGAACCGACCCT
>JANXVR010000020.1 GCA_025351565.1 Actinomycetes bacterium
CCCACGGCCTTCGCGATGTCCTCGACGCGGCCACCGCGGTACCCGTTCTCCGCGAAGTGCTGCATCGCAGCCTCGACGATCCGTTCGCGACGGGCTTCGGCATCCTGCGCGCGCTTCGTGCGACCTTCGGTCATGTCAAGCACGGTACCGCACGCGGGAACACCGGAAATAGAAGAACCCGAGAGACCTCCGGCTCGCCGGGAACCGAAGTTCCCAGCCACCGTCAGCCCCTCGGGCTCTTGGTGCCCCAAGCAACCGCAGCGATTCGCTCGTCGCCGGTCGGATCGTGGCGGTTCGCCTTGCGGCTCTCCGGCCACGCTGCCTCCGCTCTTCCACCTTGCGGCGGCTGGCTTCGGCGTCCCACCCGGCCTTCGCCTTGCGGCGCGCCCGCGGCGAGAAGCTCCCAGGAACCTCCGCCCCGGGGGGCTCGGGCTCCCTGGACCCGCGGCCCCGGGGGGCTCGGTGTCCGGAACTGGACCACTTCCGGCCTTGCGACCTTCCGCGGTCCCGGGTCCGTTCTCCGGCCTTGCGGCCTTCCTCCGTCCCCTGCGCCGGTTCCACCTTGCGGCTTCCTCGGCGCTCCGTCCGACTCCTTGCGTCTCACATTGACTGCTTGGAGCGAGGCGAAATGTATCGGCGTGAGCCGGGACGGTCAAGCCGCTATCGCCGCAGGTAGATGGCCATATCCGCAGGTCAGCGACTCGGGACAAAGAGTGACAAGAATGCGGGCCTCAGCCGCGCGCGTCCAGGAGTTCCCGATAGACGTTGTGGAGCTCGCCGGCGGTGGCGTCCCAGGTGAACCGCAAGGCCTGCCGCGCCCCCGAGGACCCGAGTTCGGACTGCAGGTCCGCCGAACGCAGCACCTGGATGAGCCGGTCGGCGTGGTCGGCCGGATCGTGGCCTTCGACCAGGTATCCGCCCACCCCGTCCTCCACCACGTAGCGCAGGCCCCCGACACTCGCCGCGATCACCGGGGTACCGCAGGCTTGGGCCTCCAAGGCCACCAGCCCGAAGGACTCGGAGCGCGACGGCACCAGGACCACGTCCGCAGCCGAGTAGAAGTCGGCCAGGCGCGGCTGGGTCTGGGGCGGGTAGAGCATGACCCGGTCGGTGACGCCCAGCGCGGCCGCCAACTCCATCAGCCGCGCAACCTCGGCGCCGTGATCGGCCCCGCTCGGGCCCCCCACGATCGCCAGCTGGAGGTGCCGGGTGGCCTCCGGATCGCGCGCGATGGCCTCGGCAAGCGTCCGAACCGCCACGTCGGGACCCTTGTGCGCCTGGAGCCGCCCGACGTAGAGGGCCAGCCGGAGCCCGGACAGGTGAAGTTCCTCGCGGGCAGCCTCGCGGCCGCGGGGAAAGAAGACCTCGTGGTCAACGCCGGGGGGCACCAGCCGGATATGGGCGGGATCGGCGCCGTACAGACCGACCAGCTGGGCGGCCTCGGTTGGCGTTGGAGCCAAGATCCGGTCGGAGGCCGCGATGACCCGTTCCTCACCCGCCAGGCGCGCCGCCGACTCCGGCAACTCACCCCTAGCCAGGGAGTAGTTCTTCACCTTCCCCAGCGTGTGGAAGGACGAGACGAGCGGCGCGCCCCACTCCTGCTTGGCAGACCTGCCGACCCAACCAGAGAGCCAGTAGTGACTGTGCACGATGTCGTAGCCCATGCCGTCTTCACGAGCCAGGCGCAGGACGCCGCCCAAGAACTCGGGGAGGTAGCGGGGCAGTTCGCTCTTGGGGATCGGCTCCGTGGGTCCGGCCTTCACGCTGATAACCCGAGTGCCCGGATCCAGCTCCACCACCGAAGGAGTGTCGATGCTGCGGCGGCGCGTGAAGAGATCGAGCGCCACGCCGCGAGCCGCCAGCCGCTCGGCAACCTCACGGATGTACACGTTCATCCCGCCGGAGTCGCCGGTACCCGGCTGGTCCAGCGGCGACGTGTGGACGGAAAGGACTGCAACGCGGGCTGTCACCCACAAAGGGTAGCCGACTCCCCGCGAAAGCTAAGGCGAACGCTAGCGGGGACGCCGCAGCGTGAGCTCGCTCACGATCTCACCCACGGGTCTACCCCCGCCGAGCACAACGGGCCTGGCGTGCTCTCGCAGCTCCGTGACATCGGCGCGGGTGATGGCCCCGAGGTCGCGCAACGCACGGATGAGCGCCGGGCCTACGGCGCGCTCTCCGCCGTCCTCGGCCCGAACCGCGATGCCCAGGCCGAGCGCGGGGATGGAGGCGCAGGTGAGGGCCTCGGCGCCCTCTTTCACCAGCACGTCACCGGTGACCGCCATGACATCGGTGTCCAACCGGCCTCGGCCGCCGACCAGGTAAGGCTCGGCGAGCATGGCGCCCACAGCCAGTTCCGCTCCCTCGGCGACCGACCCCAGCCGTTCGGGCTGCCCCAGCCGCGCGAACAGCGTCGCCCAATCCCGGACCGCGCCCGTGAAGACCGGCGCCCCGCATCCGTCCACGCCCACGTGCGTGTCGTCCCGGTCGATCGCCGCGAGGGTCGCGCGGCGGATCCGTCGCTGGAGCGGGTGGGATCGGGCAAGGTAGGTCGCCCGTTCATATCCGGCGTCGACGCACGCCAAGAGC
>JANXVR010000048.1 GCA_025351565.1 Actinomycetes bacterium
ACGGTGCGGACCACGGATGCCGCGTTCGACGTGGACGAGCATCTCCCGGGCGACGGGAAGGTCGTCTACCTGTCGCTCGGTTCGCTCGGGTGCATGGACCTGGGGCTGATGCAGCGCCTCATCGACGCCATGGCCAAGACCGAGCACAGGGTCATCGTCTCGATGGGCCCGTTGAAGAACCAGATGACCCTTGGCCCGAACATGTTCGGCGACCAGTTCCTGCCCCAGCCTTCGATCCTGCCGCAGTGCGATCTGCTGATCACCCACGGCGGGAACAACACCGTGTGCGAAGGCTTCCACTTCGGGCTTCCCATGATCGCCCTCCCGCTGTTCTGGGATCAGTACGACAACGCACAACGCCTGCGAGAGACCGGGTTCGGCGAACGCCTCGACACCTACGGCTGGACCGAGGAGGAACTCGTCGGCGCGGTGAACCGCCTTCTGGGCGACGGGGCCTTGCGTGACCGGATGCGTTCGAACGCCGGTGCCATCCAGGCCGAGCCCGGCCGCGTCCGCGGGGCCGACGTCATCGAAGGCGTCGCGATGGAAGGAGCCGGCTAGCCATGGTGCCGTCCCTGCCATGAGAAGGAGCGCGGTCATCTTCCTCGTCCTGACGCTCGGCAGCGTCGCGGCGGCATCACCCGCCCCAGCCGCCTCCCCGGCGCCGCCGGTGGTCCTCATCGTTATGGAGAACCACGCCTACGGGCAGATCGTGGGGTCTCCACAGGCGCGCTACCTGAATCGGACCTTCATCCCCGCCGGTGAGTTGTTCACGAACTATTGGGCCATCAGCCATCCATCGCTTCCGAACTACCTCGCCATGACCGCCGGTTCACGCCTGGGGTGCGCAACGGATTCGTGTCCGCCGGGCAGCTTCGGAGCGAACAACCTGTTCGCCCAGCTGGATCGCGCCGGTATCGGCTGGCGTGCCTGGGAAGAGTCGATGCCCTCGAACTGCCACTCATCGGACGCAGGGAGCTACGTCGTACGCCACAACCCGCCCGTGTACTTCACCCATCTGGTGTCGAGGGGGAAGTGCGGGCTGTGGGACCGGCCCTACCCCTCAGTCCTTCCACCGCTTCGGCCGTTCACGTTCATCACGCCGAACATCTGCGATGACATGCACTCATGTTCCATCGCGACCGGCGACGCCTGGCTCGCGAGCCATGTGCCGGACCTGCTGGCGGCCGGTGCCGTCGTCATCATCACGTTCGACGAGGGGACGAGTGCGGACAACCACGTGATGACGGCGGTGGTCGGTCCCGGGGTCGGTGCGGCGACCAGCGACCACCATCGGTACACCCACTACTCGCTCCTGGGAGGCGTAGAAGCGTATCTCGGTCTCCCCGCGCTGGGTAAGGCGGCGAAGGCCACGCCCCTACCTATCTGAGTCCGGCTACCGTTCGGATCCGAGCGCCCGGGAAGCCGCGCGTGTCCGGGCCCAGCCCACCCCTGCGCGCCAAGATCCCGATCCGTGATGAGCATCGACTGCGCGCCGGCGGCCGGATGCCTCCTGTCGGCTTCCTCCCGATAGGCGTCGCCGTTCACCCACCGTCGCTGCTTGACGAGCGGGACCTTCAAGGTTATCGATCCGGTTCGATCTTGCCCACGAGGTCTCCCTGATCTCGCCCGAAGGAACCGCGCGGTTGGGCCGACGTCCTAGACTGCCGCGATGGCGCACGAGCACGCAGTCGACCGGCGAGGCCAATCAAAGGTTCTGTGGATAGCGCTCCTTGCCAACGCTGCACTTATGGTCGCGGAGTCGGTCGGTGGGTTCATCTTCCATTCTCTTTCGTTGTTGGCAGACTCCGTGCACCTGCTCACCGACGTCTCGGGACTGGCTATCGCGCTCATCGCCGTACGATTGACGCGTCGGCCTCCGAACGAGAGCCACAGTTTCGGCCTCCAACGCTCCGAAGTCCTGGCCGCTCAGGGGAACACGTTCATCCTCATTGCCGTCTCGCTCCTGGTGATCGTCGAAGCGGTCCGGCGACTCATGCATCCCGAGCACGTTTCAGGACTCGGCCTGCTCGCGGTTGCTTCGCTCGGACTCGTTGTGAACCTTGGGAGTGCTTGGTTGTTGAACCGGGGATCTGGCCGCAGCCTCAACATGCGCGGCGCTTTCCTGCACCTGGCGTCCGATGCGGTCGGATCGGTCGGGGCGATACTCGCGGGTGTCGTGATCCTCATCTGGGACTCTCACCGGGCTGACCCCGCCGTCTCGCTCTTGATCAGCGCCTTGGTGCTCTTAGCGGCGTGGCGCCTCCTCAAGGACACCACTCATGTCTTACTCGAAGGGACGCCGGAAGGCATGGACGTCTACGAGGTGGCAAGGGCGTTTGCAGATACTTCCGAGGTCAAGGGCATCCATCACTTGCACGTTTGGAGCCTAGCCTCCGACGTCCCGGCGCTTTCCGCCCATGTGGTCCTCGGCGAAGAGACCTCGATGCACGACGCCCAGATCAAATCCGAGGAACTCAAGACGATGTTGTCGGAGCGGTTCGGTATCGAACACGCGACCCTCGAGATGGAGTGCCACGCTCACGAGGAACACGGGGTTCCGTGATGCGAGATCCTCTCGATGGGAATGACGCCGGAGACTTCATCTCTGGAGCGCCCCTTCAAGATCCAGCCGACGACACATCAGCGCTTAAGCGGAAGGCGGTCCGCTTGGAGTTGTTCACCATCGCGTGGATGGCGGTTGAATCAGTCGGCGCCGTCACAGCCGGCGTCCTCGCCCATTCGATCGCGCTGACGGGGTTCGGCCTCGACTCAATGCTGGAATTGCTCTCCGCCCTCCTGGTGCTTCGCCGGCTGCGAGCGGAGTTGCGAGACGGCACCACAGACGAGCATTCGGAACGGCGAGCGCTGCGCGCTATCGCTGTGTCGTTCTTCGTGCTTAGCCTCTACGTACTCGTGGAATCATCGGCGCATCTGTTCGGCCATCAGGTGCCTGAAGCCTCTCTGCTGGGGATCGTGATCACGGCGTTGGCGCTCGTTGTGATGCCACTGCTCTCGCGGGCTAAGCAGAGGATCGGGGAGAGGCTGGAGAACAGGCTGATCATCGCGGATGCGGCCGAAACCAAGGTGTGCGCCCTGCTGTCTCTCGCCACGGTCGTCGGCGTCTTGCTCTATTCACGCTTCGGTTGGTGGTGGGCCGACCCGCTCGCAAGCTTGGCGATCGTGTACTTCGCCATGCGCGAGGGCTTGGAGGCGTGGGGAGGCGAGTTGGTGTGCGACGACTGAGTGCAGAGGGCCTTCCATGGTTCGGGGATCTGGAGCGAAAACCCTTCTAGCGGAGATGCGAAGCCCGCAACCGGATCGCGTTTCCACGATTACTTGGCGTGAAGAGCGATCAAGACGTCGAGCGCAAGCGCGCCTCCTGCGAGCGCGAGCATGACCATTCGGCCGTAGGAAGTGTGCCCGGGATTCGCGCGGAGCGGGAACACCAACTGACGGCCCAGTGTGTAAGCGGCGATCGCACCGATGAATATCACGGCTGGCGGCTCAGGAGTCGTTGTCAACAACACTACTAACGCCGACGAGCCCGCGACGAGCGCCACCGTCGATTCCAGGAGCTGGGAAGGCATGCGACGCACTCCCAGCCGCCTGTCGGAAGACCACAGACCCCAGCGGGACGCCGTGGGCCGTCCGGCACAGCATCCACCGAAGAAACAGCCGAAGCGCCCGATCGTCATGGCGAACAGCAACCCTGGAGCGGTGACATCCAACACCGGTCCGACCGGCACGCCCGCCAGCCGGGTCCCCACGACGAGCGCGCCGATAGCACCCAGTACGAACCCTTGGATACACATGCCGCCGCTGAGGAGGCTCCGAAACCCATAATGATCACCCGTGATCAGATGCCCTGTCATGTAGTACGCCTTCGCGCCGATCAGCCCAACGACACACGCGATGAGCGTCCCCATCAGCACGGTTGTGACGGGAAGCCGCGAGTGGGCGGCGAGCGCGGCCTGTGTGGCGAGGGCGACTCCCGCGCCCAAGGCAACGAGAGATGGCCACGCGCCTCGATGCGCACCAGGCGCGGACACCCCGACGATCGGCGCGAACATCGTTCTACCGGAGGCAGACCCCTTCGGCAGTCGCGGGCGATCGGTAGAGAAAAGGGGTGGCTTCGGCCTCGCTCGGCGGGCATCGGTCGTGGGAGCGCTCGTTACGTGCCAGTCGCCAGCCTCGATGCCGTAGACACGAGCCGTGATCGCGATGGGCCCGCTGCCTGGCAGGACATGCTCGATGGTCTCGACTATGTTGAAACTATCGCGCGGACCAGGCTTGCCACGCACCCCCGAGCGGCGCCCGATGAACCGGATCGTCACCTGATACGGCTCACCCTCCGGGGCGACATCCAACCAGTACGTCACCCCGAGGGCCTGCGGCGTGAGTTCGGACGCGACCTCACACCCGATCGTCTCGACGCGAAGCGGCCGCGCCTTGGTAACAGCGGCAACTGCGGTCATCATCCGACGAACAGGTTGTCCGCGAGAAGACTCGCCGTTCGTTGCTTCTCGTCGAGACTTGTTTCCCCTCCTCCGCTTCATGCTTGCCGGCATCAGCGCATCAACTCGAGCACCGCCGTTCGAACTCCTTGCGGAGCTTCTTCTCCGAGGGACGGCCGTATGAGAACCCCCGTTCGCCCAGGAGGATGCCCGGAGGGAACAGGATGCCCTCGCGGACCGCGCGTTGCTGCCCATCCTCCGAGTCGATGTCGATCCGCGTCACCTCAAGGGCAAACTCACCCGAGAGTCGGGCGATGATCTCCTCGGCGTCGTGGCAGAACTCGCACGCCTCTCTCGTGAGCAGCGTGATCGGCACGGGCTCAGCCACCGACCTTGAGCCCCTGCTGGATGTCGGCGAGCAACGCATCGACCGGCAGGTACATCGTGTAGTTCGGAGGGCCGCCGTAGTCCGCGCGCCAGCGGATCACGCCAGCGGGACCGACGAGGATGAACGTGTGCCCGTCTCTCGAGGTCCCCATCATCCCGTAGCTGTTCGCGTGATAGGCCGATGAGACCGTGAGGCCCGGGTCAGAAAGGATCGGGGTCGTGAGGCCTTCATCGGCAGCCTTCTGCTTCAAGGCATCGAGAGGGTCGCTCGTGATCGTGACGACCTCATCGATACCGAGGGCTTTGAACCGAGGGAAGTTCTGTTGGATGGCTTTCAGTTGATCCCAGCAGGGCTGACACGTGAGCCCCTCCTGGAAATAGAGCAGGACCGTCTTGCCACGCGATCCGGAGAGTTGGAACGTGCCACCGGTCGTGGACTGCAGTTGGATCGGCGGAGCGACCTGACTCGGCCCCGGTGTTCCCACCTGGAACGCGTAGGCGCCAGCGCCCGTCTTGCCCGATCGCGCTGCGAGGAAGATCGCGACCAAGGCGCCGAGGACGAGGACGCCAGCACCGATCACCATGGCGAGCCTTCGTCGGTTCGGCGCTCTTTCCTGTCCCGCGCGCTTACTCGACCTCGCCCTACCGCTCTTCGTGGTCAACAGGTTCCTCCTTCATCGTGGACGGCTGTTCAGAAGCCACGGCGTGGAGTGCGCGACGTTGGTGGACCGCCTTGCGGGCGAGGAGGGCGATCACGCCGACGAGTAGCGGCAGGGAGAGCCACCCGGGCATCCAGGCGAGAGCGTTCGCTACGACGTGGCCGTAGTGCTCCAGATGCGCAGAGATCTCTGCGGAGATCCCTCCTGCCGCCGGCATCGACGGACCGCGGAGGGCGATCCAGAACGTGAGCGCGCCCATCACGATCAGCAACGCGCCGCTTGCAAGCGCCGCACCACCGATCGTTCGGCGGATGGGCCCCAGATGCCACGTGAACGAGCGCGGGTGGAACAGCCGACTCGAACGCCAGTCACGAAGGTCCCACGCGAGCGCGATGGCGAAGAGCGGCACCACCATCCCGAACACGTAGGCGGTCCCGAGGGCCAGCGCCAACCCGAACGAGGAGACGGCGCCCGAGAGCGTGATCACCCCGGCAAGCACCGGAGCACAGCATGAGCTCGCGATACCGGAGAAGACCCCGAGGGAATAGATCGCGATGGGGCCCGTTCCGCCGCCTGAACGACGCCCCGGCATCGGAAGACTCATCTTGCCCCCGAGGAGCGTGTAGGTGCCGAGCGCGATCATGAGGACGGCGCCGATCGTGAAGACGGTCGTGTGCTGCGCGGTGAAGATGCGGCTCGCGAACTGGGCGCCGAGGGCGATCGGCAACATGATGGTCCCAACCCCAGCAGCGAACACGAACGTCATCACAAGCAAGACCCTCCGATTCTGGAAGGAACTCGCGAGATAGGCGGGGAGCATCACCGAGATGCAGCACGGCGCGAACAACGCAACCGTCCCCGCGATCACTGCCGCGACGACGGAGCCCCCGAAGAAGATCCCGCTACCCATTGGCTCCGCCGTTCGAACCGACCGGAGGGAGGATCGAGATGGGCCGGTAGAACCGAAGGACCACGACTCCCGGGGTGGTTCCAAGCCCCGAGCCCGGCTCCGGCACGCCCGAGGCGAATCCTGAGTGAGCCGACGCGACTCCGGCGAACGCCAGCACGATCCCGATCCCGGCCATCGATGCGAGAGCGAGGCGCCTCAGCGTCATATCGGAGGCCATCCGACACGCGAATACAAGTGCAGGAGCGGTGCGAACATCCGCGTCCATTGGCCAGTGACCATCAGGATGCCCATGAGCACGAGGAGGCACCCCCCGGCAATCTCAACGCCTCGGCCGTGTCGGCGGAGCCAGGAGAAGAGCCGAATGGATCTCGCATACCCCAGAGCAAGTAGGAGGAACGGGATGCCGAGGCCAAGGGAGTACGCAAGCAGGAGCGCCGCCCCGCGCCAGGCTCCCCCTGAACTCGCAGCGCCGGCGATGATCGCCGTGAGTACCGGTCCGATACACGGTGTCCACCCGATAGCGAAGGCGACCCCGAGCGGTAGCGCGCCGGGGGGCCCCGGGTGCACTCTCGCGAGGCCCGGGCGCACCTCCCGGAACAAGAACGGTATGCGAAGCAGGCCAACGGAGGCAAGGCCCATCGCGATCACGAACACTCCCGAGACCTGGGTCAACGCCTCACGGTGAGCCAGGATCACCGAGCCCGCGGCGGACACGGCGGCGCCCATGAGCGTGAACGTGATCGCGAAGCCGGTTACGAACAGAACGGCCGCGGCCATCGTGCGGGATCGAGTGATCACTGCCGTTGCGGTGCCGCTCTGGCCCGACGCGCTAGTCACGAAGGAGAGGTATCCGGGCATCAGGGGAAGGCAACAGGGCGAGGAGAAAGACACGATCCCCGCGAGCAACGCGAGGGCGAAGGGCCCGAGGGAACCCATCACGGTTTCCCAGACAAGACGTTGTCTAACGAGGGCCGCAGGATGTTGGCGGGCAGGTAGCCAAGGAACCGGTAGCGGATCTGACCGTTCGCGTCGATGATGAACGTCGTCGGAAGGCCGAGTATCCGGTAGAGGAAGTTCACTCGCCCCGCTGGATCGACGATGCTCGGGTAGGTGATGTGGAATTCAGACACGAACGAACGTCCGGCGGCGTTGTTGTCCTCTATATCGACTCCGAGGAATCGGACGCCTTGACCTTCATATGCCTTGAACGTCGCCTCCAGCCCGGCCGCCTCCAGGCGACAGGGAGCACACCAGGAAGCCCACAGGTTGAGTACGACGACGTGTCCGCGGAGGGAGGACAAGGAGATGCTCCCCCCGCCTTGAAGCGCGGGCATGGTGAAGTCAGGAGCGGGACTCCTCTGTACCTCCGCCTCGGCCTGGTAGTTGGCGATGGAGATGCCGCCGACCCCGGTCGTTCCGTGGGACAGGAATTCATGCGCCCCGATCCCGATGATCGTCATCCCACCTCCCAATAGGAGGAGCGAGACGACCACGGTCTTAGCCTCTCCCTTCCTCACGTCGCGTCCTTCTCGGCGTCGCTCTGGTGGGTAGGCGCGGACAGATGCGGTGTGGGCTGCAGGCGCCGTCCCCGCGCCATGGCGGAAACCAGAAGCAGCAGCGAACGATTCACGGTTGCGGACCTTCCTCGCTAGATCTGCGAAGCCACGCTGGGAGTACCCACCAGGTGGCGTGAAGCAGTAGCTACGAGGCGAATCGAGGAGGACGAGCGAGACTTCGAGCAAACGCGAGATCGGGCGGAGATCGCAGTATGACGTCGCCGAGTGAGCGCTCCATCAGCAGTAGTGCCAGAAGGCTGATGACAGCCAAGGCCAAGCAGAGCGTCATCCCACCGGAGGGGCCAGGAACCGGGCAGTCCGGGCATGCACCCATCGCCATCCCGATGCCGAGAGGAATCATGAGGAGAAGGATCAGAAGGACAAGCCCGACGACGATGAGCTTCCTAGACACGACGAGAAATTATCACAGACCTCCGCTCAACCCAGGCTGCCTTCAGAGCGCGGGCGTGAACCGGCGTACCGATACCCATGGGGAGCGCTGCTGGATCCACGCGATCGACCATCTGCCCCTCCGGACGCTCGTCGGGCCCCGTTCCCTCGCGCCTGCTTCTTCCCTGGGTGGTGATACGTTGAGGACCGTGTGGAAACCACGACGGGTCATCGTCCCGACTGCCCCGCGTCTGCGCCTTCGAGCCCCATGCTGATGTGCGCCTGGATCGTCGTCGCGATCGGGTTCGGATTCGCCTTCAACCTCACGCGCGTGCGGGCCACCGAGGATCGTGCACTGGGTTTGCTCCTCACCCGAAGACTCGACCGACCCCCTCGCCTCGCTCGCTGATCACCGGCCAGGCCTTGCACTCGGCGGGGGCCGTATCACCGATGATGAGGAGGATATCGATGAGCACGATCATCCGTTTCTTGCCAGCGGCGGCTTGCGTTGGTGCCATGGTCTTCTGCATGCGAGGGATGTTCGGCCGCAACAGCACCGACGCTACCGATCCCCGTGCGGCCGAGGTCAGGCGCCTGCGGGAGGAACTTGCCGCACTCCGCTCCAGACTCGATGCGAGCGACGCGTCGAACGTAGGAGATCGACGGTGAAGATCGAGGCGAACGATGAGACGGCACCGCTCGAGGCAACACTGACGCGACGGTCGATGTTGAGTGCGCTCGGGATGGTGGGACTCGGAACGATCGCATCGGCCTGCTCAGGAGGCGCGAGCGTTCGAACCTCCCCCGCAGGCTCGCTCGCCGCGCTCGAGGAACATGCCTCGCAGATCTCGATGATCGGCGCCGGTACGCCCGTGAACCCTGGGAAGCAGACCATCAGCTTCCTCCTCGTCAAGGGTCAAGGCCCCCTGGTGAACGCTACGGCGAGTGTCTGGATGGCGAAGGACCAGACCTCGAAGGCCGCTGGCCCGTTCACCGCAGCGTGGTATCCGCTACTCGGCTATGAGCAGACGCATGACACCTCCCCTCGGAGTCCTCTCGCCGTGGGGATCTATTCGGTCGATGTGGACTTCCCGTCCGCAGGGATCTGGACCCTCGCATGCGAGGTCACATCCGGGACGGCTCGTTCGGTCGGCACCCAGGCGGTGCCTGTGACAGATGCCACCGTCGTTGCGGCGCTCGGGGGTAAAGCGATGTCCGTGCCCACCCCGGTGGCGAGCACACTTCACGGGTTGGAGGAGATCTGCACGAGGACGCCACCTGATCACATGCATTACATCTCCCTGGAGGACGCGCTTAAGAACGGCAAGCCGACCGTGGTCTCCTTCGCGACGCCGCTCCTCTGCCAGAGTCAGACGTGTGGGCCCACGGTGGATGAACAACTCCTCGTCTTCGAGCACTA
Source organism: Actinomycetes bacterium (assembly GCA_025351565.1). Taxonomy (GTDB): domain Bacteria; phylum Actinomycetota; class UBA4738; order UBA4738; family HRBIN12; genus JANXVR01. The sequence goes on from JANXVR010000048.1 coordinate 9,780, forward strand.
CGGCGCGGGCCGGGCAAACTTCATCCATGTCGAGGAGTTCTTGCCGGGCCCCGACCTCACGCCACCGCCGGCCACTCCGAAGAACCTCTCTCCGGCATTCAAGGCCTGGGGCTTCACAGACGAACCGTGGGTGATCGTGATCGATGCCACGGGCGTGATCCGGGCGCGATTGGGACCCGGTGTCGCGGCGGCGCAGCAGATAGATGCCGCGCTCTCGCCATTGCTATGAGGGTGCGCCGGATGGCCGCAACCCTGATGGTCCTTTCCCTCTTCGCGTACTCCTGCTCGGGTTCAGCCTCGGACGCACCAATCGCAAGCGGCAGTCCAGCGATCGATGCGACACAGGCGCCACTGCTGCCCAGGACCACGCCCGGTCTTCCGCTGTTCGATGCGGGGAAGTTCGACACATTGCTCGCGCAGTTGAAAGGAACCCCGGTCGTGGTGAACATCTGGGCTTCATGGTGCGGACCCTGCCGCACTGAAGCGCCGCTGCTGTCGGCAGCCGCTCGTAGATACGGGCGTCAGGTGCAGTTCGTCGGCGTGGACATCCTCGACCAGATACAGGCTGCGACGAGCTTCACCAACGAGTTCAACATCCCCTACCCGAGCGTGTTCGATCCGACGGGAGCGATCAAGACCGAACTCGGCTTCCTAGGCCAGCCCGATACGATCTTCTTCGATGCTGCGGGGAACAAGGTCACGACGTTGTCCGGACCCCTTACGTCCCAGACGCTCAACGCCGGGATCCGAAGGATCCTCGGAGCGGCGCAGAGCTAGCGCGGCTGACGGCTCCTACCTCTTGTTTTACAAGAACACACCGCGATCGCTGGAATCTTGCCCACCATGACGGATCGGACCAAGACGCCAACCACTCAGGCAGCAGTTCGTGTCCTCATCCTGGACACGCTGTGGCCGACCGTGCCACAGCCGCCGTATTCGGAGGAGGATCTTCATGACAGGTCCCGCTGGGCAGCGAGAGGCGGCTTGACTTGGGGCGTTACAAGGCGGTGCCCGGGGTGGGACTCGAACCCACACGCCCCGAAGGGCAAGCGCTTTTAAGGCGCCGTCGTCTACCGATTCCGACACCCGGGCTGGTGGCGATGCTACGCCCGCCGGACCCTCGGGAACACCTTCCTGGCTAGAGCAGCCCGAGGTCGCGCTGTTCGGCGAACCACTCGACCGTGCGCGCGATCCCGTCCTCGAAGCGGTACTCCGGCGAATACCCCAGCACCCGCAGGGCGGCCGACACGTCGGCGTGACTCTCCCGCACGTCGCCGGTGCGAGCCTCTTCATGCACCGGCTGCGCGGTCGGATGGTCGACGGAGCCGAGCACCGCGCGCGCAAGGTCGTTCACGCTGTGCCGGTCGCCCGCCGCCGTGTTGAACACCCCTCCCCAGGCGTCCGGCGTAGAATCCGCCGCCGTCAGGTTCGCCTGGACCACGTCGCCGATGTAGACGAAGTCGCGGGTCTGCTCGCCGTCGCCGAAGATGGTCATGGGTTCGGCTTCCAGCGCCGCCAAGATGAACTTCGGTACCACGGCCGCGTACTCGGCCCGGGGGTTCTGGCGCGGCCCGTACACGTTGAAGTACCGCAGGCTCACGGTCGGCAGGCCGTACACCTCGAAGAACGAGCGCAGGTACCGCTCCCCCGCCAGCTTCGTCACTCCGTAGGGGCTGAGCGGCGTCGGGAGCAGCCCCTCGTGGACCGGCAGCGTCGTCTGCTCCCCGTACACCGACGAACTCGACGCGAACACCACGCGCTGGACACTCGCGTCCCGCGCCGCGAGAAGGACGTTCAGTGTCCCGGTGACGTTCACCTCGTTCGAGGTCAAGGGGTCGGCGACGCTGCGGGCCACGGACGCGATCGCCGCCTCATGGAAGACCACGGAGGCACCCTGCGTGGCCGCGCTGATCGCGTCCAGGTCACGGATGTCCCCCTCTGCGAAGTCGACGTCGCCGATCAGGTCCTCCAGGTTCACCAGCCGTCCCGTAGACAGGTTGTCGAACACCCGGACGCGCATCCCCTGGCGGATGAGTGCGTGGACCAGGTTCGATCCGATGAACCCGGCGCCGCCGGTCACCAGGCAGAGATCGCCGAGCGTGAGGTCCCCGTTACCCAGGATCTGCGTGTGGCCGGGCTCGACCATGTGGCGGGTGGTTCGGCCCGGCACTAGCGGGCGCCCCGGGAGGTTGAGGCGGACGGCGGCGCACTCGGGCGCCCGATCTCATCCATCGCCGGAGTCTACCGGCACCCCGTCTCACGAGCTACCCGGCACCCACGTGACGGCATCCACGCCCGGCTGCGCGCGGGCGAGGAGGGCGGTGGCGCCGTCGCTGACCCGCGCGGCGTAGAGGCCGCGCCGGTCGTGCGAGTCGGCCGCACCGAACACCAGGTACTGCGAGTCCGGTGACCACGCGTAGGGTCCACTGGCACTCGTCGGCGACGGCACCAGCCGTAGCCCGGTCCCGTCCGGATGGACCAGCCAGATCCCGCTCGCGGTCACGGTGTCCCATCGGAACGCGATCCACTGCGCGTCGGGCGACCATGCGAGATCCGAGACGACCCCGGTGAGCTCCAGGACGGGCGTCGCCTGACCGGTTGCCACCGAGATGGCGTCGATCTCGGACCGTCCATTGGTATCTCCGTTGTTCGGCCGGATGGCCGCGATGCGCGTCCCGTCCGGTGACCAGGTCGGGTCCGTTTCGCCGGTGCGCAGCAAGCTGTCCCGCCCCGTGGCCCCTTCGAAGAGACGGAGGTCGCTCGTTCCGTGGCCGGCGGTCACGGTGAAGGACACATAGGCGACGAGCGATCGAGAAGCGGGAGACCAGGCTGGCTGATCGATGTACGAGAAGCGTCCAGCCGGAGGACTGATCAAGGGGAACACTCGGCCGCCGCGCGACACCGCGATCCCCCTGCGCCGAACGCAAGCGGCCGATTCCCCGTCGGGCGGCGAGAGCGTCGTCGCACACGACACCGGATAGGGCGCGAACCCACTACCGTCGCTCTGCACCTGGTAGGTGCCACCAGCCGGATCCCCGCCGGGGATCTTCTGGACCCCGAACACGAGTCGGCCGGGAGGCAGACCGAGACGTGAAACGAGCGGCCCCAGGGTGGGCCCGGGAGAAGGCGCCGGACCCGCGGCGGGGTCGATAACACCCGCGTGGACCCACAGGCCGGCCGGCGAGGGCCCCGCAAGCACGTCGTGGGCGACCACGATCGGGCGAGCCCCGTCCACAGATACCACACAGAGGTTCGTCACCTGCCAGGGGTGCGCGGCAACAAGGAGTTCCTTGCCGTCCGGAGACCACACGGGCGAAGAGGGTTCGAGGCAGCCGTAGTTCGATAGGAGGCCGATGAGGTGCAAGGACCCGGTCTCCGCGTCGACGAGGTCGACCTCAACCCCCCTCGGATCCGATCCCACTCCGCCGACGACAAGCGCGATCGCTGAGCCATCGGGAGACCATGCTGGCGCCCCGAGGCAGGAGGGTGCCTGCTGACAGCCGAAGATCGCGATCTTGTTTCGCCCATTCACGTCCATGCGGATGAGGGTCGTCGGCTGCTTCACCGACCCCATGTCGGTTCGGATGAACGCGATCGACCTCCCGTCTGGCGACCACGCTGGAGACGAGTCGGCCGTGCATCCTTTCCCGCTCTGACACGAAGGACCGGGCGTCAGACGCTGCCTGGAACTGCCGTCTGCGGCGACCACCCATATCGAACTAAGTTGGACCTGCGGCCCTTCCGCGAAGAGGCGCTGGTTGGAGACCGCGAGCCGGATGCCGCCCGGGGACCACGCGAGCTGGGCAAGGCTCATGCCGCACGTTCCGTTCTGGCAGATGGTGGTGGGAGAGCCACCGCTGACATGCTCCACGCGGATCGCAGTGCGGCCGTTCGCGCCGACCTCGATCCAGGCGAGCTTGTAGCCGTCGGGCGACCACGTGATGTCGTAGACGCTGCAACTGAACGAACAGGCGCGGGTGGTCACGGCTGCGGTTCCGTCTGTGTGCGCGACCGTGATCTTGGGCCGGCCCCTGAGGAAGCCGCCGCGGCCTGGTCGGCTGAACGCAACCAGCGAGCCATCCGGCGACCACACGGGGTCCGGCACCGACGACATCGTAGAGGTCCCCGGCGGCCCGCCCGTCGTGACGCCAACCTGAGATGTCAGGCCCGTCACCGGATCGCGGGCCCAGAGCTGCGTGAGCGCGAGCCCGTTCGGGCCGATCCCCACGTTCTTCGCGAACACGATGGGGCCGTTCGGGAGGAGACCTGCCGCGGGGTGGTCGTTACCGTTGCCGTTGAACGCCAACCAGAGCCCGCCGAACGCCCCGGTGGCGATCGCGGCCGCCACGGCGATGGTGAGCCAGCGTCGCCGGTCGAACCCGGGTCCGCGCTCTGGCTGCTCGGCGCGGCGCTCGATATCCGCCCACAGGTCGGGAGCGCTTAGGCCGTCGGCGCGGCGGAAACGGAGGTCAAGGTCGATCGTCATCGTGGTCCTCCAGGAGTTCCCTCAGGCGGGCCCGCGCACGTTCCAGGTGCACGCCGACGGCCGCCGGCGTGGTGCCCAGGATCTGGGCCGTTTCGCGGTTCGAGTAGCCGGCGTAGTGGTGCAGGACGGCGGCGCCGCGCTGCTTGGGGGACAGCGTCGCCAGCGCACGAGCCAGGTCGATCACGTCTGGTTGGGCGTCTTGCGGCACGTCCGGAACCTCCGGGCTCAGGGTTCCCCGGCGCTTCAACTCCCCCCGGGCCACCGCGAACCCAGCCCGCCATACCCAGGCGTCCACGTCCTTGATCTCGCTCCCCCTTCGCAGTGCTTGGGCGAACGCCTCGGCGACCGCGTCGCTCGCGATCTCCCGGTCGCCCGAGAAGA
>JANXVR010000050.1 GCA_025351565.1 Actinomycetes bacterium
CCTGCCGTAGGGCGTATCCATCTCGACGCTCTCTGTGTCCTCGAGGAACGAGTAGAACCCCGATCCACCGAACACCCCGATCTCTGCGCTGGTCACTTCGTCGGCTCCTTCTTCTCGGAGGACTTCGTATCGGCTTTGGACCCTGAGGAGGACTCCGTCGTCGCAGCCGGCGCCGTCTCACCGCTTTTCTTCTCCGAGCCACCTTTGGTGTCCGAAGACGGCGCGTCCCCTTTGGGTTTCGAGGTCGAGTCCGCCCCCTTCGAGTCCCGCTGTTCGGCGGTGGTCTTCGACTTCTTCCCGTGATCGGTCGCATAGAACCCCGACCCCTTGAACGAGATCATGGGCGCCCCGAAGACCTTGCGAAGGGTGCCCCCGCACTCCGGGCACACCGTGAGCGAGTCGTCCGCCATAGGCTGAACGGCCTCGAAGGCGTGCCCGCAATCCCTGCATCGATATTCATAGGTAGGCATGGCCCGGCGAGTTTACCGGGCGACCTGCTCAGAACCACTGGCCAGCAGGACCGCCGCCCTCTACACTCGCGCCCCTGCGTAGGAGGAGGGATACGTGAAGATCAAGAAGGGCGTCATCCCGGCCGCGGGCCTCGGCACACGGTTCCTCCCCGCCACCAAAGCGCAGCCCAAGGTCATGCTGCCCGTCCTGGACACCCCCGCCCTCCAGTACGTCGTGGAAGAGGCGGTCAGGTCGGGGATCACCGACATCCTCATCATCACGGGGCGCGGCCAGCGGTCCATCGAAGACCACTTCGACCGCTCCATCGAACTCGAGGCGTTCCTCGAAGCCAAAGGCAAGTTCGACGAGCTGAAGCAGATCCGCGAGATCGCCGAGATGGCCTCGATCCACTACGTGCGGCAGAAGGAGGCCCTCGGCCTCGGACACGCGGTCAGCGTGGCGGAGGCGTTCGTCTCCGGGGAACCCTTCGCCGTCCTGCTCGGCGACGACCTTATCCACGGATCCGTGCCCCTGCTCGCCGACATGCTCCGGGTCCACGAGAAGTACGGACGGAGCGTGGTTGCGGCGCTGGAGGTCAGCCGCGAGGAGATCGCGATGTACGGCTGCATCGAACCCGAGTGGGTCGAGGAGAACTTGGCGCGGATCGTCTCCATCATCGAGAAGCCCGCGCCGGGCGAGGCGCCGTCCACGCTCGCCGCGATCGGTAGGTACGTCTTCACCCCGGAGATCTTCGATGCGATCCGCGAGACGCAGCCCGGGCGCGGCGGCGAGATCCAGCTCACCGACGCCATCAACCAGCTGGCGCAGGAACAGGCCGTCTACGCCAACCGCTTCGACCGAGGTCGCTTCGACGTCGGCAACCTCTTCGACTACCTGAAAGCCACGGTCGAACTCGCACTGGAGCGCGAAGACGTCGGCCCGGCCTTCCGCGCCTACCTCGGCGAGGTCGCAGCCCGTAAGAAGCTCCTCTGACGGCGAGGTGAGCCGCCCCGGGCGTTGACAACAGCCAACATGGTGTTGCACGATGTCAACGGTGGAACGGCGGCGACACCCGAAGAAGGAAGTCGAGGCCGCGCTTCGGATGGCAGAGAGCGGCGGGTGGGACGTGCGGGCGACAACGAGCGGCCATCGGTGGGGCATCGCTGCGCGCGGTGCCGGTTGCCGGGTATCGGTCTGGTCGACGCCGGCGAATCCGGGGAATCACGCGAAGAGCATCGAGCGAGCGACGCGCCGATGTCCGCACCGGGAGGTGATCGATGGGGGATGAGTTCGAGTTCTCGTTGGTGATCGACGGCCCCGTTGATGACCAGGCTGTGCTGGATCGGCTGTTCGAGGCAGGATGCGCCGACGGCACGTTCGGTTCCGTCGACGGAGTTGGGTTCGCGGAGTTCACGCGGACAGCAGCGTTGTTCGCAGACGCAGTGTCATCCGCCATCCAACAGGTCGAGTCGGTACCGGGACTTGTGGTGCGACGTGTTGAACCCGACGATCTGGTGTCGCTGTCGGAGATCGCCGAACGCCTCGGTCGAACCAGGGAGAGTGTTCGGTTGCTGTCGGCGGGTCTACGCGGGCCCGGCGGGTTCCCAGCGCCTGTGTCGCACCTTCGAGATCGCTTCCGGTTGTGGCGGTGGTCCGATGTGGCAGCTTGGGCCGGCAAGACGACGCTCGACGAACGCAGGCGGTCGGCCTTCGTGGCCGCTCTGAACGCGGCGCTCGAGATGCGGCGGATGAAGGATCTCCCGAAGGAACAGCAGGCACTCGTCAGGGCCGTCGCGTCCGGTTGATCGGGCCACGAGCCCGACAGCCACCGCGGCGGACGCCGGTAGACTCGGGGTATGGCCGACGCCCCGCGGATCCACGATCACGACAGTGCCGACGGCACGATCTCGTTCGAGGAGGCCCGCGCCCACGTGCTGGCCTCGGTCCACGCGCTCTCGCCGATCGCGCTCCCGCTGACGGAGGCGTTCGGCTGCGTGGTGGCGGAGGACCTCATCGCGGCGATCGACCTCCCGGAGTTCGCCTCGAGCGCCATGGACGGGTTCGCGGTGCGGGCGTCCGACGTGGCCGCGGCGACTCCTGCGAGCCCTGTGGATCTGAAGATCGTGGGGCGGGCGCTCATCGGCCGCCACCCTGACGCCACGGTCGGAGGCGGAGAGGCGGTTCGGATCGCCACCGGCGCGCCGATCCCGGCCGGCGCCGACACCATCGTTCCCATCGAGAACGCCGACGTGTCGGGCGAGATCGTCCGGCTCGTCGACGGATCCTCCCCGGGCACGCACATCCGGCCCGCAGGCGAGGACGTGCGTGCCGGGCAGGTCCTGGTGGCGAGAGGGCGACGGCTCGGCGCTCCCGAGATGGGACTACTGGCGAACGCCGGTCAGCCCACCCCGCTGGTCCACCCTCGCCCGCGAGTCGTGATCTTGTCCACCGGCGACGAGTTGATCCCACCGACCGAGACCCCGGAGTTCGGTCAGGTCCACGATTCGAACGCGTACACGCTCTTCGCCGCGCTCAAAGAGGCGGGCGCCATCCCGGTGATGGCCGGCATCGTCAAGGACGACGTGGAATCGTTCAAGGAGACGGTGTTCGACTATCTGATCCAGGCGGACGCGTTCATCTCCAGTGGCGGGGTCAGCGTGGGGGAGCGCGATGTGGTGAAGGCGGCGTTCTTCGGCCGGGGCGACGTGCGGTTCTACCGGGTGGCGATGCAGCCCGGGATGCCGCAGGGCTTCGGCACCATCGAAGGGAAGCCCTATTTCGGGTTGCCGGGCAATCCGGTCAGCGTCTTCGTGAGCTACGAGGCGTTCGTCCGGCCCGCCGTCATGAAGATGATGGGCAGAACGCAGACCGAACGCCCCCAGATCACCGCGACCCTCGCCGAAGACGTGAGCGGACCCAAAGGCAAGCTCCAGTTCGCACGGGTCCACGTGGAACGCGGCGACCAAGGTTGGAAGGCAACGCCCACCGGTGCACGGGGATCCAACCTCATCTCGACGATCTCGCGCGCCAACGGGTTGGCCCTGATCCCTGCCGGGGTGGAGATGGCGCCCGCCGGATCGCAGGTTCGCGTCATGGTGTTCCGCGCGTCGGAGGACTGATGGCGGGCGACCAAGCGGGCGCCGACGGCATCACACGCATCGTCGAGGTTGGCGCGAAGGCCGAGACGCAGCGGGAGGCGGCCGCCGAGGCATGGTTGATCTCCACGCCCCAGGCGGTCGCCAACCTGATCGCCGGAACGAAGAAGGGCGACCCCATCGAAGCCGCCAAGATCGCCGGTGTGATGGGCGTGAAGCGCACGCCCGACCTCTTGCCCTTCTGTCATCCGCTGCGCATCACGGGCGTCGAACTGACGATCGAACCCCAAGAGGCGGCGGGCAGGATCCGGATCACGTCGGCGGTTCGTGCCACCGATCGGACCGGCGTGGAGATGGAGGCGATGACCTCTGTCACCGTGGCCGCGCTCAGCCTCTACGACACCGCGAAAGCGTTCGACCGGGCGGCCCGGATAGAGGGCGTGCGGCTCCTTCGCAAGTCCGGAGGCAAGTCGGGTGAGTATCGCGCGGAGTGAACCCCTCTCACCTGAGGGTGAACGGAAAGCGTCTGACAACCGCGTTTGTGAAAAAGTTCTCGGAATCGCAACGATGTGCTTTGCGGGCCCCATATGTGGTGCTAGCTTCCGGTTCCAACCTAGATGTTGTGTGTCATCCGGTGCAGTTCGAACGGAGGCTGGCGGGTTGGACTGGCTGCTCCTGGCTGGGTTAGGCATCATGTGGGTGGCGTTCTTGATGCCGACGGACCGCCGTCGACATGACCCGCACAAGGGCGTCGAGGATTTCGAACACAGGATGGAGCTCTTGGCGCAAGCTGAAACGTACGGAACCGAAGGCCGGTGGATCGTCACCCCGCGCAAAGGGGTGCAGTTCGTCGGCCCCGCCGAACGCCACAAGGCCCGGGCCCGGGAACGCCGCCGCAAGGTCTTGGTCTTCCTCTTGGAGTCGATCGGCCTGACATTCCTCATCGGTCTGGTGCCGCCGCTTCGAGCCGCGTGGTCATTGACCATGGTGCTCTCGGTTGGACTGGGTCTCTATGTCTGGCTCTTGGTATCGATGAAACATCAGGGCGCGCAGCACCCTCACGAGCGGGTCCGCGCGGCGCGTCCACCTGCGAACGCCGCGTCCACCCCGCCGTCCATCCGTCATGTCGCGGGCGTCGCCGGCCTCGCCCGCCCTACCTTCAACGGCCTGGGCACGCTCGGCGAAGGCGACCATGTGCACGTCGTGGTCCGCCCCGCTCCGGCGCTCTGAGCCAACCCCTCGACTGCTAACCTTCAAGTTCCAACGGGGGTGTAGCTCAGCCCGGTAGAGCACTGCGTTCGCAACGCAGGGGTCAGGGGTTCAAGTCCCCTCACCTCCACTGGAACTTTCCTCTCCCGTAGTTGCACCCGTGTGTCGGCGCACCCAGAATCATGGGATTCGCCCGCTCTGAATCGAGGAGGGGATCCATGTGGCAGGATGAGATCAACTACGTAGGGGTGTTCGCCACCGTCGGCGGACTGCTGGGCTTCATGGGCATCTTTCTCAACTGGTGGACCTACTCCTTCCCGGTGTCCGGTGGTGTCATCACTGTCCCGGTTCGAGGGCTCGACGAATGGAGCGCCATGGTCGCGCTCATCGCGGGACTCATGGCGTTCGCGTTCGGTGGGGCGTATGTGCTCATGGACGACCCGGGCATCAGGAAGATCACCGGCGCGCTCATGGGGATCGGAGCCATCCTCCTGCTGGGCATGTGCGTGGCCGGGCTGTTCCGCTCTGACGCGGCGGTCGGTCCGGCGCCCCTTGTGGTGGCCCCGGCCGGCACCATCGTGCGATTCGCCACTGGGCTGGGTGGCGGGATCTTCATCTCGATCCTCGGTGGAGTGGTGGCAGTGATCGCCACGATCATGATGGTCGGACGGACCAGCACGCCTGAGGCCTCCGGGACGGTCTGATCCTGGGTCACGCCGGCCCGGGCGCCCGCCCGGTAGCCTGCGGCTATGTCTGCATCCGTTCGAACATGGTGGTCGCGTCCCGGGCTCGATGTACGGGATGGACGGTTGCACATCGCGGGTCGCGACGGGGAGTCGCTCGCCCGGGAGCACGGCACGCCGATCTACGTCTACGACCTGACCCGGGTTGGCGAACAGGCGGTGGCGCTCCGCGATGCCATAGCCGCCGCGGGACTCGAACCCGTGGTTCGACTGGCATTGAAAGCACAGCGCGAACCCGCCCTCCTGGAGTTCCTGCGCGCGGAGGTGCCATTCGTTGGGAT
>JANXVR010000072.1 GCA_025351565.1 Actinomycetes bacterium
CCGGCTCCCTCGGGCATGCCCGCCAGATCGGCGATCCATCGGAGCGCCCGGTTCTCGGCCCAGATGGCGCCCGCCCCATCGAGCCACGAGGCTGCGATCACCGATGAAGATCCGACCACCAGGTCGAAGAGGACCGACGCCTTCGTCGGTGCGCCGGGGACGAACGCCAGCGAGGCCGGATGATCCGTTGAGATGGTGGCCGGCGCCAGGACCTCGGCCCAGATGCGCAGGGCTTCTTCGCCGCCGATCCCTTCGGGTGTGATGGTTTCGCCCGCGCGGCGCGCCAGTTCGGCGCTCGGCTGCGGGCCGTCCAGAGGCTGAGGGTTCGCGATCCGGTTCCGCGCATAGGCGACCAGCGAGCGCGCGAGCGCTTCGGTCTGATCGGTGTAGGTGTGCATCCCGTCCATCAGCGCCCCCTGAAGCGTTCTCCCGCGAAACGAACGGAGCCGGCCCTTCGGGCCGGCTCCGCATGATGGTCGCTACCCGTTCGACGTTATCCCGCGAGCTCCTGGCAGAACTCGCCGAACGCATCGATGTACTTCTGGACGTCGGCCTCAGTGTGCTGAACCGAGATCGTCCACTGCTCCTCGTCACCGGGGGTCATGAAGATGCCCCGGTTGATCATCCACGCGTAGCTGGCGTAGAAGAAGCCCGGTTCGGTCTCCAGGAAGTCCCGGTAGTTCGTGAGCGGTTCTGGGCGATACGACACGCAGCCCTTCGCACCCAGGTCCATCGTGTGTCCCGGGATGTCGCCATCGTTCATCGCCTTGGTGCAGCCCTCGGCGAGTTGCGTACCGAGCTTGCCCAGGTAGTCGTAGGCGTCCTTGGTCAGGACCTGGGTGAGCGCGGCAAGTCCCGCAGCCACGGACAGTGGGTTCCCGTTGAACGTGCCCTGCTGCGCCGCACCTTTGCCGACCCACTCCATGTAGCGAGCTTCGCCGCCGAACGCGCCGATCGTGGCACCGCCGCCGATCGCCTTCGCGTACGCCGCGAGGTGCGGACGGACGCCGAAGCGCTCGGTGGTGCCACCGTAGGCGATGGTGCCGCCGCACTTGACCTCGTCGTAGATGAGGACGGCGCCGTGCTTCTCGCAGGCATCACGGAGCGCCTGCAGATAGCCGGGCGCCGGCACCACGAGCCCGATGTTCATCATAACGGGTTCGAGGATGACCGCAGCCACTTGGCCGTCGTTCTCGGAGAGCGCCTGCTCGACGGCTGCGGCGTCGTTGAACTGCACGACGATGACCGTCTCCCATAGCGCCTTCGGGATGCCCTTGGACGTCGGCTCGGTGGTGTACCAGGCCTTGCCGTCGGTTCCCATGCTTGCGCGCATGTCGAGGACGTCGGCCTCGGGGACCACAGAGAAGAGCACCGAGTCGTGGTGACCGTGGTAGCTGCCCTCCATCTTGATGATCTTGTCCCGGCCGGTGGCCGCACGGGCCACGCGGATGGCGTCCATCGTGGCCTCGGTGCCCGAGTTCACGAAGCGCATCTGCTCGAGCTGGAAGCGCGAGCAGACCTCCTCGGCCAGGGCGACGGTGGCTTCGGTGGTGACGGCGAAATGGATCCCGCGGTCGGCAACCTTGCGGATGGCCTCGACGATCTTCGGGTGGGCGTGGCCCACGACGTTGACGCCGAACCCACCGTGGAAATCGGTGTATTCGGTGCCATCGACGTCCCAGACACTGGATCCCTTGCCCCGCTCCAGATACACGGGATAGGGGTCGCCAACCTGGAAGTTCGAAGCCACGCCGCCGGGCAAGCTCTTTATCGCTCGCTCGTGGAGTGCCTTCGAACCCGACGTCCGGTCGAGTAGGACTTTCGTCTCCGCATCGGCGACTTCCGCCGCACGGGCCTTGAGACGCTCAAGGTCCACGTCTATCACCTCCTGTAGGTGCTCCAAGGTACCCGGCGCCGGTTCCACCGGCAATCCCGGGTCGAACGGGCGTTCGAGGGGTTCGGGCTAGGGCCGGTAGTTCGTGAACTGAAGCGCGATGCCGAAGTCATGCTCGCGGACGGCGCCCATCGCTGCCTGGAGGTCGTCCTTGGACTTGCCGATGACCCTGACCTGCGCGCCCTGGATCTGCGTCTGGACCTTCGAAACCGCCTGCCGGACGAACTTGGAGATCTCTTTCGTCTTCTCGTCGGGTATCCCGGTGACCACCGTCACGGTGATGCGGGCCGAACCCTTGGAGGCTTCCTGGATGGGGCCCTCGGACAGGGCCTTCAGCGGGATCTCCCGCTTGATCGCCTTCTCCTTCAGCACCTGGAGAGCGGCCTTCAGCCGGTCCTCGGTACCCGAGTGGAGCTCGATCTTCTCCTCGGTGAGTTCGATCTTGGTGTCGGTGTTCTTGAAGTCGAAGCGCTGGGAGAGTTCGCGGCCTGCCTGATCGACGGCGTTGCGAACCTCCTGCATGTCCACCTCGGACACGATGTCGAACGAGAACTGGTCTTTCGCCATGGCCGAAGGATAGCTGCTGGGGCCCGAGGGCGCCTGCGTTCGCTATCCTGCTAGCGCACCACGGGAGGATGCCCGAGCGGCCAAAGGGAGCGGTCTGTAAAATCGCCGGCGTAGCCTACGAAGGTTCGAATCCTTCTCCTCCCACGGACGAGCGAACCGACCGACCGACCAACCAACCATGTGATGTGTCGGGGCACCGTGGACGGATGTGTCGGGCATCGTAGCCACCATTCATGATCCCTGCGGTTGGTAGTCTCGGCTCGGATCAGCGTCAGGTGCCCGAGCAACTCTCCATCCACGGACACGACGCGGACATCGAGCCCGTGTACGAGCCGGATCTCGCGCTTGCCTCGACGCGTCGCCCCAATGCCGAGGTGGGCACCTTGGTCCGGTGACGAAGCGTCACCCGTACGCGCTTGTCGATCCGGTCCCTGCGCGCACCCTGGCAACGACGATCTTCGGCCCGGAGGGACGGGCCATGTCCGAAAGCCACGGTTGCGGTACCACCGCAGCGGGTGAAAGATTCGGGCGTGGACCTTCCTGAGACCCGCTATGCGAAGAGTGCCGATGGCCTCTCCATCGCGTACCAGGTGTTCGGGACCGGCGCCGACCTCCTGTTCGTCCCGGGCTACATGTCGAACCTCGAGCTCAACTGGGACCTTCCTGCGTACGCTGGTTTCCTCCGCCGGCTCGCGTCGTTCTCCCGCGTCATCGTCGTGGATCGGCGCGGCACAGGGCTCTCCGACCGTCTCTCGCCCGATGACCAACCGCCGCTGGAGATCCTGATGGAGGACCTCGGCCGCGTGCTGGATGAGGTTGAGTCCGATCGAGCGACCGTCGCCGGCTTCCTCGATGGCGGCTACCTGTGCACGCTCTTCGCGGCGACCCGTCCCGAACGGACCCAGGCCCTGGTGCTGTACGGGACGTCCGCCACCGGGAAGTGGTCGCCCGACTACCCGTGGCAGTGGAAGCCCGACCGTTGGGAGAGCTTCATGGACGAGATGGCGTCGGGTTGGGGGAGTCAGAGCTTCGCCGACGACGTGCTGGAGTGGTACGCGCCGAACGCGTACCGAGACGAGACCACGAGGCGCTGGTGGGGTCGCTACCAGCGACTGTCGGCGAGTCCGGGATCGGCGGTCGCGCTCGAACGCCTGTACAGCCAGACCGACGTGCGGGACGTCTTGCCGTCGATCCGTGTCCCCACCCTCGTGCTCCACCGACGAGAAGACCCGGCGGATCCGGTGGAGGGCGCGCGATATATCGCTAGCGAGGTCCCGGGAGCGAAGTACGTCGAACTCGAGGGCGTCGATAGCCCGCCGTGGGCGGGCGACTCGAGCGCCATCGCCGACGAGATCGAAGAGTTCCTGACCGGCATGCGCCGAGCACCAGAGCCAGACCGCGTGCTATCCACCGTCCTGTTCACCGACATCGTCGGTTCGACCGAGCAACTCGCGCGGATCGGAGACAAGCCGTGGAAGGACCTGCTGGCGCGACACGACGAGCTGTCGAAGGCGGAGGTCGAGCAGGCGCGCGGAACCTACGTGGACTCGACCGGCGACGGTGTCTTCGCAACGTTCGACGGACCGGCGCGCGCCGTTCGGTGCGCGAGGGCCATCGGCGGGGCGATACGCCCGCTGGGGATCGAGATCCGAGCGGGCTGCCACACGGGTGAGATCGAGCTCGCAGGCGACGCGGTGCGCGGCATCGCCGTCCATATCGGAGCCAGGGTTGCGGCGATGGCCGGGCCTTCTGAGGTGCTCGTCTCTTCCACGGTGAAGGACCTCGTTGCCGGCTCGGGCCTCACGTTCGCAGACGCCGGCGAGCACGAGCTAAAGGGCGTCCCCGATCGCTGGCACCTGTATCGGGTGGTGAAGTAGGTCACTTCGCTCATGTGACCTCGGTAACGTCCGGATCTTTGAGCAGGAACTCGATCGGACCGAACCCGACGACCTCGTCTGAGATCTCGTTCACGACGCGAGCGAGCTCGCGCTGGGGAAGGATGGCTCCGCTCGCGCGCAGGATCGCGAGCGCCTCCTCGCGCACCCGCAGGCGCCGCTCCGTGCGAGGCGGCGCCGCGAGCGCGCTCGCATCCACGCGCTGACGCAGCTGCTCGCGAAGATCCGCCCGCACGCTGGCGAGAACGTTCGCTCGCTGCCCAGCCTTCTCCACGACCATCTCGCTCCTAAAGTGCATGGGGAAGACCACACACCTGCGAGGGAGAGGAGGCGGCGGCCGGACCGAGGGAGCCGACCACCGAAGGGAGTGGAAGGCTAACGCGGCTCGGCGAACAGGTGAATCCCCAGACCGACCGATTCGCAGGACTTGTCGGGGGACTCGATGGCGGCGCATCGGCCCACCTGCTGTGACGAGGGTCGCATCTCGACCGATGCCGACTCAGGCCACGGGCCCCCTGCGGGAGCGCGTTCGTGCCGCTCAGTCCTTCGCTGCCACGTCGGCAGACGGTTCTTCAGGCGGCTCGAGATAGATGTATCGGCAGACCTCGACGAACCCCATCCCTCGATAGACCTCCACCGCCATCTCGCGGCCTCGTCTTCGAAGAGCGTTGACGCCTGAACCTCAGCTGGGGTGCGCCGCCACTCTCAACAAGCCATCCGTGAGCGTAACGGCCTTGCCCAGAACGATCACTCGATCGCCGCCGCACTCGACACCGACGAGCCCTGGCCTCGCTGAAGCCTGAAGGCCGACAAGCGCTTGCCGATCCAGCCGGTCAGCCCAGAACGGCGCGAGCACGGTATGCGCGCTGCCCGTGACCGGATCTTCGTCGATACCTGCGTTCGGAGCGAACACCCGCGACACGAAGTCATACGGCCTCCCTACATCAGCGACCGCGGTGGCGATTACTGCGAGGGCGTCGATCCGAGCGACTCCTGCGATGTCAGGCGTTAGCTCACGTACGGTCCTTTCGTCGACGACGAGGGCCAATAGCATCCCGTTGCCGCCTCGGCCAACCCACTCCACTTGTGCGTCGAGCGAGTCAATCAAGCCCGACGGAACATCCATCTGCGCCGGTGGCCAAGCAGGAAAGTCCATCGCCAACGAGCCATCTCCCCGCTGGGTGACAGTGAGGACGCCGCTGCGGGTAGCGAACCGGATCGGACTGGCCACGCCATCCTCGAGAAGACAGTGCGCGGACGCGAGCGTCGCGTGGCCACAGAGATCCACCTCCATCCTCGGCGTGAACCACCGTAACCGGAAGTCTGCGTCTGACGACGTCTCACGTATGACGAACGCGGTGTCCGAAACGTTCATCTCGCACGCGAGTGCCAGCATCCATTCATCGGGCGGAGCTTTATCGAGCATGACCACAGCGGCAGGGTTGCCGCTGAACGGTCTCTCCGTGAAGGCGTCCACCGTTCTCAGCTGTATCTCGGCCACGGCGCAAGGGTAGCCCATCGTCGGCGAGAGCGTCCGAGCGAGCTGGCGGGGTACGGCGGTGAAAGAAGGTACGATACGTTCGTGGAGATTCTGGAAACCCGCTACGCGAAGACTCCGGACGGCCTCTCCATCGCATACCAGATCATCGGGGATGGCGCGACCGATCTCGTCTACGTACCGGGCTTCGCGTCAAACCTCGATACGACTGGGAGAATCCGAGGTACGCCCGGTTCCTCCGCCGGCTCGGCTCGCTCTTCCGCCTCATCGTTCTCGACCGGCGGAGCTGGCCCATATCGTGCTTGAAGAAGACGTTGACGTCCTGATCGTCGGAGCGCGCGTCGCCGGTTCGGTCCTTGCGGCGCTACTCGGCCAGGATGGACAGCAGGTTCTGGTGATCGACCGCGCGACGTTCCCGAGCGGCACGCTTTCTACGCACTTCTTCCGGGGTGAAGGATGCGTCGGGGTCCTGCAGCGCCTGGGCGTCCTCGAAGAAGTCCTCTCCTTCGGGTCCCCTCCATTGGTGCGTGAGTACAACGCGGATGCGACAGACGGCTCATCTACGGTCGATCCGCCGCAAACCCCTGGCGAGGTCGGGTTCAACCTGTCGGTGCGGCGGGAGACGCTAGACGGGGTTCTCGTCGAACGCGCCCGCCGCGAGCCTACGGTGGAGGTACGGGAAGCAACGACGCTCCAGGCGATAGTGCGTGAGGGAGATCGGGTGACCGGAGGGGTGATCGCCGACGGGGCCGGCACACGTCTGATCCGCGCTCGGCTGGTGATCGGCGCGGATGGGCACTCCTCCCGTGTCGCGAAGCTCGTAGATGCACCGATCCAGCAAGAGATCCCGCCATCACGAGCGATGTACTACCGCTATATCCAGGGGCTGGAGGGGCCCGGCGGAAAGCCGGACGGTCCGGAGTTCTCCCTTGGGGACGACGAGCTCGTCTACGTCTTTCCAAGCGACGGGGGGTTCGCGTGCGTCGCGTTGTCGCTGAACCTCGATGACTACCGAACGGTACGCAGGGACGCCGATCGTGCCTTCCAGGCTCGGGTAGCCGGTCACCCCTTCATCGCCGGTCGTATCGAGAAAGCTTCGTGGTGCGGCCGGCTTTGGGCGTGCGGGCCCAGGCCGTCGCTGGTCAGGGTTCCAACCGGGCCGGGTTGGGCGCTCGTCGGGGATGCGTCCATGTACCAGGACCCCTGGACAGGGCTCGGGATGGACAATGCGGCGACGCATGCGACGTTCCTCGCAGAGGCTGTCGATGACATCTTGTCGGGAACGGATGAGTCGGTGGCCTGGGCCGACTTCCACCGAAGGCGAGACGAGCACGCGATCTCCGGGTTCCTGGAGACCGCCGATCTCGCTCTAGACCTCAACGCTCTCCGCAGCGGATAGCGGCAGCATCCCGGGGGTCGAGAAGGACACCCCGGGTGGCGGGCGAACGAGCCTGAGCCAGCCGGTCAACGAGACCGCAGGTCGCCTGTAGCGACCGCCCATGCGAAGTCAAAGAGAATAGGCACCTTCGCAAGAGTTGCGTCCCGGTGACCGCCAAGGGAGTATCGGCCGATGACGGCGAACTCGACGTTCGGCTACGCGAAGACCGACGACGGTATCTACCTCGGCTATCGGGTCGACGGCGACGGTTCGATCGACATCGTCAGTCAATCGACTGGCCGGGCAACATCGACCTGGAATGGGGGGATCCCTTCTCGGGCGGTTGGCTGCGCGAGCTGCGTTCGTTCTCCCGGGTGATCACGCACGACCCGCGTGGGATCGGGCTGTCGAGCCGCAACGTCGATCTCCCAACGCTCGAGACCCGCGTGTCCGACCTCATGACAGTGCTGAACACGATCGGAATCCGTCGACCCGTGCTCAACGGGGCTATGGCCACCGGCGCGGTGAACATCTTGGCGGCCGCGATGCGGCCGCGACTCGCCCGGGCGATCGTCTGGTCCGAGCCGACGCCTCGCTACGCGTGGGCCGAGGACTTCCCTTGGGGCGTCACGCCCGAGGACCTGCAAGGCGAGCTCGACTTCATCGAACTGTGGGGGACCGACGCGTACGGGAAGGCATTCCTGGAGGAACAGGGGGCGCTGGGGAACAGGTTCCCTGCCGACCTGGCTCCGCACATGGCGGCGGGGACCCGTGGCTCGTGCACACCCGACGTCGCCCGGGGGATGGTGAAGATCTGGGCCGAGATCGACGTCCGGAACGTGCTCGACGCCGTGCGAACCCCCACGCTGCTGCTCGTGCACAAGGAGCGGGAGGGCGCCGTCGACGTCGCCGAGTACATCGCGTCCAAGATGCCCGCGGCCGAGGTCCGGGCGATGCCGGGCGATGCCTGGAGTCCGGAGGAGATTCCCGCGTGGGTCGAGCAGATCCGGGACTTCATCGGCGTGGAGCGGCCCCCCGCCGCCCAGAGCACCGTTCTGGCCACGGTGCTGTTCACCGACATCGTCGGTTCCACAGAGCGGTCCGCCGAGATGGGAGACCGGGATTGGAAAGACCTCGTCCAGCGGCATCACGCGATCGTGCGCGAGTCGCTGCATCGGTTCGACGCAACCGAGGTCGATACGGCAGGTGACGGCTTCTACGCCACGTTCGACGGACCTGCACGCGGCATCCGGTGCGCCCTCGACATCGCGGAGCGTGTTCTAGAGCTCGGTATCGAGGTACGTGCTGGCATCCACACCGGTGAGTGCGAGATGATCGACGGGAAGGTCGGCGGGTTGGCCGTCTCGATCGGTGCCCGGGTCGCAGCGAACGCCGGTCCCTCCGAGGTGCTGGTGTCGCAGACGGTGAGGGACCTGGTCGCCGGCTCCGGGCTCGCCTTCGAGGACGCCGGCGAGCATGAACTGAAGGGTGTGCCCGACCGCTGGCGCCTCTACCGGGTCGTGAACGAATCTGCATAAGGGTCTCGTCGACCGGGCTGAGATCAGAGGTCACGACCGCGCATGCCAACATTTCTTACTTGGGCACCTTGTGTCTGGGGGACCGTGCTAAGGGGAGAGCGCTTGCGGTCCGGAGGTGCCGAAGTCAGGATACGGTCGTGGAGATCCCAGACACCCACTACGCCGTCACTCCGGACGGCGTCTACATCGCCTACCAAGTCTTCGGCGATGGCCCGATCGATGTGGTCTGGCAGTTGGACTGGCCCGGCAACATCGACATGGAGGGGGAAGATCCGCTTAGCGGACTTTGGATCCGCGAGGTCGCCTCGTTCGCGCGGGTGATCTTGCACGATCGCCGGGGCATCGGGTTGTCGAGCCGCAACGTGGCACTCCCCAACCTCGAGACGAGGGTCTCCGACCTGCTCACCGTGATGGACGCTGTCGGATCGGAGCGGCCGATCTTGACGGGGGTCTTCGAATCGGGGGCTCCGAACGCGTTGCTCGCGGCTTCCAAGCCGGAGCGGGTGCACTCGATGGTGTGGATGGAACCGAACCCGCGGTGCGCCTGGGCATCCGACTACCCCTGGGGCCGAACTCCTGCGGACATGGAAGCCGAGTTCCGTGACATCGAGCTGTGGGGCACCTTCGCGTACGGTCGAGCGTCTCTCCAAGTCGAGGCGTCTCGCGGCAACGTGATGCCGGACTCCGAGGGCGCCTTCCTCGCTAAGGCGAGCCGGAACGCCTGCACGCCCGACGTCGCACGAGCTCTCACGAAGATCTGGTACGAGTCTGACGTCCGAGGCGTCCTTCCCGCGATGCAGGTGCCGACGTCTATCCTCGCCAGAACCGGCGACTTCGATCGAGCCAAGTACGTCGTGTCGCTGATCCCGGGAGCCGAGTTGCGGGAGATACCGGGTGACGCGTGGACGGAGGAGACCGTACGGGCCTTCGCGGAGGAGATCCGTCGCGTCGCCGGGGTAAGACCGCCGGCAGAGTATCTCGATCGGATGCTCGCTACGGTGCTATTCACCGACATCGTCGGGTCGACGGAGCAGCTTAGCCGGCTGGGCGACGCAGAGTGGCGCTCGATCCTTGCTCGCCACGACGAGCGCGCTCGCGCGGAGATCGAACGTCACCGAGGCCGGTACGTGGATTCCACGGGCGACGGACTCTTGGCGACATTCGACGGCCCCGCTCGTGCAGTCCGATGTGCCCAGGCGATCGGTTCATCGGTCCACGACCTGGGGGTACAGATCCGCGCTGGCGTGCACACGGGCGAAATCGAACTTGATGGAGACGCCATCCGGGGCATCGCGGTTCATATCGGAGCAAGGGTGGCCGCGCTCGGGGGTCCGTCAGAAGTCCTGGTCTCACAGACCGTCAAGGACCTGGTAGCCGGTTCGGGCCTGGTCTTCGAAGACCGAGGTGAGCACGAGCTGAAGGGTGTGCCCGACCGCTGGCGCCTCTACCGGGTCGTGAACGAATCTGCATAAGGGTCTCGCCGACCGGGATGAGATCAGAGGTCACGACCGCGCATGCGAACTTGCCAAGATATCTCTGCTCTGGGCGGTGGAAGTAGGTCACTTTGCGCGGGTGACCTCGGTTACGTCGGGCTCCTTCAGAAGGAACTCGATCGGACCGAACCCGACGACCTCGTCTGAGATCTCGTTCACGACGCGAGCGAGCTCGCTCGCTGGGGAAGGATAGCTCCGCTCGCGCGCAGGATCGCGAGCGCTTCCTCGCGAACCCGCACACGGCGCGCGGTGCGAGGCGCGGCTGCCAATCCCCGCGCATCGACCCGCTGCCGCAGCTGTTCGCTCAGCTGCCGGCGAACCAACAGCAGGGCGTCCGCGCTCACACCCTCACCCCCGACACGTCTACCGTTCGCTCCTCGATCACCTCAGGACCGACCAACCATTCGAGGGAGAAGGATCCGGCTGGGGATCGATGCCACCGGCCGGAGGGGATGCCTCAACGCTAGCGCTTGGCACCGGAACGGACGATTCCCAGCGCGGCCGATTCCGATCCTCCGTCGGGGGACCTTGCGAAGCACCAGCGGGTGAGCGAACCCGGTGATCGTGCTGTCGCTGGCGTCGCTCCGGCACGGCGTGAACCTCGGTCTGGTACCAGCAGAGTCGCCACACGACGGCCCGAGCGTCTGTCCGAAGCCTCCAGGCACCCGACCGGATCGGCTGTCCCAGTGGGCAGTCGGTGGGCAGTCGGCGGGGCAAACCCGCAGGTCACAGGGGTTGACAGAATCCTTCTCCTCCCACGACCGACCGACGACGGAGCTTGGCCCTCGCCTGCTCGTAGCTTGAACACCGCACAGGTGGCGAGCGTTGAGTCACCGCCGCTCGCCACGTCCTATCAGAAGGACACCCAGCCACTCTTCTCAACGTCGTACGGCTTGATGACGACCTTCACCTTCCGGTCGCGTCCGACAACGGCCTGGAAGGCGATGGCCATCCTCGTCGCCAGATCTTGAAGCGCGTCCCTGGTTCGAGCAGGTCCCTCCCACGGATCCAAGAAGATCCGGGTCACCGCCGGGGAGAAGCCATCAGGAGCCCACACGGGAACGAAGTCAACCTCGTCGTCGTGTATCGCGAGCGCTGGCATGCTCTTTGATCGCTTGACGCAAGGCCTCCTCGATAGCTGAGAGTGGGTCCTCCCTCCTCAGATTGAAGACGGTGACAGGCGGCATGGCTCCTCTCCTTGTCGGTCGGGTCGTCTCGCTTGCTCCTGACCGCCACACCCTAGCCGTGTAGGCCGTAGGGTTAGGCGCCATGACGATCGAGCTCGTCTTCGAGACCCACTTGACGACCGAGGACAACGAGCGGGGCGCCGCCACCGGGTGGCGCCCCGGGAAGCTGTCCGCTGCTGGCCGCGAGCAAGCAGGGCAGATGGGCCGGAGGCGCACGAACTACGGGATCGAGGCCATCTTCACGTCCGACCTGGCAAGGGCCATCGAGTCGGTGCGAATCGCGTTCCTTGACGCCACGGTCCCGGTTTTCATGGACTGGCGGCTCCGCGAGTGCGACTACGGCGAGATGACGGGCATCGACCCCGGCCCGCTCGAACGAACCGAGCACATCGATATCCCGTACCCCTCTGGGGAGAGCTGGCGCCAAGCCGTCGAACGGGTCGGTTGGTTCACTCGTGACCTAGGGGCCAGGCGGGACTGGTCGCGTCTCCTCGTCGTCGGACACGTCGCGACGTGGCGAGGCTTGGAGCACTCGATCAACGGGACCCCTTTGGAGCCGCTCGTTGCGACGCCGTTCGAGTGGCAGGAGGGGTGGGAGTACCGTGTGGACTGAGATCGCGTTTCAGCGCTATCGGCTCGCGACCCCCGACAGGTAGCGGGTTCGTGCCGATCCGTGTCCCTGCAGCCGGTGGGCAGTCGAAGAGGCATCGCGGCAGGTCAGAGGGGGCGACATGATCCTCCTCCTCTCAGGAACGAAGACGGGGTGTTCTCAGAACTGAGGCCCCTGATATCTCAGAAGTCCCTCTGAAGGGCCCGCTACGGCTGCATCTGCGGTCCGAAGGGCGTCACGAGCGCATGCTCATGACGCCCAGTGAAGGCGAAGAGGGTCGTTCGGGGGAGATGGGCTAGGCGGGAGGGCCGCGCCCGGTGCCGACCGGGTTGGCCATCGTACAGTCATTCAACGGGGCACCGTAGACAGGTGAGCGCGTCGACGAGCGCCCGCCCGCCGCAGCTGGAATCTGGCGGACCAGACCGCACACCTCAGCCGGAGGGTGTTGAATGGTCGCGATGGCTCGCGAGGAAGGGTCTTCGCCCGACGGTCAGCTGATCTGGTTCGTCACATGGATGATCGTCGGCTTGGCCTACGCCGTCGGGATCCTCGGTGTCTTGACCGTCGGCCTCGTCTTCCTGGCGCTTGCCGTGATCGCCTCGGTTCTCTTGAGTTCACGCGGAAGAGGGCGGGTCGCGCTGCCAGGAATCTCGTCCGGGGTCGGCGTCGGGTTGCTCTACGTCGCCTTCCTGAATCGCGCAGGTCCTGGGTTGGTCTGTTCGACGACGGCAACCGGGGGGTCGCACTGCGTCGAGAGGTGGACCCCGTGGCCCTGGCTCGTCATTGGCTTCGCGCTTCTTGTTGGCGGCGGCTTCTGGTTCCGGGTGCTGCGGCGACGGTGACGGGGCCGTAGATGGGCACCAGGCAGACGGGACCCGGAGCGCGTTCCGGACGGGCCGGTGACGTCCGGACTGACCCGAGATCGTCTTGAATGATCGACCGACCCAGGCCTTTCGGGCAGTGCGGTGCTCGTCACCCCGACGGCAGTTGATCGAGGTTGAACGTAACGAACCAACGACCCGTGCTCGGGACTCGCTCCAGGAAGACTCGAAACGCCGGATCAGCCGAGCTCGGATCCTGGTTCGCTATGCAGCGGTCATTCTTCTCGTGCGTCGAGCCCCCGGACTGCACGCCAGCGTCCGTCGACGGGCTCGACGAGGCGACACCGCCGCTCCCAGTTGAACCCACGCTCTTCGCACCAGCCACGGAGCACAGGGTGCCGGTCAGGATGACGACCGCGGAGTCATCGGTCACGGTCTCAGATCCAACCGCGATGTTGTTGGCGGTTCCCGTCGGAGGATTGCCAGCGGCGATTACCTCGAGCACGTTCCTCTCCGCTGGAGTGACGAAAGCAATCGCGCGGTCGTAGTTACCAGCGGCCAGCGCGTTCACGTACGCGACGGCGATCTCCCCCGGCGAGGAACTCAACGTTGGGTCTTGGCCGGAACTTCCGCGCGAACATGCCACAAGAGCGGCGAGTGCGACGACCAACGCTAATCGGTGCTTTGCCAAGCCGAACGACCGCTGCTCGAGCGCCGGCGAGCGGCGTCCTGCGCCACGTGGGTTCGAAGCCAGATATAGCTCGCTTGGCTCGGCCCCGTCCGGTGGGCAGTCGGTGGGCAGCCAGGATCGCATCACTGCAGGTCAGATGGGTTGACAGAATCCTTCTCCTCCCACCGATCGACCGACTGTCTGCGTTCAGGCGCATGCTCTCCAACCTAGGATGTTGCGATGCGCGGCGTCGTGAAACCCGGGGGCACCCCGTTTGCACCGACCCTGTTGATCCGACAGGGTGCCGGACGGACGGCAGCGACGTGGATCTTGTTTGCCCTGCTTGTCGGAGCCGTCGTCGGGGTGAGGGTCATCCACCCAGACCGCTTCGATCCGAACATGTCGAACTGGGCGCTGATCCCCCCAGGGGTTGGCGCGCTCGCTATCGTGATCCTCAAGCTGATGGGCCCGAGCAGTGGACGTCCGAGGCAGCTGGAGATCACCCCGGCCGGGCTTCGGGTGAACGACACCACCATGCCGTGGAGTTCGATCAGTGCCATCCGCTGGCGCTTCTCGCCGGCCTTCAAGATCCGGAACCCCACGGTAGGCAGGTACCGTGACCTTCGAACGAGGATCGACACCATCCCGACGACAACGGTGTCCATCACCCCGAACGTGCTGCCCACGATCGCTGCCACTGACCCCGCATGGATGTCCGAGTTCGAGGTTTCCCTCCCATTCCTCTCTCTCCGCGCGGATTCGCAATCAGTGGGGAAGACGTTTGCTCAGGCGTGCAGCGCCTACGGCATCAACGTCGAACTCGACCTACCTACGGGTCCCTTGTCCTGACGGCCCGTTCCTCCCTCGCATCGGGATGCGACGTTCAAACGGCCGTACGGCGCCGAGCGGGGAGAAGCCAGACTTGATGCTGCGACCACAGAGTCAGCGAACCGGGATGGGAACCGGGAAGAGGGAGACCTAGGAAGGAGGGCGACTCGTGAGGGGACGGTGGTCGTCGCTCTCGAACCTGGCACTGTCGGCGCTCGCAGGATCGGGCACCTAGGTGCCGGTGAAGGCGAACAGCAACTTCACCGGGATATCCTCTCCCCGTGAGTATGTGTTCGAGTTGCGGCGCATCGAATGCGGACAAGTCTCGGTTCTGCGCGACCTGCGGGGCGGGCTTGGGATGGGTCTGCAGCCATTGCGGAGCGAACGCGCCCGAAGACGCTCGGTTCTGCCCGGCATGCGGAACGCGGGCAGGGGCCGAGGTCGACCCGGAGCGACAGCGGAAGGTGATCTCGGTGGTCTTCGCCGATCTCGTGGGCTACACCTCGCGGTCGGAGACCACCGACGCCGAAGACGTCCGCGAGCTGCTCGAGCACTACTACCAGCGCGTGAGCGCGGAGATCGAGCGCTTCGGCGGAACCGTCGAGAAGTTCATCGGCGACGCGGTGATGGCCGTGTTCGGCGCTCCCGTCGCCCGGGGTGACGACGCCGAGCGCGCTGTCCGCGCGGCCCTCCAGATCCCGGTGGTCGTCGCCGCGCTGAACGAGGAACTGTCGGGGCCCGAGCTCCTGGTGCGCGTGGGCGTGAACACAGGCGAGGCCGTTGTAGAGCTCGATCCCACGTCGGAGAGAACCGCGCTCGTCGTGGGCGACATGGTGAACACCGCGTCACGACTCCAATCTGCTGCGCCGGTGGGGCGCGTGCTCGTGGGCGAGGAGACACACCGCGCCACACACCGAGCGATCCGCTACGAGGACGTCGAGCCCATCATCGCGAAGAACAAGGCAGACCCGGTCCCCGCGTGGCTCGCCGTCGAGCCCTTGCGCGAAGACGGCCAGCGCCCCAGCGAGACGCCGTTCCTAGGGCGCGTGAGCGAGCTCGGCCTGCTCGACGATGTGTGGCACCGGGTGGTGAGCGGGCGGCGGGCGCACCTGGTCACGATCCTGGGCGAGCCGGGCATCGGCAAGAGCCGCATCGCGGCCGAGCTGGCGAACCAGATGGAGAGCTCCGGCGGCCGATGCCTGCTGGTGCGAGAGCTTCCCTACACCCAGAGCGTCGGCTACGAGGCTTTCGGGCAGCTCGTGAAGGAGGTGGCGGGGGTCTTCGAGTTCGACGTCGACGCGACGGTGACCCAGAAGCTGGAGCACTCCCTTGCGGAGCTGGGGCTCGAAGACCCTGAAGTCGCGCAGCGGCTGGCCGTCTTCGTGGGGACGGCCGAGGCCGCCGCAGAGGATCGACGCGAGGTCTTCGACGCAGCCCGCCGCTTCGCAGAGGCGCTCGCGCATGACCAGCCCACCCTCCTCGTGTTCGACGATATCCACTGGGCCCACCCAAGCATGCTCGACCTGATCGACTCACTGGCGGCCCGGATACGGGACACGCCGATCCTGCTCCTGTGCCTGGCCCGGCCCGAGCTGCTCGACATCCGGCCGATGTGGGGAGGCGGCCAGATCTCGTCGTTCACGATCCGCCTCGAGCCGTTGGGGACCGAGGAGTCGCATGCCCTGGCGGCGCAGCTCACGCCGGCGCTGGCCGGCGAGGTCGCGGCGCAGATCGAGGCGACCGCGGGCGGGAACCCACTGTTCATCGAGGAGCTGTCGTCCTGGGTCGCCGAGGGCGGTGATAGCGCGGTTCTTCCCACCACCGTGAAGGCGATGATCGCGGCGCGGCTCGATGCTCTACCCAAGGACGAGCGATCGGTGCTGAACGATGCGGCCGTGGTGGGTAAGGTCTTCTGGCGTGGTGTGCTGGGCGGACTCGGCACGAACAGCGATGCGCTGGACGGTGCCTTGGAGTCTCTGGAATCACGCGACCTCATCCGGACCGACGCCTCCTCGACGGTCGAGGGCGACCGGGAGTACGCGTTCCGCCACATCCTGATCCGTGACGTCGCGTACTCGACCATCACGAAGAGCGACCGGCGCGACCGGCACCAGGCCGTTGCGCAGTACTTCGAGCAGGCGGTGCCGGAGGCCGACAGCATCGCCGCGATCCTCGCGTACCACTGGAAGGAGGCGGGGGATACGCAGCGGGCCGTCGGCTACCTGCTCGCAGCGGCCGAACGCGCCGAGCGCGCCTGGGCGAACGCCGAGGCGGTGACACTATTCGAGGAGGCCCTCTCGCTGATCCCGAAGGACGAGGAGGAGCGGCGCCGCTCGATCAGTCTTCGCCGCGGCGTCGCCTGGTTCCGCTACGAACATTCGCAGGTGGACGAGGAGACCCTCCGACGTGCGGCGCGCACGGATCCCGCTAGTTCGTGAAGTCTGACGGCGCGACGTCTCCGCCGATCTCGTAGATGACTTCGATCTGGTGTCCGCCCATCGCGTCGGCGTGCTCGCGCACGATGGCTTCGTCCGGTGCGACGTAGATACAGAAGGTACGGACGGCCCCGTCGGGGCTCCCGACCACGTGGCTGTGCTCCCAGGTGATCTGGGTGAAATCGGTCTCGGTGAGCAACTTGCTCTTGCGCGCACGCAGCTCAAGATGCTCATCGTCGATATTGCCGAAGTTGCGCTGAACCAAGTATCGCGGCATGACTCCCTTTCGGCGGACAGCTGACCTTGAGTGGAACCCTATGCGCACGCAGGCCAACTGGTCAAGGGAGACGAGCCGCTGAAGTTGAACGTGGGAACAAGGGCCGCATGCGTTGAAAACCGGGCTGCAGCCACCGGATCCGTCCCCTTTCACCCCTTCAACGATCCCGCCACTCGGCGCGCAGACCGAGGCGGCGGCGCTGTTGCGTGGCTGCGCCGGCGTCGTGGAAGTCGCCGCGCGCCTCAAGGTTGGCGGAGACGCGTTCGCGATGATCTGCGGGGTTGTGGTCGTCGTACTTGAACTTGGCGAGCACATCGAGGATATGCAGACGCAATCCTCGGATCCCGGGAAGCATGCGTCCGTAGGGTGGTTCCTCGGTCTCCACGGGCGCGTGGCCACCCTCAGGCTGGATGTGAGCGAACTGCGTGCGCAGCAGCGCAGCCTTGTCCTCTGGGTCGTCGACGATCTCCGGGCGACAGATGAACTGCACCGTGGCGTAATAGCTCGTTGGGACCCCGTCTTCATCGGCGCCTCCGGCCTTGGCTCGCCACGTGCTGGGGATGTACGCGTAGTCGCCTACGACCGTGAAGCGCACCTCCTTCGTCGCTTGGAGATGAGGCCACACGGGGTTTGGGGTCGCCAGGTGCATCCAGAGGTCCTCGCCCTCCAGGACGGCGTGCGACGGGATGGCAAGCGGTGCATGTGAAGGATCGGCGTTGTTCACGATCAGTTGGCCGAACAGGGCGGTGGTACCGAGCCAATCCCGCCATTCATCGTCGCTGACCGCAGCGTCCCAGGGGTGCACGAGCATCTGTCTTCTCCTTTGTGTTTCCGACCACTCTATGGCGCGGAGACCGGAGACAGCAGGTTCGGGTGGACTCTCCGAACGGCGCGCTCGATGAACGCATTCGTTGACGACGGCCGAACCTACGATCATGCTCCTCACGCTCTTGCGTTCCGCCTGAGTGTGCGTCTCCGGCCACACCACTGAACCGGCCCGCCTGCCCGCTGCTAGGCGGGGCGCTCGAGCATCCGCCACGCGCGGAGCGCAAGCCACACATCGACCAGATCGCCCATCTTCGTGACGTCCTGACCCGTCAGGTCGGCGAACCGTCGCAGCCGGTATGCCAGCGTGTTCGGATGGACGTGCAGGGCGCGGGCTGCGCTGCCGGTACTACGGTCCTGCGCCAGCCAAACCTCGACCGAACGCACCAGCTCGGTGCGGTGGTTGCGGTCGTAGTCGATCGCCGACCCCAATATCCGCTGGACAACCTCGTGCTGCGCCGTAGCGCCGGCGGGCATCCATCCGACGTCCCGCTCATCGTCTGCACGAACGATCCGCTCGTTCAGGTCGATGGCGCGGAATAACGCCCATCGCGCCTCGCGCCGGGCCGTCGCGAAGCCGGCCATCGCCGCGAAGCCGCGACTCACCCCCAGACGGATCCCGTCGATGGAGCTCATCATCCTCAGTGGTGCCGATCCATCAGGCACGAGCACGTACAGCTCGCCCAACGACAGCATGAGATGCGGTTCGCCGAGTTGGGAGAGAGTCCGGGCAACCGCCTGGTCATCCGGCGACGCCGTGTCCGCGCCGACGGCGATGAGCTGCAGGTCATCGCCACCGGCGAATCCTGCGAGCTCGAGTCGATTCGCGGCCGAGCCGGGGTCGAGCGTCCCGGCCAGCAGTTCGGCCAAGGTCTCGGCCCCTTCTCGGCGACGGAACTCGTAGTCGCCCAGGCGGGTCGCGATCCGAAGCGCCGCGATCGTGGCGATGTGCTGCACCGCGGCGAGCCCCATCTGTGAGGTGGTACCCGTTCGCGGCGTCGCCACGAGATACCCCTGCACATGGCCCGCCGCGGGGAGCGTCACGGCATATCCCTCTGCGATCCGTGGTGGTGACTCGTCGGTCTCCGGCAATCGCTCGACGATCTCGGCCGGGGGCGCCGGGACGCCGTCGATCAGCGGGCGTCCTGCGCGCGAGCAGACGGCAAGCCGGTACCCGGACAACTCCTCCAACCGGGCGAACAGATCTCGGTTCCCCAGCTGTTCGGCGGCGACGTTGCGGAGCGTGCCGAAGAGCCGGAGCAGCGTCGCAAGGCGGGCCTGCGCGCCGACCTGCGTGTGGGCCGCCACCTCCTGAGCGATGGCGATGAACGGCACCTGCAGCGAGATCGTGACCAGAGGGAACCCACGGACATCCGCCTCCTCGCGCATCCCCTCCGAGAGGATCGGCGCGAAGAGCTCGTCGGAAACGGCCAGGGCCGCGACGCCTCCATCGTCGAGGAGCGCTATGTAGGCCCGTTGTTCGTCCGGGTCCTGCGGGACGGCGAGTCCGATCGTCATCAAGAGTTCTGACCCCTGCAGCCACGGCGTGGGATCAGCGAGTTCACTCACGTGCGCCCAGGACACGCGTCGGTCCGACCCTGCTGCTCCTGCGACCAGCGTCATCCCGAGGGTGGGTGTGGCCACCAGCTCGGCCACGGTCGGCCCCACGGTCGTCGTATCGCGAAGGGTGCTCCCGGTTTCTGCCATGTGGTTCGCCACCATGTCACGGGCGGCTTTTGTGGTCAAAACCGATAGACACAGCCCGCGCCTGCGGCGAAGGATGCAGAGTCATCCCGGGCCAGCTCGGTGCGGGGACGACGGGAGGGGGCTGCATGGCTGCGACGGGGGCGAAGGCTGCGACGTCTGCGATCGAGGTTCGCTCGATCGACTGGGTACCCGAGGACGAACGGCACGGGAAGGTCTGGCAGCAGGGACCCTTCTGGTTCCTCGGGAACTTCCAGTTCTTCACTCTGGCACTCGGGTTCACCGGGCCGCTCGTTGGGCTGTCGCTGTTGTGGAGTTTCGTCGCAGGCGCGCTGGGGATCCTGTTCGGCACGGTGTTCATGGCTCTGCACGCGACGCAGGGACCTCGTCTCGGCCTGCCGCAGATGATCCAGTCGCGGGCGCAATTCGGGTACCGCGGGGCGATCGTGGTCCTGTTCGGGTCTCTCTTCACGTTCATGGCCTTCAACGTCGTGGACCAGTTGCTGATCGCCGCGGGCGTTGAGGGCATCTTCGGGTGGAACTCGACGGCCGTGGCGATCGTGGCGACCGCGGTGGGGGCGC
Organism: Actinomycetes bacterium; assembly: GCA_025351565.1. GTDB lineage: Bacteria > Actinomycetota > UBA4738 > UBA4738 > HRBIN12 > JANXVR01. The sequence goes on from JANXVR010000072.1 coordinate 20,203, forward strand.
TGCTCGCTGTCTTCGGCCACGATTGGCTTCACCGGGCGTTCCGGATCCTGCTCTACATCTCCGTGCCGGTGTTCCTCCTCCTCACTATCGGGGTGCTGACCGGCAACGCCGGCAAGACCACCGCGGCGCCGGGACTCGGATTCAACTTCGTGGGATTCATGGTGATGTTCACGGTGGCCGCGGGCTACAACATCACGTATGCCCCGTACGTTTCGGACTACTCCCGGTACCTGCCCAGGAACACGCCTCGCGGCCCACTCATCGCCTCGGTGTTCTTCGGCGCCTCGGGCTCACCCCTCTGGTTGATCCCGCTCGGCGCCTACCTCGCCTCCCGGCTGGGAGCCATAGACCCGTTGGTGGCCCTCCGCGATGCCGGCGACGCGTTCTTCAAGCCGCTCGGCACGATCGCAGCGATCATGTCCGTGCTGGCACTGGTTGCGACGATGGGGATCAACGGGTACAGCGCGATGCTCTCCGTCGTGACCGGCATCGACTGCTTCAAGAAGGTCGAACCGACGGCGCGTATCCGTGTGGTAACGATCGTCGTCCTTGCAGCGGTGTGGTGCGGCGCTGCGTTCGCATTCTCGACGAACGCACTCACCGCGTTGTCGAACTCGTTGATCCTGATGCTCTATCTCCTGGTGCCCTGGACGGCCATCAACCTCGTCGACTTCTTCTTGGTCCGCCACGGGGCGTACTCGGTGATGGACATCTTCAAGTCCGATGGCATCTACGGCGCTTGGTCGGCGCGCGGTCTCGTTACGTACTTCGTGTCCATCGCGTCCATGCTCCCGTTCATCGTATTGCTGGCACCATCTGAAGGAACTTCCCCCTACACCGGTTTCCTGGCGACGAAGCTCAACGGCGTTGACTATTCAGCGATCGTCGGCTTGCTCGTCGCAAGTGTTCTCTACTTCCTGCTCGCGCGGACCCGTGACCAATCTTCCGAGGCGGGCGCCATCCAGCGAAGCGAACAGCAGCTCGGCGTCCTGACGGCGGCAGAGGCGGCGGGGCACGAGCGGGGCATCCCGATGGAGGAGGCGCCTACGCCGGAGCGCGGCGTTCCAGACCCGGAGGAGACACCCGACCAGCCTCACGGTGGAGGGAGCGTTTGAGGCCGAACCTGGTGGGCGGCGGCGAGCAGATGCCCGAGGACGCACGCGCGGCCCCCAGGGGTCCGGTCGACGCGACCGTCGTTCCGCGGTTCGCAGGGCCGGCGACATTCGCCCGGCTCCCGCGTCGGGATGAGGTCGAACGCTGTGAGGTAGCCATCGTCGGGGTGCCGTTCGACGCGGGGGTGACGTATCGGCCGGGCGCGCGGTTCGGCCCGGGCGCGATCCGCGCAGGTTCGAAGTTGCTTCGTCCCTACCACCCGGGTCTGGACGTGGAGCCGTTCGGCGTGCAACAGGTCGCCGACGCCGGCGACATCGCGTGCAACCCGTTCGACATCGGCGAGGCTATCTCGACGATCGAACGCGGGGCGACCGAACTCCTGGGCGATGTCGGGAAGCTCGTGACGATCGGCGGCGATCACACGATCGCGCTACCGCTGCTGCGGGCCACCCGTGCGAAGTTCGGGGAGGTCGCACTGGTCCATTTCGATGCGCACCTCGACACGTGGGATACGTATTTCGGGGCGCCCTACACCCATGGGACGCCGTTCCGTCGGGCCGCCGAGGAGGGGTTGTTCGTTTCGGATCACTCCGCACACGTGGGTATCCGTGGCCCGTTGTATGCCCGAACCGATCTCTCGAGCGACGAGGAGCTCGGCTTCACGATCGTCTCGAGCGCCGACTACGCACGGACCCCCATCGACGATATCGCTGCGCGGCTGCGGGCGCGTGTCGGCGACGCGCCGGTCTACATCTCGGTCGACGTGGACGTGATGGATCCCGCGCATGCCCCGGGAACCGGAACTCCGGAGGCGGGGGGGCTCACCAGCCGTGAGCTGCTGCTCACGTTGCGCGCCCTGGACGGGCTCCAGATCGTCGGCGCCGACGTGGTCGAAGTCTCTCCGGCTTACGATCACGCGGAGCTCACCACGATCGCCGCATCCCACGTTGTCTACGAGCTACTCGCCTTGATGGCCCGGATGGACGGCTGACCGTGGGCCTGGCCGAGTTTGCCGCGCGCGTTGCCGCGCGCGAGATCTCCGCGCGCGAGATGGTTCAGGAAGCCCTCGATCGGATCGAACGGCTGGACGGGGATCTGCACGCCGTCGTGGCGCTGCGCGAGGAAGCGCATGCGGACGCGCGCGCGCTCGACGATGCCATCGCGGCCGGTGCACCAGCGGGGCCGCTCGCCGGACTCCCCGTGTTGGTGAAGGACGTCACCGACGTTAAAGGGATGCGGACGACCTTCGGTTCGCAGTGGTTCTCCGATGCGCCCACGGCGACACGGGATGGCCTCGTGCCCGCGCGTCTGCGCGCGGCCGGCGCGATCATCGTCGGCAAGACCAACACGCCCGAGTTCGCGACGGAGGCGTTCGCCTCGAACCTGGTGTTCGGCACCACCGGCAATCCGTGGCGGCTCGACGCCTCTCCCGGTGGGTCTAGCGGCGGATCCTCGGCCGCACTCGCCTCCGGGATGGTGCCGATCGCCACCGCGGCCGATGGGGGAGGGTCGGTGCGGATCCCGGCGGCCTGGTGCGGGTTGGTCGGCCTCAAGCCGACGAACGGCGTGATCGGCCGAGATCCGGTCCCTGATTGGATCGACTTCTCGACCGATGGGCCGATGGGCGCGTCCGTTGCCGATCTCCGATCGCTGCTCGCGGTGATGGCCGGCCCTGTGCCGGGGGATCCGACGGCGCTGCCGGAGCAACCACCCAAGACGGCCGCGCCCACCAAGCTGTTCGCGATCGAACGGTGGGCGGCCTGGGGCCCGCTGCCTCCCGATGTTGCGAGCATGTTCGATCGTGCGGTTGCTCGCCTTCAGGACGTGATGGCTCTGGAGGTCGAACGTCTCGATGCGTCCCGCCTATTCGGCGAGGCGAACCTCGACGAGGACTGGTTCTCTCTGGCCGGGGCCGAGCACGCGCATCGCTTCGGGCGCGAGCGGATCGAAACTGCCGGCGATCAGCTACACCCCTGCGCCCGTGCGTTCCTCGAGGCCGGGCTGGAGGTCTCGTTGGAGGGATACCTGGCGGCCCGCAGACGCCGGTTCGACTACGTTCGCGTGCTGGATGAGCTGCTGGGCCAGGGCGGACTCATCTGTTCGCCCGTCATGGCGATCGCGTCGTGTCCGGCCGACGGGGTCATGCCGGGCGCGGATGCGCCGGGCCTGCCCGTTGACGCCTACGGGACCCAGGCGCAGAACATGACGGGCCATCCCGGGATCTCGGTGCCCGCCGGGCGTTCGTCCGATGGTGTGCCGTTCGGCCTGCAGATCACCGGACCACGGTTCTGCGACCGGATGTTGCTCGATGTCGCCGAGGCCTGGGAGCGGGCCGAGCCCTGGCCCCTGGTTGCCGACGGCTATGCCCCGTTCGACCTATAGGAGGTATCGATGGACACTGAGGTGAGGGAAGCCGTCGACTCGCTCGTGGCAGCGTTCGGCGAAGGTCGGCTCGAGGACTACTTCGGCTCGTTCGCGCCGGATGCGACGTTCGTCTTCTACACGTCGCCCATGCGGCTGATGTCGGCGGGGGAGTATCGGACGCTGTGGGACCGGTGGGTCACCGAGGACGCGTTCCGTGTCGTGGCGTGCCGAACCTATGACACCAACGTGCAACGCTTCGATGACATCGCGGTGGTAACGCACTCGGTTCAGACGCAGATCTCGACCAACGACGGTGAGGACACGCTCGACGAACGCGAGACCATCGTGTTCGCCCGCGGCGCAGACGGCCGCTGGCGCGGCGTGCATGAGCACCTGTCGCCGAAGCCCTCGGACGACTGAATCAGGCCGTTCTGAGAACACCCCACGGATGGATATGGCCGTGACCTGCGCTGGCGGGGATGGGGGGTCGTGCGCCTCCCGGCTCGGCAGATGTGCCGCAGAGGTGCCGATGGTCGCTCAGCGCAGAGGAAGAGACCACTGCGTGATGTCACGAGCGACGGACCGCGCGATGACTTTCGGCACGCCTGCCTGGGACGCGAACGCCGCCCACTGGGACGTGGCATCAAGAACCTGGTCGATCGCGGTGGAGACCTGCGGGACGGCGAAGCGATCACCAACTTCGACCACGTCGGCCCGCGTGATGTCCGTCACGCGTCCGTTCACGGCCATCAAGTGCTGACGGGTCCATCTGCTCTTCGTCGAGTGGGCGTGGGTCACATCGTATGCAGGGGAGACCTTCCAGCTGCCACCCTTGTGTAGGAGGAACGAGAAGTTCTTCGTGTGATCGTCGCAGTTCGCCGCCGCGACATTGAAGACCATCCTGCGAAAGATCTCGGTGCGAGCGTCCGGAGGCAGGTCGAGCCGCTTGCACAACAGGAAAAGCTGCGCGTAGTCGTGGGCCCCGATCAGCCTGAAGTCAAGTTCGGCTAGAGCACACATGGTTTGCGCATGCACCTTCGTTCCGTCCGAGGGACGGTCGAAGCGACGAGTCATGAAGTGCGCTCGTTCCCCCTCCTCGACCAAACGGCATTCGGTCATGTCGATACCGGCGGCTTTGGCCATGAGGTGATATCCGAACTCGATGCGACCGTAGGAACCGGTTGCACCCATGTCTTCGTCATGGCCAACGCCGTCCAGCTTCAACACCCAGTGCTCGAAGCCAGGAGGCGCAGGTACCTGACCCGAGCGCAGTTCGCCCGTCGCTGGGTCGAGAGCGACTACGGCCTTGGCCCTGGCACCACCTGCCGAGGTGCCGACAGCGATCAGTTCGGATAGGGCCTGCGTGGTTTCCATCTCCGTTGTCATTCGGCCCGCGATGGCGCTTCGTGCGGCCAGGACGAGGGTCGAAAAGTCGATGGCCGTGGCCTTTTGTGTTCTTGGGCCGCGGATCGGATGGAACTCCAGAGCCCCCACTCCGCGCGTTCCGAGAAATGCCAATCGATCCAGGGCTGTTATCCGGTCGGAGGCGATCCCTTCTCTCGCGAGGTAGGCGGTCGTCAGGGCGTTCCCGAAGGCGTCCGGCAGCGAGTCGGCCACCATCGAGGGAAGGCGCTGGTACGTGCCCGGTTCCAGCGCCGGGAACACGAAGGGTTGACCTGCTGCCCGGATGGGCATCGTGGTGGGCGCCAGCTCGACACCGGCCTTGGCCCAGGCGGGCTCGTACTCGAACGCGTAGAAGCCCGATCGCTCATCCAGGGCGATCGCGCCTACTCGCGAACCCCAGCACCAGACCTCAACGACGTCGACCGGCTTGTATGCCACTCGTCACCTCGGGGTTGAAGTGCCGTGGGTGCGCACGCGCACTCTTGTGCGCTGAGCCCGCTGCTTGGCTCGAAGCACCTGGATGGGGGAGACGGCGATCGGTGGTGACAACGACTCGAGCCAGTCGGTGCGCCCGACTGCCCGCATGACGACGATCAACGTCTTGAGCGATGATCCCTTGCCTCGCTCGAGGTTGGATACTGCGCCGACCGAGATGTTCGCCAGCTCGGCCAGGCGCTTCTGGTCGAGAGCCCTGACGATCCTCGCGTTTCGGACGTGCTCACCGATGACCTCTTCCCACTCCTGGGTGGTTCGATCGCCGCTCTCCACGGAGATTCCTCCTAGATAGACCTAGTTCTTGCTTCTACACCGAGCATCATACGATTTATGCGCGCATAAGACCGCGCATATCAGTCAGAAATATGATGGTTAACGGCTGATAATGCCATTATATATATCATTCTATGGATTAGCCGCTGATACATTGTTCACCTCTTCGGGGCTGCGCCCGCCCAAGGACCCCTGCCTCAGACTGCCCCCCGACCACCCACGCCACGAAAGAGGTGATCTCGTCTGCTCGCGCGCCCAGGTCCTGCGAAACGAGTCGTAGCCTGAACCTGAAACGCAGGAGGCACACCCCCGAACAGGTGGTATGGGTGGAGCAAGTGCGTTTGGTCTGCGGCACCCGTGGGTATGGGTATCATCGGCACCCTAGTGGTGGTGCTGCTCGTAGTGGCGATCGTCTACTTCTTGAGGCGCGCTTGAGCGAAGGTTCCCGACTGCACACGGGACCAGCTGGGACAGGAGCCACGTAGTGCGCACGATCCTTTCAGTCGTCTACATCATCATCGGCGCGGTCGTAGCCGCCTCGAATCACTACTTCGTCCATCTGGACGCGCTCAAGCCGATCGCGTCGTCGGTCCTAGCGGTGCTGCTGTGGCCCCTCGTCCTCATTGGCGTCAGCCTGCATCTCAAATGACCATGTGACCGCACCTCGGCCCGGTGGGCGCGACGCGAGGAGGGGCCGGCCCCCGGCGCCGTCTTTTCGTGGGCTCAGTCGATGACTGACGCTACCGAATGGCTCCTCACGTCCCGCGAGCGGGGGAATCAATCGCGTGGTGCCGCGGATCCACGGCGCCGACTACTTCAAGGCGCTCGCCGACGCGGTCGGCTCACTCGAGCGCGGTTGCCACCTGTGGGTCGCGGACTGGCGAGGCGATCAGGACCAGTTCCTAACGGACGGCCTCACGCTGGGCGAACTGCTGACCGACGCTTGTCAGCGGGGAGTCCAGGTGCGAGGACTTACGCGGAGACGGGTGAGGAAGGCGCCTCGACGTTCGCCCATGATCTTCGGGTCTCCCTCTGGCGCGAACACCTCGGCGACGTCGCGGTCGGGGAAGGCCATCTCGATCCAGTAACCGACTTCGCAGTCGGGCAGCGGTCGGCCGAGGCGCTCGATGCGTGGCATCTAAACGGCGGGCCGAGCAGCCGCCCGATCGGACGTGTCCGCCCTCATCGACCGCGGAACCTTTCGGTCTGGCAACAGCCCTGGGCGCGAGTCCTCTATCGGGCGTTCATCGATCCAGACGGCCGGCCCGCATCGATGACGCCCGGCACGTTCTGACTGGTCCCCTGAGCAGTGCCGGCCCGCGCGGGAAGCGCGGGGGAGACATCCCTTTCGCCGTTCGGGAACCTCCCACACAGGAACGGCGTCTGACCCGCCCCTACCAGTCCCATCATGGAGGTCAATAGTGAAACGACTCCTGGTTGCGTTGCTCGGTTTGTCCTTCGTCACCACAGCGTGCATCGCTAGCGGGACACGTCTCACGCCGCAGGACCCGTCCCGGGCGCCACTGACTCCTGCAGTCTCGCGCGCGGCGGCGATCTACTCCGCCGTGATCCGACAGCTTGTAACCAACGACGCGTCTCGCGGCGTTGGGGCGATCAAGAGGGTCTATGTGATCGATGGGGCTGTCGGTTCGGCCGAGGATCCGCAGCAGTCGTTGAGCAGACAGCGGCCGCCGCGCTTCGACCCCGCTGTGAAGGATGGGATCATCACAGCATCGTCAGATCTCCCGCCGTTGACCTTCATCTCGGACCGGTCAGCCGTAGTTGCCGGCCAAGGACCCGGCCATGTCATCCACGGCGGGGTTCTTCTGACGCTCGGCCCGATCCGTGGCGATGGGGGAACCGTCACCGTCGGGAACAGCTACTGGATCAACGGCCTGGACGGGCAATGGCTGACCTATGTTGTGCAAGAGCGCGCCACCGGATGGACCATCAAGGGAACGGCTGGACCCGCCGCGATCTCCTGAGGCGGCTTCCGAGGCGCTGTCGTAGTCGATGGTAGTGTTACGCGCTCGGAGAAGCTCTCCTTCCCTAACGCTTCTCCTGCAGGGCACTCCTCATGGTGAGATCACCGCGACGTCTGTTCCCCATCTCAACGTCCGCCATCGTCCTTGCAGTCCTGATGCTGGCTGCGACGCTTAGCGCATCCATGGCCGGGGCTTCTCCAACAGCTGGCCAGGTCCAGAGTGCGAAAGCCAAGGTCGCACAGTTGGAGAAGGAGGTACAACGAACTCGGACCGAATTAGCCCAGAAGAAGCTGGAGGCAGACAAGGTAGCCCAGCAGCTGTACCAGGCGCAGAGTGATCTGGAGAAAGCACAGAGTGCGTTGGCGGACACACAGAAACAGCTGACAGACGCAAGAGCGAAGTACACCGCGATCGCGGCACAGCTGGACGCGCGCACCCGGGCCGCGTACATGCAAGGAGCGGCGTCGAACCTCGACTTCATCCTGGGGTCATCGTCGATAACCGACCTGTCCGATCGCCTCGAATATATGAACGCGATCTCTCGCAATGATGCGGATCTGGCGACGGAGGCGCAGGCGCTGAAGACCGTGCTCTCCTCGACGATGCAGAAGCGGGCGGCGACGAAGGATGCTGCGAATGCGGCGGCGATCAAGGAGCAGGCCGCATTCCAGCAGATCCAGGCAGCCTTCCAGGCCCAACAAAGCCTCTTGCGATCGATCACCCGCAAGGAGGCGGTGGCGAAGGCGACAGCGGCGAAGCTTTCGAAGCGATACCAGGCGTCTCTCGCGTTTGCGCCACCGCCGATCGGCGGGACTCCTCCTCCGGGGTTCGTTGGCGTGTTCAAGGTCTGCCCCGTTGGTTCCCCAAGAGCCCTCACCGACAGTTTCGGGGCCCCCCGATACGGCGGGGGCTACCATATCCATATGGGAGACGACATCATGTCGTCTCCTGGTGTGCCGATCTATGCGCCCTTCGATGGCACTGCGTACAACTCGACGAACTATCTTGGCGGCTTGGCCGTGACCGTTCGGGGCAGCGTCGGATATGTATACAACGCGCACATGTCTAGGATCGGCAAGTTGGGCTCTGTACGCGCCGGCGATGTGATCGGCTATATCGGGGACACAGGCGACGCGCCGGGTGTGTTCCACGACCATTTCGAATTTCATCCGAACGTGATGCCATCAAGCTGGCCCGCGAGTCCATATGGCTACTCGATCTACGACGGTGCCCTCAACCCGTACCCCTTGCTCGTCGCTGCTTGCGGGTAGGGTCCCCGTGCATCCTCCGCCTCGACTCAACTGATCTCAACGGGTCGGGCTGACCACAACCATGCCCTTCATACCCCCGGCGAAATGCCCTGGTTCATGACAGCCGAAGATCACTCTTCCAGGGGAAGTGAAGGTCCATACAATGGTCTTGATGAAACCCGGCTGGACGGTTACGGAATTCGGTTCGTCGGGAGGTCCCGCCCCTGCCATGCCGACCATCGCGGCCTCGTGTTGCCGCTGATAGGTCTTGTCACCGAGGACGAACTCATGGTTGGTCTTGCCGTAGTTCCGTATCTCGAACGTCACAGTTTCGCCCTCACGGACCCGGACGAGGGTGGGATCAAAACGCAAGGTGTCGAAAAGCCCCACCTTGACGACCTGTGTCGCCTGCGTTGGCTCACCAGGCATCCCAAAAGCAAAGCCGCCCGGGTCAGGCGTGCCTATCATGGGTGAGGCTGCACTCGGCATGGTCATCCCGCCGACTCCCGGCGGAGGCGTGCTGTTCCCAGTTTGGCTCGTGGAAGAGGTTGCAGAGCAGGCGCTCATAAGCAACCCCAGGGCGCAGATCTCGATGAGCCTCTTCCGCACGAAGGTAGTCTCCCTCTTCCAGGTTGCCGGTGAGCGGCCGTCGGGATAGGGCTTTGCCACGCTCTAGTCTCGACATCCTACACAACGTCGTAGTAGGCGGGCAGATGATGCCCGCGCGATCAGTGGAAAGAGGCGTGAGGCAGATGGCACACGCCGTGCGTCTCCTCTGAACGAGCGGCCGACGTTAACGCTCTGCCTCCGGCTGCGAGCGCTGCACCCTGAAGAAGGACGAGGATGATCACCGTCAGCAGGGCCACGGCCGTAAACACCGGTGATCCGTGGCTTGCGCGGTCGACCGTAAGGCGGCGCACCCGAAGTGCGAGTTCTGTATCTGCCGCTGCAAGAGCTAGGGTGGCGGTGGGCGTCGGATTCATGGATTTGGCCATCGCCGTGAGCGCCCGGGCGACGACGAGGGGATCCCCTGAGGCACGCACTGCCGCCTCGTCGGCGGCTACCTCGAGACCGAGAAGCAGATGAGATGTTGCCCGGCGCACTGGCGGCAGGAATCCGTATGCACGCGCTATCACTCGTCCACCGAAGAGCAGTAGCGTGTGCCAACCCTCAACGTGCGCGAGCTCATGCCCAATCACCGCTCGGCGCTCGTCCTCGCGCAGGAGCCAAGAAAGCGAATCTGATATCACTACGCGACGACGGACCAGCCCGATCGAATATGCCAATGGAGGGTCGTAGCGAACGACTCGCACGGCGCGTCCACCGTCGTAGCCCGGCGTCAGAGCCAATGAGGCGAAGGAAGCGACGTCAGAGCGCACGCCGCGAACGGTGACCAAGATGGCGTAACCCAGTCGTGTGATCAGAAGGAGCACGATCACCGATGCCGCGATGTGGGGCCAGTGGCCGAGAGGGTGGGACAAGAGTTCTCCGGCGGCGTCCACACATCTACCCACTGCGGCCGGGATGGCTCGGGCCGGCAGGTTCGACGGAACCACGGCGGCGGCCAAGACGAGGGTGAACCCGCTTGCGAGGCCCGCGAGGGTAAGGAGCGAGAGTGTGATGAGGAGCCGCGGTCCCGCTCCCAGAGCCATCCGAGAGCCGGTCGCATATGGGACCCCGCCTAGGAGCACTCCTGCGAGGAGGAGCAGCACAACCCTCATGGGCCTTTCTTGCGCTCCTTCTCGACCTCGCGGATCATGCTTCGCAGTTGCGCCAGGTCCTCTTGGTCGATCCCCCGCACGAACCCGAGGAGCACACTCCGTCGATCCGCCGCACCCGTGAGTACCCTATCCATGAGTCCCGCCAAGTACTCCTGCTCGGTCCTCTTGATCCAGTAGACATAGGCTCGGCCAACCCGGGAGCGTCGCAGGAAGCCTTTACGCCAGAGCCGGTCGAGGATCGTCATGACCGTCGTGTAGGCCAGGCCCGCCCCGGCTTTCGTTTCGAGCACATCTCGCACGGTCACGTCGGCGCCCTCCTCCCAGATGTGATCCATGACGGTCCGTTCGAGCGGCCCGAGTTCGCCCCGCAGTTTTGGCATCAGTCTGTTCCAACCCTTCACCGTTGAAGTCTTCTCGGCCCATGCTAACGAACAGGCTCAGTCCGTGAGGTAGGGCTGAGACGGGACCGGGGTGGGGGCAACTGATGTCGCCACCACCAGCACCTGGCGCCCCAACGCATAGATCGAACCCTTCACTTCTACCCACGAGTTCGTGACCGCCGGCGGCGCGTTGACAACCCTGACCTGGATCAACAACGTGTCGGCAGCACAGCACACGAATACCCAGCGGTTCAGCTCGAATTCTCCCGGTGATGATCCAGGGTCGTGGGTCACGAAACCGACGAAGTCGACCTGCGTCCCCGCGCGGCTCGCGAGTGTGCTCATGCTCGTGCTCGAGTTCTCTGCCTCGAAGACGCCGAGCAGGGTGATGGGGCCATCGTTCTGCAACGAACCTCGTGCGAGGCCCGCCCCGGCTCCGCTCGAGGCTGACTTCTTCGACACCGTGAAGGCTCCCAGCGTTGCGGGCGGCAAGGCGAGAATGAGGATGATCGGCAGCACCATCCCAGCCAGCACTATCGTCTCGCGGCGTCGAAGGGGTTCCCGCCGGCTCACGCGAGCTGCGGAGAGGCGTCCGATGGCGGCGATCGTCAGGAGCGCGGCTCCTATCGGCGCGACCCAGAGTGTGCGTGTCGAGAGATAGAGGTGGATCCGGCCGGTGATCAACAGGATCCAGAACATGGCCGCCCACAACCCCAGTACGAGACCGGCGCCGACCCTGGTCGCGCTCCAAACGCGTGGAGGCGTTCGTTGCTCTTCGGTCTGTGTCGGTTCAGACAGGCGCCGTTGGGTGCGTGTCATCGGGCGAGCACCCCAACCCATAACCCTCCAACGAGCGACACGGCCCCCGCCCCGACGAGGATAGCCAGGAGCGTCCGGCGGGAGAACGTCCCGGCGTAGAGCGAGATCAACTTCAGGTCCACCATCGGTCCAAACACGAGGAAGGCGAGCTGGGGCCCGGGCCCGAACTGGGTGAAGGAGGCCGCGATGAACGCATCAGATTCTGAGCATAGCGAGAGTATGAGGGCCAGCGCCATCATGGCTAGTACGTCTACGACCGGAAGCCCGCCGACCTTTGACGTCCATGACTGCGGCAGGAACGTCTGAACAGCCGCCGCCGCCGCCGCGCCGATCAGTAGGAACCGTCCCATGAACAGGAAGTCATTGCCCAGGTGGAGGAAGAACATTCGCCATCTGGCCTCAGGCCTGCCGAGCTCGATCGGTTCGGCCGGCACTGGGATGGTGCGCCGGAGAAGGTTCTCGCTCCTGGCTCCGCCTAAGGCCCACCCCACCACCACGGCGGCGATGAACCCCAGGATGAAGCGGCCCGGGACCATCACCCAGAGCGTTGACCTTCCTCTATAGGCCACGAATGTGGATGCGATGACGACAGGGTTGAGGACAGGGGCCGCGAGCATGAACGTGATGGCTGCTGATGGGCTGAGTCCTTTGGAGATCAGGCGTCTGGCGACCGGTACAGATCCACATTCGCAGAGGGGGAACGCCACCCCGGCAAGCGCGGCGCAGGGCAGTTGTGCCCACTTCGGCAGGTCGGCGAGCCTCTCCAGCTTCGATGGCGAGACGAAGACCTCGATCACTGCCCCCGCGAGGGCTCCTACCAGTACGAACGGCAACGCCTGCACGACGAGGGCGCTGAAGATGATGATGGCTGCCTGCAACCACGCGACCCGTTCGGGTGCGAATACGCGGAGCAGACCGATCACCGCGATCAGTCCGACCATGGTGAGGAAGAGGAATGACCGAGTGGCTGTGCTTCCTGACGGTCGCCCGTCATGAGCGTGGCCAGCCGGCTCGATCGTCAGGGGATCGGCTGACACCGTGGGTCTCACGCGCCGGCCTGAGCGATGTTGTTTCCTACCACCGCGTCGAGAGCCTGGCCGAGCGTCTGAGGATCGAGGTAGCCCATGAATCGATACAAGGGATCTCCATCGGGGCCGATCACGACCGTCGTAGGCAGGCCAACAAGACGGTACCGGTCGGCGATCACGCCCGAAGGATCGAACGCGCTTGGGTAGGTCACTCCGTACTTGGACTGGAACGCCAGAGCGCTCGGACGGCTGTCCTTCTCGTCGATGCCGATGAAACGTACGTTCTGGGACAGATATGCCTTCGAGACGGCCGCGAGCCCAGGAGCCTCGCGGACGCATGGTTCGCACCAGCTGGCCCAGAAATTCAACACGACGACATGGCCCCTAAGCTGAGAAGGAGACACGTGTCCCGAACCTTGTAGGTCCGGCAGTGTGAAGTCTGGCATCATCCCATTGATCACTCTCGCCTGGCCCACCACGTCGGTATTCGATCCAGCAGTGATGTTAGTCCCGTGAGCGTCTAACTGAAGCCAAGCCAGCATGCCGAGGCTTCCTAGCGCCACAAGCAACGCAAGGAGAGCCAGCACGCGCCTCCACCGTGAAGGCCCGTTTGGCGCAGTTTGAGGGTTCGGGAGAGTGGCGAACGGCTCGTCTCTGTTGCTATGTCGGCGAGGCCCTCGCTGCTCCGGCATGGACCCAAAGTACTACATGTCGTAGTGACCAGGTAAGCTGCGTTATCCACTACAGCCCATAGCAATGAAGCAGGAGTATGCGCACCCGACCCCACGCCCGCGAGCGTCAACCAGAAAAGGCCCGGAGACGAGTTCGTGGTTCGATGACTTCCGTGGGCGCCGGATCAAAGGCGCAGCCGTTGCGAGTGGAGACCATAGGGTGTGAGGCCGCGTCCGATCTCATGCCGCAGGCGCTCGGGTTGACGTACTGGTTCGATGTTGGCTCGGTCGGCGAGCCGTATGAGGTAGATATCCGATTCACCGGGCGTCGTCTTGGTGTCAGAGGGAAGCCAGGTCCACGCGATTCCTTCAGCGTGGTCGAGTCGATCGATCACGTTCTGCCGGGCAGCGGACCCATCGCGATCACGACACGCGTGCACGACATCGGGCCGGGCACGTGGCAGGTCACGGCCGCGCCTTCAACCAGTGCGCGCCGAGCGGCGTTGAAGCCACGCAGCCTTTCGGCCGAGCGCCGTCACCTTCCCAAGGGCTCGGCGTCGGGGACGACCATCTACGCGCCTATCGCCGGGGTGTCCGCCCCTGGCGCCTACCGAGGGGTGTGGCCCGTCCTGGTCAGTCTCGGCGCGGCGATCGCTTTGGGCACACAGACGGCCCTCGCCACGCGCGCCCGCCTTCCAGTGGGGTCGATATTGGCGGTTTCGCTCATTGCCTGCGTGGTCGGGCTGATCGGCGCTAAGGCCTACTACACGGCTGGACACCTAATCACTGGCGAGCACCAAGGGCTTAGGAGTCTCCTTATCGGTGGCATGTGTATCCAGGGATTCGTGCTCGGCGCGATCAGCACCCTCATCGTCGGGGCGCGGGCGTCGGGTATAGCCGTGGGTCAGGTGTTGGATGTCACCGCTCCGGGTCTGCTGTTCGCCATGACGATCGGGCGGTTCGGGTGCTTCTTCGGTGGCTGCTGTGCTGGAAGACCCACGTCATCCCGGCGTGGTCTCTGGTCTTCCGATAGGAGGCTTGGGGTCCGCCGCATACCGTCCCAACTCTACGAGTCGGCAGTCGCGCTGCTTATCGGGTTGGCGGCACTGCTCGTGTTGCTGACGACGACGCATATTCGGCCCGGGGTCGTCTTCATCGGGGCGATCGCTGCCTACACCTTCGGTCGTCAGTTGGTCTTTCCCCTACGCGCGAATCCCAGCCACACTCGATACGGGCGGGTCGCCGTGCTCGTCCTAGCCGCAGGCGCCCTCGTCCTCGACCTGCTTTTCGTGGCCTTTGCGAAGTAGATGCTCTTTCATACTGGAGGCCACCGATGCTGAGCGAACCAACGAACGAGGGGTGAGAAGAGGGTGAGCCATTGTCCCGTGATCATGAGCACACCCATAAGGATCAAGACCGCTCCGCCCGTGCGTTCGACCGCTCGGGAGTGGCGTCGGAGCCATCCGGAGGCTCGTGATGCTCGAGCGAACCCCAAAGCCAGAAGCAGGAACGGGATACCTAGTCCCAGCGAGTAGGCGAACAGCAGCGATGCACCGCGCCACACGGTTTGCGTTGCTGCTGCGGCGGTCAGGATCCCGGCGAGGACGGGTCCGATGCACGGCGTCCATCCGATCGCGAACGCCACACCGAGTGGCATCGCCCCGGCCGGGCCTCGCCGGATCCGGTGCAGGTCGAGTCGAACCTCCCTGTTCAGCACGGGGATCCGCAGGATCCCCATCGTCGTTGCGCCCATGGCGATCACGAAGAGCCCTGCCACCTTGACCAAAACCTGCCGGTGCGCGAGCAACGTTGATCCAAGGACCGATGCGCTCGCGCCCATGACAGTGAACACCATGGCGAATCCGGTAACGAATAGCACCGCCGACATGACGATGCGACCTCGCACCGCCACGTTTGCACTGTCCTCGCCCGCCACGCCCGACACGTAGGAGATATAGCCGGGCATCAGAGGAAGACAACAAGGTGATGCGAACGAGATGACGCCGGCGACCAGGGCGAGGGCGTAGCCCCCCATCTCAGTGAGCTCCCGGGGTTCGTGTCGCAGCGAGGAGTTGCCTGACGAGATCCCGTTCCGTGCCGAACGGCGCCACCTTCAGGTATTCCTCGAGTGGGGCTCGCGCGGCTCGGTTGCGTCCAAGCCCACGGAGAAGGATGTAGCCCTTGACGTAGAGCGCCTCGGGGTAGGTCGGGTCGGTGACGAGCGCTCGTTCAACGTGCGCGAGCCCAGACTTGGGCCGGCCGAGGATCGATAGCACCAGTCCGAGTTGCGCGTTCGCTTCTGGGTTCGCGGGGTCGATGTTGAGCACGGCCACATACTGCTGAACCGCCCCCTTGATGTTCGCGGCGCCCGAGTATGCCTGAGCCAAGGTAAGCCTCGCTGCGATGTCGTCGGGGTGCGCCGCCACCTGTTGCTCCTTGGCGGTCAATGCATCAGCAGGACTCGGAGAACCCTGGGCCAAGTCCCCCGTGATCGGTTGTCCGGGGGTGCGAGCCCCCAGCGCCGAGCCGAGCGTAGGCACCGCCCACGCAAGGACGACAGCGATCGAGAGGAGCACGAAGGCTTTCCGAGAGCTCGAAGCCGCCTGCTGCGCCCCAAGCCCGGGAGCAGGCGAACGGATCTCCTTCACATGTTCCCGGATATCCGAACTGTCTCGCTCGGCGATCCGGTGCAGCACGCCGACCGCGCGAGCCTCCGCCTCTGAACGAAGCGTGTGGTAATCGCGGTCAGAGAGCGCGCCGGTCTCTCGTTCGAGTTCGAGTTCGCGTAAGGTCCGCAAGACCATCCGTCGTTCATCATCCAGTGGATCGGAGAGGCGCTCCATGACGATCGTTCGGGGACGCAGGTACGGCTTGATCGCACCCGCTATCGCGACGATGAACAAGAGCGCGGCGGCCACTGTGGGAACGATCATTCGTCCTCGTCCCGGGGTCCAGTGGCCAGCGCAACGGCGAGCGTACGACGATCCTCGTCACTGAGGGCGCCCCGATCGCTGCCGTCGCTAGCCTGTTGACTCCTCCAGCTCCGGATCGCCAGGGTCGCGAGCGCCGTCCCCAAGAAGAGGGCGAACAGTGGCGCCAGCCTCAGATACCGCCCAGGCTCGCCGGGCGGGGAGAGGAGGATCCAGTCTCCGTAGGACTTCACGAATCTCGCCCTGATCTGGTCGGGAGACATCCCAGCGCGCAGGTCACTTTCGATCGTGCCCCGCATCTGGCCGGCCAAGGGGGAGGGCGAGTCTGCGACGGAGAGGCCTTGGCACACAGGACAGCGCAGGGTGGCGGCGATGGCGAGCGTGCGGGCTTGGAGCGAGGTCTGGGGGAGGGGGCCGCTCCGGACCACGAGGGCGATGGCGATGAGGGCCGCAACAGCGAGTAGGACAAGGGCGGCGGTCCGGATCCCCCGCATCACGGCGTGCCTGCCGGAAGTAGCCGGTTGATGTGGGTGGTCAGGACGTCGAACGACGTGTACCCAACCTGTTTGAACGACACGACGCCCGTCGGTCCGATGAAGAAGGTCTCCGGTACCCCGTACACGCCGTAGGCTTGGGCAACCCGCCCTCCGGCGTCTGTGACCAATGGCCAATCACCCCCGAGCTGCTGCTGGTAGGCCAGCGCGTCACTCGTCTTGTCTTCGAACGAGATCCCTACGAAGGTCACTCCTTGGTCTCGATATCGCTGCCAGGCAGCCATGAAGTTGGGATGCTCCTCTCGACAAGCGGTGCACCACGAAGCCCAGAAGTTCACCACGACCACCTGACCCCGAAGGTCGCTCAACCTGATGGTGTCGTTTCCGTCCAAGGTCGGGAGGTCGAAGTTAGGAGCCAGCTTGCCCGCAAGAACCGTCCGGATCAGTTGCGGGTCTCGCCGTAGACCCCATCCCAGCAGGAGGGCGACCAAGAGTCCAGCCAGAGCGACACAGACGAGCCTGAAAACCCGCGCCGATCGCCTGTGAGGGCCTGGATGCCCCCCGTCCTGTGCGGAGTCGGGGCGTTCCTCGATGGGCGTGAGGGGAGTCGTCAACTTACGGACACTTCCTCCAGGATCGAAGGTGTGTTCTCGCGATGAACCCGGCGACCGGGCTGTCGCCGCGGCCACCCGGCGATGGCACCGCCGGCAAGCATCACTAACGCGCCGATCCAGAGCCACGTGACACCCGGATCGGCATAGAGCCGGAGGTATACCGTTTCCCCTCCCGGCTGCAGGGACATCAGGGATACATAGGTGTCCTGCACGACGCCGACACGGATCGACGGCGAACCGATCGGTTGGCTCACGCTGGGATAGAGGTTCATCGACGGGTGCATCTGTACCGGCGGAGCTCCCCCGCGCGAGACGGAGATGTCGGCGACGAAGACGCTTCGTTGCGGCTGTTCGATCTTGCGCAGGCCATCGAACCGAACCGCGTAGGGCCCGGCCTGGGTCTCCTGTCCTTTGGTGAGCTTCACGTCCCACACGCTGCTGAAGGACCAAGAGGCCGTTAAGGCAACCGCCACGAGTGCGACCCCGATATGAACGATGAGACCTCCGTACATCCGTCGGTCACGCGCGATAGCTCCGGTCAAGGCCGAGCGCCGAGTACCTCCGAGAGAGCGACGATACGCGGTGACTCCACGTGCGAGCTCGGCCAGGTTCGCGGTCAGTACGAAGGCTGCAAAAGACAGCGCGGCGATGGCTGCCAAGTTTCGCACGCCAACGGTTGCGAGGATGACGATCAAGGCGGCCGATGCCGCCACGGGCCAGGCCAAGCGGCGGCGTAGGGCCGCCCACGATCCCACTCGCCACGGCAGGAGCGGCGCTGCGCCGGCCAGCAGCAGCAGAACGAGCGCGATGGGGAGCGTCGACCCCCTGAAGTAGGGGCCACCCACTGAAACCTGACGTCCCGTGATCGATTCGATCAACAGCGGGTAGATCGTTCCAAGCAACACGACGAATGTCATGGCTAGAAGGACGATGTTGTTCCCGAGGAAGGCACTCTCTCGCGAAAGCGCCGAGTCGATCCTGCCTTCTTTCCGAAGCAGATCCGCCCGCCACGCGATCAGACCGAAGCCCACGAGCAGCACGACGGTGAGGAACCCGAGGTAGAGCGGGCCGACGAGCGACGCCGCGAACGAGTGGACGGACGACAGGATGCTTCCCCGCGTGAGGAACGTCGCGAGGGTCGTCAGAGCAAACGTGCCCACGATGAGGGAAAGGTTCCAAACCTTCAGCATCCCCCGGCGCTCCTGGATGATCACCGAGTGCAGGAACGCCGTAGAAAGGAGCCATGGGAGGAGCGCGACATTCTCGACCGGATCCCATGCCCAGAAGCCGCCCCAACCCAGGACTCGGTAGGACCAGAGAGCCCCAAGCACGAGCCCGGTCGTCAGACAGAGCCAAGCGAGGATCGTCCAGCGCCGCGTGATCCGGATCCATTCGTCGGAGAGGCGCCCGCTCAACAGCGCTGCCATCGCGAACGCGAACGGCACGGTGAAGCCGATGAACCCGAGATAGAGGAACGGCGGGTGCACCGCCATCAAAGGGTTGTTCTGGAGCAGCGGCAAGGGTCCGCGGCCGTCGGCGGGCAGCGTTGCGACGCCGGCGAACGGGGACGTGGGTCCCAGCACGAGGATCAGATAGAACGCTGCGATGAAGAACATCACCGCGAATACCCATGGAAGGATCTCCAATCTCCGCCTACGGAACCGCACCGCGACGGCGCTGATATAGCCGGCGAGCACCAGGTTCCAAAGCAAGAGTGAGCCTTCGTCGGCGGACCACAGGGACAGGATCTTGAAGAATGTGGGCGTTTCGCGACTGGAGTTCTCGGCGACGTAGCGGATGGAGAAGTCGTTGTGGAGGATGGCGACGAGCATGGCTGCGTTCGCCGCGGCGACGAGGACCAGTAGTGAGTACGCAGCGAGCCGGGCGCTCTCGCCCATCACCACGTCCTCCTTACGAGCCGCGAGAACCGATGCGACTGCGCCGTACAAGGCGACTCCCAGCGCCAGCACCAGTGCGAAGCGTCCAAGGATCGCCGGCATCAGCCCGGTCCCAGATCGGCAACCGTCGGGGTGACGCCCGGTGCGGGAGGTCGGTAATCAGCAGAGTGCTTGACGAAGAGCGTGGTCGCGTGAACCACGCCGTCTGTGCCGTACTGGCCTTCTACGATGACCCCGATCCCCTGTCGGAACAGGGGTGGGATCTCCCCGGTGTCCACTACGGGAACGGTGGTCGTGCCATCGCTCAGCATGAAGCGGACGCCGCCCGGCATGTCGGTCGCGGAGCCGGGGACGACCTGACCGCCGACCCGCACCTGCTGACCAGGGGCGCCGGCTCCTCCGCGTAGCAGCTCGGTGGGAGTCAGGAAATAGACGAGGCTGCCGTTTAGGCCTCGAGCGAGGATCCAGCCGAGCCCTGCAACGATGACGACTAGCGGCAAAGCGATGCGGATCCATCTCACCGCAGCCGTTCCTTCCTCAGGGCTGCCTTCATCCGGGCGCGACGCAGCCTTTGATGGAGAGATCTCGCGTACAACGCCGGCGCAAGCACGGCCGCGCCGTAGCCGACCCCAACGAACCACCAGTCACTTGCCGGCACGGACCCGCTCCTCTCCAACGGTGCTCCGGATCGCATCCGTGAGAGGTTCCATCTCCTGGCGCTCTTCGATCCGGGCGACCCGGAGCCGCAGGACCATGAGGTAGCTGTAGAGAACACTGAAGGCAACAACTCCGAGGAGCAGCGCGGCAAACATCGACCCCGCGATGGTCGGCGCGCCGGGGCGAAGGATCGTAGGGGGCTGGTGGAGCGAGCGCCACCACACGACCGACAGATGGACGATCGGCACATCGAGGAATCCGACGATCCCGATCACCGCCGCCCATCTCGCACGCCGCTTGGGCGAGGCGGGGAGTCGTCTGACCGCTAGGTAGCCGAGATAGATCAGGAGCAGGATGGCCGTGGTGGTGAGGCGTGGGTCCCATGTCCACCACGTTCCCCAGACCGGCTTCCCCCACAACGAACCCAAGATGATGGTGAGCGCCGTGAAGAGAACGCCGACCTCGGCCGATGCGGCGGCGAGGCGGTCCCATCGGGTCTGTTTCGTGATGAGGAACGCGACGCTTCCGATGAAGACGACGAGGAACGAGAGATAGGCCAGCCAAGCCGCGGGAACGTGGACGTACATCAGTCGTTGGACCTGGCCTTGCACGGCGTCGGGCGGAACAAGAGTCAGAGAAACGATGACGCTGGCAGATACGAAGACGATCGACACGATCCCCAGGACGCGCTGTGCGTTCCTGTTCGACCCGCGGCCCATCAGTCTTCCGATGGATGTCATGTCAGTCCTCCATCATCGAGGCGAACAGGAGGGTCCCAGCGCTGAGGAACACTGCATCGAACGCGATCAGGAGCAGCGACCACGAGCGGGCTTGCCCGACTACACCGATGAAGCCCAGGGAGGATGTCTTGATGGCACCCAAGGTCACGGGGACGACGAGGGGAAAGACGAGAACGGGCAGGAGTGCCTCTCGAGCTCGTGAACGAACAACGAGGGCGGCGAACAAACAGGCCACAGAGACCAGACCAAGGGTCCCAAGGATCATGCTGCCCACAAGTACCAGCGGATGGCCCGCAACCGTTAGATCGAACAAGACAACGGCGAGCAGCCCTGCGACGGCTTCGAGCGCCAGCAATGAGATGACCAGCGCCACGACTTTCCCGGTATAGATAGCTCCCATGTCTGCGGCCGACATGAGGAGTCCGTCGAGGGCCCCATCTTCGTCCTCCATCTCGAACGACCGCCTGACCCCGAGCAGTGTCGAGAAGAGGATGGTCACCCAGAGGAGCGCGGGCGCGGCAGGCTGGAGCACGTCCTTTCCCGGTCCGAGCGCCAAGCCGAAAACGATCAACGTGGCACCCGCGAAGGGCAACAACAGATTGAATGCATGCCGTCCCCGCACCTCGGCCCGCAGATCCTTCGACGCGACGAGCGCAACCGTTCCGAAGAAGCTCATCCGACGTTCACCCGTCCCGACACTCGGTCATCGGCCAGGATCCGGCCGCGGGACATGCGGATCTCGCGATCCACTGATGTGGGGCGTGAAAGATCATGAGACGCAAGGATGACGGTCCGGGCTGCGTGTCGCGTCTCGATTATCAACTCGTCCACCATGTCCTTTCCCTGCTCGTCCAGGCCCGAATACGGCTCGTCCAGTAGGAGTAGTTCGGGTGCGCGGGCGATCGCGCAAGCAAGGGCGAGTCGTTGACGCATCCCCTGTGAGAGGTTTCGGGCCTGCTCGTCCGCGCGCGCCGCCAGTTCCACGCGCTCGAGCGCCGACGCGAGTCCGATGTCAGACCCTCCGGCCAGCCGGGTCCAAAAGTGCAGGTTCTCTTCGACCGTGAGATCACCGTAAAGGTGGGTCGCATGCCCGACCAGCGCCAGCCTGCGCCGTATCGCCGAGCGCTGATCTTCCAGGTCAAGTCCAAGGATGCTCCCGGACCCGTAGGTAGGGGATAGCTCGGTAGCGATGATTCGAAGGAGGGTGCTCTTCCCGGCACCATTCCCCCCGCGAAGGACGACTACCGAGCCGGTCTCGACCTCAAGGTCGGCCTGCACCACGGCTGCGGTGGCTCCGAAGACGCGAGAGACGTGATCGAGTCGGACAGCTGGCGTTGACCTGCCTTCTTCCCACATCCCACACATCCGTCGCTAGGTGAACGATGCCGCTGCGGATTACTACGCATCGTCGCAGGAGTGGCATGGTACCGCCTGAGACGGTGATCGTGAGTGGAGGAGCGCCTGACACCGCTTGGCTCAGCGGGTGATCCTGGACAGCGAGCATGAGGGTTGCTATCGAACGTCGAGCTCGGTGAACATCCCCGAGGTGTAGTGGCCCGGCTCGTTGCAGATCAGCTCGTAACGTCCGGACGCCATACGCAGCGTGATCCAGCTCACCGACCCCGGGGTGATCCCAGCACCCGTACCCTCGGCGCAGCTCGCAGAGGCCTCCCCGAGGCTGCCCGCTTCGCTCACCCGGCCGTCGGGACCGACGGGCCGGGAGCCTGCTCCCCCCGGAGGCAGCGGCAAGACAAGGAACTCGTGGACCATCACGCCCGTGTTCCGTACGATGAACGACACCTCACCCGGGGCGACCGCAGATGGGCTGGCCACGACGCTCAACATGTGGCCACTCCCCATCATCCCTCCCGTATCGGAGACGCTCACGTCGACCGTTTCTCCTGGGAGCGCCGGGGCCGTGCAGGTAAGGTCGCCGCGTGCCCCGCTGAAGGGACCCCACGTGCCGATCAGACCGGCGAGGCCGACGGCGATAAGGGTGATGCCGATCGTCCGCCGCCTCACGCCGTCATCTTCTGTCGGAGAGGATGCGCCGACGCTCTTCATGCTCCTGTTGGTCGATCTCGCCGCGCGCGAACCGCTCGTCCAAGATGTCGCGCGCGCTGTTGCGCTCTGGTCGGCGTGCGGTCCCGCCGCCCTCCGAGGAGGATCGGACGACGAACACGATCCCCACGACGATGAGCGCGAGGAACAGGAGAGAAGCGAGCATCATCCCGAAGCCCCACCAACCGCCATTCCATGATCCCTGCATCACGGCGCCGCACCTCCAGGACCAACTCTAGGAGATACCAAGTTCGATCGAGGGGGCCTTGTGCCCCGGTATCGGCGGGACGTTCCCCTTCCATATGCATCGGCCTGCAATCGCCACATATTGCGACTTGTGGTTTCTTGCTTGAGGTGGGTGTGCTCCATCTGGCTCATGTCGTGCCCGGCGCGCTCGGTGGTATCCGGAATTCCTTCAGGGCGGGGATCCCGTTCGTGGTGCTGCATGGTTCCCTCCGTGTAATCCTCGGCACCCCTCAAGGGTATGTCCCAAGGTGCCGTGGCCGGGCGGTCCGTGTGACCCGGAATCGCGAAGAACCCGGCCAGTCAAAAACGGTGACCTCGTGGCGGTCCTCGCCCGATATGTCTACTATGCCCCGTCGTATTCAGCAACTGTTTCACCGGATCCTGTTGGGGGTATGCCGATGCGAGCCGAAGGCGGCGACCGTGGCGACCGTCAAGAAACGCTCACCGGCTGCACACAAGCGACGAAGGTTCTTCGGCAGGATCTGTTAGCTGGGTTCCCGATGGCAGCCTTGTTGCCCTGTCACGTCGATGGCAAGGGTACGGGTGAAGGTGACCCCGCGGGTGGCGGACAGCTCGGGAATCGGAACCTGCCGATCGCGGCACGATGGTGTCCCACTAGGTGCACATCGATCCGCAGACGAACGCGAAGACCGCTGAGGTCGAGCCCGGGGTTGCCCGGAGCGCCGTCGCCCATCGGAACGCGGAACCTGCTCACGTCGTGGGGTCGGATCGTGGCAAGCTGGGGGATGGGAAGCATGTACGCCACGGGTCCCTGTTCGAGCCCCGTCTCGCGGACGATCGTGAGCGTGAGGACCACCTCGTCCTCGATCTTGATCGTCTCATCGCCGACGTTCCGAACCCGGAACGTGATGTTCCCGCCGCCGTTGCGTAGACAGCCGAGCTTCGCCTTCGTTCTCACCACTTCGGCGCTCGGTGCCGCCCGCGCGGGTGTCGCGCCGACGAGCGAGACCAGGAGCAGGGATCCCGCAAGGCGCCGGACGGTGGTCGCGCATGAACGCATAAAGGTTCCTCCTCATTCGATGTCGTCCTGCGACGCGCCCGGCCGGGCACCCGGTTCCCGAGATCAGGGGGCGACAGGAGCTTAGGTTGCGGAGTAGCTCGTCGTCCTGCCGGTCCGGGTGGGAGAGCTGGTGCTTTGGGTGGGCTCCGAGCGATCGCAGGAGTGGCCGATGGGTCCTTGCCGGAGCTCGTGTGGCTGGTGCTCAGGGCATTCGTAGCCGAAGGTGACCACGGTGAGCGGCCCGAACCCCGGGGGACGCAAGACGTGCTAGCTGAGCGGTTTGGCAATGGTGAGGTCGACGCCGAGGACTACTGGAGTCGACTGCACGCGCTTGAGGGAACGGGCGGCCGCAAGGCGGGCTAACCTGACATCCGACCGCCGTAGGCGAAGAACCCGAAGCTGTCGATGTTTCGGTAGTTGACCTCACCGCCGGCTCCTGGGTGGATAGTGTCGATCATCGTCCCGCCGCCGATGTCCCGCCGCCGATATAGAGACCCACGTGACTCACTGGGGTGTAGAAGAACACCAGGTCGCCTGGGACCAGGTCGGCCCGAGACACGTGAGGGAGCATGGCGGCCATCATCGCGCTGGACCCCGAACAGTCGAAACCGCTCGGATCCGCTCCGCCCCAGACGTACTGCGTTCCAAGCATGCTTTTAGCGGTCACGATGGCGATCGCCGCCGCGCTGCCATTCGGGCTGGAGGCAGGGTGATGCCGCCGCCGTCCGTCGCGCCTCCTGTACTGTCGCCCCCCGCCCTCAAGGCCGGGTGACACCCCGACTGCTGCGCCGGGGGTGCGGGCGAAACCGGTTCAGACATCGGTAGAGCGCGGGCGCCGCTGACCGCGACCCACGGCGATCATGATCCTCGCCGGTATCGTCCAGGCGACCACGAGCCCGATGGACGAGAGGGCGAGAACGATCACAGTCACCACGGAAGGGTCTCGGAAGGCCGAATCGGCGGCGCCGATGGTGCCGCCCAACAGGAAGACGGATGCCACCACCGACGCCCAGAACACGATCGCCGTTTTGGCCTGCATCTCAGCCTCCGATGTGGCTCGCCACGGGTTGGATGGCCGCGTAGATGATCAACGCGATGACGCCAAGGACGACGATCGCGGCGGGGATCACGATCAAGAGTCTGTGTCGAGGGGCTCGTTCCTCGCGTCGGTCCACGAACGGCACGATCAACAACGCGCTGAACATCGCGACCGTTGCCCAGAGGATCCCGGAGATCCCCACCCAGTTCTCGACCGGATAGATCCACAGGAGCGGCCAGGGCGGCTTCGTGACTTCGATGCCTGCGACGGGAGCCGGTCCGTGCCCCGGTGGTACCAGGAGCGCGAGCAGCGTGATCAGGCCGATGAGGACTAGCGAGAACGCGAGGAGGTGGGACAGATGGCGGGAGAAGCTCGCGCTCGGCTCCGGGAGCGGCCCCTTACGGAACGGCGAGGGGGCCATGCCGTGGCGTTTCACCAGCAGTAGATGCACCAGAACCATGAAGGCGAAGAAGGACGGGAGGATGGTTACGTGCACGGAGTACAAGCGATGCAACAAGGGGATGCCGCCGAAGTTCGGAGAGAGCCAGAATCCGAAGCGTCCCATCAGCTTCCCGATCTCGACGTTGTGCTGCAGCGCCTCGAAGGATTCCTGATCCCATTTCATCACCGTCCCGGTGAAGAAGAAGATCGCCGTGGCACCCGCAAGGACGACACCGATCAGCCAGTTTCCCTCGCGGGGGCGCTTGTACGAACCCGAGACGAAGACTCGCAGCAAGTGAAGGCCGACCAACACCACCATCGCCATAGCGCCCCAGTAGTGGAAGGCACGGATGAACCCGCCGAGCGTCACGCTCGTGATGATCTGGTGCACGCTCTCGTGCGCGACGATGGGATCCGCTTGGTAGTACTGGGTGAGGAAGATTCCCGTCCCAAGCAGGAGAGCGAAAGAGACCAAGGATAGCCCTCCCAAGCTGTAGGCGAGCCTATTCGCATGTTCGGGTATCGGGTATTGCAGCGAGCTGAGTCCGAGTCGCTCATCCAGTGCGCTCCACAAGCGTGAAGGCTGTTTGGACGGGATCGGGTCCTGTGTCTGTTCGGGCGACACCACGCTCATCTCGTCCTCCTAACCAGAACGACGCCCAGCGCGATCGCGAGTACAGCCCCGATGCCGAGGATCACCGTGGCGGCCGGGCTCGGTCGGCCCACCGATCCCTCCGTCGCCAGCTGATCGGTGAGCGGAACGCTACTCGGGCGGGTGATGTCCTCCGTTTGTATCGCGAGCGCCTCGGCGGGGGTGAGGCCGGTTGCTTGCTCGAGGAGGGCGAGTGTATCGGCACTCCTCCCGGCCTGGAAGCTTTTCTGGGCCTGTGCCACCAAGACGAGATCAACGCCCGACGTATCGGAGGAATCGAGGCCATCGTTGATCTTGTCCGCGATCATCTCGGTCATACCCGGCTGAACTTGGAGGAGGGACATGGCGGTCGCCAGCGACTCCTTGGCCGGGACGTTTGCTTCGCCCGCGTGTGCCCACGCGGGGCCCACCATGACCATCAGCCACGCCGCCGCCGCGATGAGAGCGAGCATCGCGTTCCTGGCCTTCATTGGCTCCGCCTCCATTCACGATGAAGAGGTTTTGGGTGAACCATACAGCGGTCCAGGGTGCAGCCGGGGGGCCGAACGGTCCGATACGCAGGTGCCGATCGCCCCGATCGCCGCGGGCTCCCTTCGAGGGTCGGTCAGTTGAGGTGGTCGGCGATCATCTTGGCAAGCTCGACGCTCGGCACGTACATCGAAGGGAAGTTCTGCTCCCAAGCGATCTGGCCCTTTGCATCGACGAGGACGAAGCTGTGTCCGGGCAGCCCGGCATGCATCCCGGTTCCGAGCACCCCGTATGCTTCCGAGACGGTCTTGGTGGTGTCGAGTGCGATCGGCGTCGTGAGGCCGAAGTCGGCCGCCGAGGGAGCGATGTCGGAAGCCTGGTTCACCATGATCGGCACGACGTGCACCCCGAGCTGCTTGAAGGAGGACGACGACGCCTCCATGTCGGCGAGTTGCGCGAAGCAGGAGTCACAGCCCACGCCTTCGCTGAAGTAGAGCAATACCGGGTGCCCACGCATGGCCTCGAGCGAGACCGATCCGCCGGCGGAGGTTGGAAGCGTGAACACGGGAGCGGAACCCGTCGTGGGGTTCCCGCGTTCTTGGGTCGCGAATGCGAGGGTCAGCAACCCGGCGACGAGACCGATCGTGAGGGGCACGCCGATGAGCCACCGTCGGCGATCACCGTGCCGAGGTCTTTGCCGCGTCTGGGTGGCACGCGTTCTCGTGCGGGCCGTCATCTGATTCCCCTTTCTTGGGTTGCTCGGGTTCCTGGGACTTGGCGCGTCGGGTGCCGCGGAGACCGATCCAGCCGATCCAGCCGGCGAGCAGAAGCAGGCCAACACCGAGGATGGGTTCTGGGATAGGTCGCAAAGATCGGAGCACACCCTCGCTCGCGTTGGTCATCCAACGACCGATCGCGGCCTGCGCGCTCGTGGACCACATCGGGTTCCCTGTGAGCGCCAGGGCGATCACGAGGATCCCCATCAGCGAGAAGACCGCGGCGACGACGAGGTTAGTCGTCGATGTGTGGACCGCGCGCGACCCATGTCCGATCGTCACGTCGCGACCGACGAGGAACCGACGCTCTCCCAAGTGGAACCGGTCCCAGGCGAGCGCGATCACGAAGAGCGGGAAGACCATCCCAAAGACGTAGGCAGAACCGAGAACCACGGACCCAAGCACCGATCCTGAGAGTGCCGATAGCGTGACGATCCCGGCGAGCACCGGAGCGCAACATGAGGAGGCGATGCCGGAGAAGACCCCGAGCGCGAACACACCTGAGGCGTTCGTCCTTTCGAGGGAGGGGGCTCGTAGGCGAGCGGGCATGCTCCAGGTCCTCCCGGTGAACGCCAGGAACGCGAGGGCCAGCATCATGACGCCTCCGGTGAGGTAAAGCGCGGTGTGGAAGCGAGACACGAAGCTCGCGATCAACGCGAATCCCAACGTCAGTGGCAGGATCACGAGCGCCAGCCCTGCCCCGAACGCGAGCGTCAGGGGGAACAGCGCCCATCGTCTTCCTTGGACCGCCGAGGCAAGATAGGCGGGAAGCAAGAAGACGATGCAGCAAGGGCTGAACAGCGCGATGGCGCCGGCCAGGAACGCAGCGAGGGCTCCCCCGCCCAGTAGGAGGTTCACGACGCTGCCTCGTCACGTAGCGCGTTTAGGTAGCGGTCGAGTTTGCGACGGGGGAGGCGACCGGCGCTGAATGCTTCTCCGTCCACGAGCACGAGCGGCTGGAGTGCCGGTCGATGACGTGCAACGAGCGCGAGCCCCTCCGGCGAACGGGCGTCCACGAGTTTTACGGTCAGCCGGTGGCGAGAGCCAAGATCCTCTAGGGCGGCGCGCGCTTCGGCGCAGAGGTGGCATCCGGGGCTGTGGACGAGCGTGATCTCCGTGGTCGATTCCGGCATCGTGCCCGCACCATCGGCGACCCGTGTGAAGAAGATGTGAAGAGGGCGTGGGCGCCTCGTGCGCCCTGGGTCTGCTCGTGCGGCGAGGTAAGGGAACGGCCGCCCGAAGAGGCGGCCGTTCCCGCGTGAGCCCAAGATCAGCCGACGCTACTGGTGCCTGGGTGGTGCGACGCATGGTCGGCGCTCGTACTCCCGCCGGTTGCCATCATCCGCCCGTGGAGGGCGTCGCAGCGAGCGAGCACTTTGGCGGGTACGCTCCCGGCCATCGAAGCCATCATCTGCTCGTGCATGGCCGCCATATCGATGCTCCCGCTCATGCCCGACGTGCTATCCATCATCCCGGTACTGGCTCCAGTGTCGCCCACCAAGCCCGACGTGCTATCCATCATCCCGGACGCTGTCGAGTTGCCAGTCCAGGCGTCCCTGGCGGTAGAGGTGTCACCCATCATGCCGCCCGAGGCCGGGAGGGTGCCGCGGCTACCCGCGGCTGCGATCCCCATCCCGACCACCAACATCGCCACCAAGGCTAGGAATCCGATTCCCCATCGATTCTTCGTCATCTCCATCTCCTCCTTCGTCTCCCTTGACCTTCGATCCGGGGTGTGAAGGATTCATGAAGGGGCGGCCGCTTCTCGGTGCGGAAGGGAGTACGACGCGGAACCGGGTCCCCGAGGTGCGACTGTTCTCGACAAAGACCTCCCCGCCATGTGCCCTTGCGAGGTCGCGAACCACCGCTAGCCCGATCCCGGAGCCCCCGGCCTTGACGGTTTGGCCGCGATAGAAGCGGTCGAAGATCCGATCGATCTCCCCCGGTGGTACGCCGGGCCCGCTGTCCGTCACTTCGAGGATCGCGGTGTCGTCTCGGCTGGTGACCGACACGTTCACGCGCCCGCCCGCCGGCGTGAACTTTCGCGCGTTCGATAGGAGATTCGACACGATCTGACGCAGACGGACGGGGTCACCCTCTAGGTTGACGTCCTCGATGTCGGACAGGACCTCTATCCCACCTTCCGCGAACCGATCGCGGAACCCTTCCATCACCTTGAGGACCTCCTCGCCCAAAGCGACCGGCTCCCGCCGTAGGGAGAACCGCGCTGCGTCGGCCAGCGCTATCGTTTCCAGGTC
This sequence comes from Actinomycetes bacterium, assembly GCA_025351565.1. Classification (GTDB taxonomy): domain Bacteria; phylum Actinomycetota; class UBA4738; order UBA4738; family HRBIN12; genus JANXVR01. The sequence goes on from JANXVR010000072.1 coordinate 50,001, forward strand.
CTCAACGAGCCTGGACATCCGGAGCACCTCCTCGTGCAACGAGGCGAGCGAGGCTCCGTCAGGGGTGAGCACGCCGTCCTGGATCGACTCCACGCTCGTGCGAAGGATCGCGAGCGGAGTCCGTAACTCGTGCGCGACGTCGGAGGCGAACGTCCGGCGGATCCGATCTTCCTCGTCGACCGTGTCTGCCATCGCATCGAAGGCGTCTGCCATCTCACCGAATTCGTCATCGCGAGCGGAGGAGATACGCGTTGCCCGGTCTCCGCGGGCGAATGCCCGGGCCGCAACGGTTAGATCACGGGCGGGCGCAACTGCTCGTCTCGCGAGAAGCAGCCCAAGGACTAGGGCGACGACGGCCGCAGCGATGGCACCGAAGAACAGGAGGCGGTTGACGGCATCGCGGAACGAGATGTCATGGGGGAGCAAGCCGCCGATCGGCAGGCGCATCACGGCGTATCCGACGACACGGCCTTGCGCCGCGACCGGGAGTGTGTGTTCGGGCCCGAGTGGTCCCGCGCCCATCATCGCTCGACGCATCGAAGCGTCCATCCCGGTCGTTGTCTGGTCGGCGACCCACACGGTGGACCCCGTGAGATCGCGGATCTCGAGCGTGCCCCCTTCCATCCCGATGAGCGTGCCGACCGGCGAGAGATCCGCGGTCGACCACCCGCCGGCTCTTCCGTAGGCGGCAGCCAGCGCAGCCGTGACCTGCTGCTCCTGAGAGACTTGGCGGCTGTCCAGGTAGTCCGCGAACCGCCTGCCGAACTCTGCGTTGACCAAGAGCGCCGCAACCGCTGCAGCGGCGATACCGACGCCGACGAATGCGGCTGTCAGGCGCAGGGCGAATGACCGCCTAGCCATCGGCGGTAACCGCAAGCTTGTAGCCGACGCCAGTCACAGTGACGATGTAGCTGGGGGCCCGTGGATCGTCTCCGAGCTTCCGACGCAGGTTCTTCACGTGAGCATCGATGGTCCGCTCGTATCCCTCGAAGTCGAATCCCTGTACTCGGGTCACGAGTTCGTAGCGGGAGAACACGCGTCCGGGACGCGATGCGAGCGCCAAAAGAAGGTCGAACTCGCTCTTCGTCAGCAGCGTCGGCTCCCCTTTGACGTGAACCTCCCATGCGTCGCGGTCGATGACTAGGTGGCCGCCGTCGAACGAAAGGGCCGCAGCATCCGGCCGAGCACCTCGTGTTCGTCGAAGGATCGCCTCGATCCGTGCAGTGAGCTCGCGGGGGCTGAACGGTTTCACGAGATAGTCGTCGGCACCGAGCCGTAGGCCTGTCACCCGATCGTCCTCCGTCGCTTTCGCGGTTAGCATCAGGATCGGAACGTCGGACGTCTCACGGAGGGACCTCGTGACCTCCTCGCCGGAGACGTCGGGCAGCATGAGGTCGAGCACGACAACATCCGGGTGGGTCCGCAGCGCCAGCTCCAGTGCTCCTTGTCCGGTCTCTGCTGTGAACACCGAGTAGCCGTCCGCTTCAAGGTAGGACTGAACGAGGTCGCGGATCTTGCGCTCATCATCGACGACCAGGATCGTCGCTTTGCCCATGTGGCTCCCCCGATCGAAGAACTGGCTTCAGCCGTGCGGATCACTGTCGAGGGTTCTATCGTACGGCCACGATCGGGCGCTTGTTTAGCCGATCAGTGTCGCTGACCGTGGTGGCGACCTGACCGATGCATCCCGATCATGAGCATCGGGCAGATCAGCCACAGGCCGACCAGCAGCAACCCCTGAAGGGGCGCGAGGTAGAGGACGGCCATCACCAGTGCGAACGCGGCCGCGATGGCCAAGGGCGTCCAGTTTGCCGGTTTCGGCCCTCGCACGTTCATCGAAGCCTACCTCCGCGTCGCCTACCATTTCCTGACGAAGACAGGTTCGGACACGGCGGTGAAGACCGTGTGAAGCGGCGATGGGGGCGGGATATGAATGGTGGTTCACGAAACCAGATGGCTTCGTGAGTCCTTCTCGGTCGCCACTCCACGACGAAGATCCTGCCGTGCATCGCCCCTACCACCTCGGCGTCGGCCCGAGATCGCTGCGTTGCGCTGAATAGGCTGCTGCTGGAGCACGTCCGGCTTCGGCGCCGGCGACTGCCCCGGCCAGAACCGACCGCCATGGCCGACCCACTCGACCCAGCGGGCTGAACTGAAGCGCACACCCCCTCGCTCGTTCCTTCACCGCCCGTTCACAGCTGATCCCTAGGTTCGATCCGTGACAGACCCAAGAAGGAGGCGAGGGCGATGAGCGATGATTACGGACTCTGGCCTCTGGTCGTGTTGAACTCGGTGATCCTCATCGTCTTTGCGCTGAGCTTCACGCGGCCGAAGACTCGGCAGGAGTGGACCGCGATGGGGGCGTTCTCCGCGTTCATCGTGGCGCTCTTCACCGAGATGTACGGGCTCCCGCTCACCGTCTACCTCTTGAGCGGCTGGCTCGGCAACAGGTTTCCCGCTCTCACGGCGACGCACGCGGGCGGACATCTTTGGAACGACCTGATCGGATGGAAGTGGGACCCGCATCTGAGCCCGTTCCACTTCGCTAGCTACGCACTGATCGGCTTCGGCATCTGGCTGATCGTCACCGCGTGGGGCGTGCTCTGGAGAGTCCGCCGATCCGGACGCCTCGCCGCAACTGGCCCCTACGCGAGCGTGCGCCATCCCCAGTACGTCGGGTTCCTGCTCGTGATGGCGGGCTTCCTGCTGCAGTGGCCGACGATCCCCACGCTCCTGATGTTCCCGATCCTCGTCTGGGTGTATCGCCGACTGTCTCTCTCGGAGGAGAGGGTCGTGCGAGCTGAGTTCGGCTCTGCCTGGGATGCATACGCGAAGAGGACACCTCGGTTTGTGCCCAGGATCCAGACTCCCGCAGCCCAACGAGGAGCGGGGCACCCGCCGACCGCTTCAAGGAGTTTCGAAGATGGAGCAACGGAGGGATGGGTGGAGCCGGACAAGGTGCTGGTGGGTGTTCGCACTCGCAGGTCTCGCGTTGGTCGCGCTCGCGAACGGCATCTCCGCTCTTCTACTCGGGCTGTTGTCGATCTGCCCGCTGGTGATGGCCGGGATGCACGGCGATCATGCGAGCACGGTGACACGTCGCCACGAGATCACGACGGCGAGGAGGTCGAGCACTGGCAACTCGAACGGAAGGAGGACGGACGATGATCTGGACACTAACGATCCTCGGGGCGATCGTGGTCGGGGTGATGGCAGCGTTCATCGTGAGCGACTTCTTCGGCTCGAAGGCGCTCGGCGGCCTGATCGGCACAGGGTTCGTCGTGGTCGTGCTGTTCATCGTGGCGGCCTTCGCCACAGCGTCCGCTCCCCCTCCGAACATGGGTTTCGCGCACGTCCAGCTAGAGGCGGATCGCGTCATGACCCAGCAGATGGCGATCTCGGTTGACCCGGGGATGCAGGCGTTGATGGGGCAGGACAGTATGCTCCAGCGATCGGTGAACCCCGCATACGTCCGAGCCCTAGAGGAGCACATCCGGCAATTCGACCGCACGCTCGGACAGGCGCCGTAGGCCCTCGCCTGCAACTTGTTGCCATCGCAACCCCGCGGCTGCCACCCCGTCGCCCGCTCGAGGGTGTGCTGGGACGACGACTTCCAGTCGGAAGGCTCTCCCGGACGCTCGATCTGTGCCTGCGAAGCGGGGACGCTGTTCTCTCTTACTTCCTGGTACCTCCAAACGGTCGGCCTACCGATCGCCGGCGGGCCGGTCCCGGACGGTTAGAGCGCCCGCGGAGATGCTGAGCATGAACCGGCATGGCGAACCACCACCGTCGATGGGTGGAAGGACCGTCGGCCCAGTTTCGTTCAACCTGCGGCGCCTCGGGGTCGTGATGGAGTCGGAAGCGGGCAACCCGCTCGAGGTCGAGGGTGTGCTGAACCCGGCCGCGGCGCGAGGCCCCGATGGCGAGCTCTACCTCTTCCCGCGGCTCGTTTCGCGCGGCAACTACTCCCGGATCGGCGTTGCGCGGGTCCGCTTCAGCGACGACGGCGACCCGGTTGCGGCCGAGCGCCTCGGGATCGCGCTGGAGCCGACCGCCGAGTACGAGCTGCGAGCCGATGGAGGCGGTTGCGAGGACCCGCGGATCACGTTCGTCGAGCCACTGCAACGCTACGTCATGACCTATACCGCCTTCTCGTCCGAGGGGCCCCGGATCGCCCTCGCGATATCCGACGATCTCTTCCACTGGGAGCGCTTGGGGCTGGCGACGTTCGAGCCACATCACGGCCTGGACTTCAACGGGGTGAACAACAAGGACGCCCTCGTGTTCCCCGTCTCAGTGCCCGATCCGAACGGACGACCCGCGATGGCGATGATCCACCGTCCACTGTTCCCGGGCACCGACGCGGCGGAGATAGCTGCGGAGCCGACGGGGAGGCCGATCGACCTGGATCGAGAGAGCATCTGGATCGCGTACTGCCCGCTCGATCAGCCTGGGATGGCGCCCCATCATCTGTGCCACTTCCGCTCGCACCATCGCCTGGCGTCGCCGGCCGCACCGTGGGAGCGCCTGAAGATCGGCGGGGGGACCCCACCTATCCTGACGCCGGACGGCTGGCTCATGATCTATCACGGGGTGAGGGAATCACAGGGTGGCGAAGGCCGCAACCTGCGGTACTCCGCCGGCGCGCTCGTGCTGGACGAGCGCGACGCCCGCCTCATCCGCTATCGCTCGCCGACACCGATCCTGGTCCCGGAGCTGCCCCAGGAGCGGGAGGGCACGGGGGCCGAGGTCGTCTTCCCCACCGGCGTGGACCGGCGGTCGGACCTGGGCCACCCGAGCCGGATCGACGTGTACTACGGGATGGCGGACAGACGGATCGGCGCAGCGCGCCTCGACCTGCCCACCCAGACGATGCGGTCGTGACCGGCCAACTCGCCCCGGTGCGCAGCCCGTCGAGAAGTTCGTCGTTCTGGTCCTTACCCACATCTCGGCACCACGCGCCCTTCGCAACGACTTCACACGCGGTACCTACCGTATGTCTCGTATTAGATCGGAAGGAACTGTGCCGGGACCTGGAAGGGAGATCGATCGTGATGAAGCATCTTCTTGATGTGGATGCACCTGCAGAGGCGGGAAGGCGGGACGGATCGGCGGCGCAGGGAGGCGAGAAACGTCGGCACCCTGTCGTGAACATCACCCCGCTCGAGCGCGTCGGACGGGTGGTGGCGGGCGCGATCGGCGCACTCGGCGGCGCGCTCCTGCTCGTCTCCGGTGGAGGAGCCCTGGCGAACATTTTCGAGGGACTACTCGTACTCGCGGGCCTCGACCTCGTGGTCACCGGCGCGCTTGGACACTGTCCCCTGTACGGAAAGCTCGGATATGTCCCGCCGTCGCTGAGGGGGCCAGCATGAGCCAGCACCAGCAGCACGAGACCCATCCCGACCGCGAGGCGAGGCACGGGAAACACGGTTGGATGATGATCGCCTGCTGCATCCCGATGCTTGCGATCGCCGGGGTCCTCGTGGCGACCGGCGTCCTCAGTGCCGGGTTCCTCGTCCTCGCGGTCGGCTGCACGGCGATGATGGCACTGATGATGCGCGGCATGGGTCACGTCGGGCGCAACGACGGCTGAGACCGATACCGCGCGGGATGGCAAGGCCCGACCCGAAAAGGAAAGGAGCACCTAGATGTCTGATATCGCGAACACCGGTAGGAGAGGTCGAACGTTGGTATGGCTCGGGATCGCGGCGGCGGTCGTGGCGATCGCGGTCTTTCGGGTCCGTGTGAGCACCGTCCTGTACCTCGGCCTCTTCCTTGCGCTTCCCTTCTTCATGATGCGGATGCACGGGGGCGGTCACGGGGGCGGCTTCGGTTGCGGGGGTGGTCACGGCGGTTCGTCCGAGCAGGACGATCAGACACGTGATGCAGGTGGAACCCCGGCGGGTCACCAGCACTGAGCCGGCATCGTTCTACTCCGACCGTTCCTTCACGGCAGGCTCACATCAGCGGTCGTATGCGGCACACGAAGAACCGAACGCGGGGAGAAGGATGACGTGGGCGGTGACTGGGACGCGATCGTCGTCGGAGCGAGCTTCGGCGGCCTGGCGGCAGCTATGGAGCTCGCCGGCGCCGGCCGCGTCTTGCTGATCGACCGGCAGCCGGTCGGCGCGGGGGGGACCTCGGCCTGCGGGACGCTGCTTCGGGTCCTCGAGGGACTGGACGCCCTGGACGCGCTCCAGCAGTCCCACGAGGAGATCGTCTTGCACCTGGCCGACGACAAGATCTACCGGTTCCGGCCCGCGTACCCCTCGCCACCTTCGATTACCGCAGGCTGTGCGAGATCTTGCGGGCACGCACTGATGCCTCGTTCCTGCGGACCTCGGTGGCTCTATCGCACTCGCGTCGCCGGGTGTCGTCATCGCCAGGACGTTCCTCGGGGTCCCGCTGGGGAGCCTGACGAACGTTGAGAAGACGCCCATCGCCCGCCAGTCGCGTTTGGTCTTGGGATGGAAGAAACTCAGCGCGGAGATGATGAAGATGGCGGAGTTGATCGCCACCAGCGCGCAGCACCCAGAGCCCGTAGCCATAGTCGTCCATGGTCGACCCTCTGCGTGAGCGCGCCCGGCGCCCGGGCGATTACCTTCGCCCTGTCACCGGCGCGTCGTCGCGCTCCTCCAGGTGGGCCTGAAGACTGGCGACCTGATGCTCCATCTCGGCG
>JANXVR010000077.1 GCA_025351565.1 Actinomycetes bacterium
GAACTGGGGACCGATGTCGTGGAACTGGCGTTCCGGCTGGGCGTGACGCAATGGGTGAGCCTCGGCGCCATCCCGGCCGCGGTCCCGCACACACGTCCCACGCCCATCCTCGCGACCGCGAGTACCGACGGGCTGCTCCGCGACTACGAAGTGAAGGGCCCAGACGGGTTGTTACGTGTGCCGGCCGCGGCGCTCTCGGCGCTGGAGATGGCGATGATCGGCGGCGGCGTGGGCACGGTTGGATTCTTCGCGCAGGTCCCGCACTACGTGGGCGGGCCGTGGGCGCCGGCCACCATCGCGCTGCTGGACCATGTGGGCCGTCACCTGGGTGTGGACCTACCGCTCGGGGAGCTTCCCGAGGAGGCCATCAGCCAGCGCGCCCGTGTGGACGCGCTGGTCGAGAGCCAGGACGACGCTCGCGAGTACCTGGAGCGCCTGGAAGGGCTCCCCGGCGAAGACGGGATGCTGAGCGGCGACGAACTCGCCTCAGAGATCGAACGCTTCCTCCGGGACAACGAGAGCTAGGCCGCCGAACGGCCCGCGACGCGCGGGCCGCGGACCGGTAGCGTCTGGGCATGCGGCCGCGTTCGATCATGCTGGCGTTCCAGACGGCCTCGCGCGCGTGGCTCACGCTCGCCGGGCTCTCGCTGTTCCTGCCGTCCGAGGTGCGAATGGGCATCTGGCTCCCGCTGCACCTGGCGGTGGCGGGGGCCGCGTCTACCGCCATCTTCGGTGCGGCCCAGCTTTTCTCGACCACCATGACGAACACCCTGGACCCGCCGGCGCGCGTGGTCTGGACGGAGTTCGGACTGGTGAACGCGGGGGTGGCAGCCATCGCGATCGGGCGGGTGGAGGCGTGGGGCTGGCTCGTGGCAGTCGGCGGCGTGTCCTTCGTCTGCGCGGCGTGTCTGCTGGCATGGGTCATCCGCCGGGCGTGGACGAAGGGGATCAACAAGCGGCACCCGCTCCCGATCTACCTGTACGGGTTCGCGGTGGGGTGCGTGATCGTGGGCGGACTGTTCGGGGCCGCCCTGGGGAGCGGTCGCCTGACGAACGCCGACGTCTACCTGGCCGTCAAGCACGCGCACATGACGCTCAACGTGCTGGGGTGGGTCGGCGTCACGATCGCCGGAACCCTGATCACGCTCCTGCCGACGACGCTGCGGGTGAAGATGCCGGCCTGGCACGGACGAGGGGCCGCGATGTCGCTGGCCGCCGGGGTTGTGCTCCTCGCGACCGGGTTCGCGCTGCGGGTCCCCGTGCTCGCGGCGGCCGGCGGGCTCGCGTGGCTGGCAGGCGCGGCCGGTGTGCTCTGGATGGTGACCCGGGTGCTGCGGACCCAGCGCCGGTGGCGTGCGCCGATCTCCGCGCGGCATCTGCTGGGCGGGGTCTGCTGGTTCGCCGTGGGCTCGGTCGGGCTCGCGTGGGCCGCGATGCGGGGCGTCGCCGGGTTCGACGCGTTCCGGACGGACTTCCTGGTGGCGTTCGTGCTGGGGTGGATCGTGCAGACACTGCTCGGGGCGTGGCTCTACCTCCTCCCGATGCAGCGCCCGGCGCATCCGGATGAGCGGCGCGCCACCTTGGTCGCGCTCGAGTTCGGCGGGTGGGCCGAGCTGGTGACGTTCAACGCTGGGGTGTCGCTGATGGCGGTACGCGGAGCCGGATGGGGGTCAAACGCGGCGGGGCGGGCGGGCGTGGTGCTCGCGCTCGGCGGCGGCGGGATCGCGCTGGCGAAGGCCTGGGCCTTCCCGCTGCTCAGCGGGGCGCTAAAGCGGATGCCCCTGCGACGCCGACACCTGGTGTGGGAACCCCTCACGCCCAAGGAAACTGACCTGCCATGTTGAGACGACCCGCTCCACCCGAGCACCGGGAACGCCCGCCCCTGCAACCACCCCTGCGGATGCCCCGGCGCGAGTTCATGCGGCGGGCAGCGTTCCTGGCCGGCGGCGCTTCGATCCGAGCCGGAGCGCTCTCGTTCGCCGGAGAGGCTTCTGCCCGCGCGACGTCCCCGCGCGTGGCCATCGTCGGCGCGGGCCTCGCGGGCCTGACCGCTGCGCATCACATCAGGTCGACGCAGCCGGGTTGGGACCTCACGGTCTACGAAGCACGCGACCGGGTCGGCGGGAGGGTCCACACGATCCGAGGGCTGGCCGGCGGTCAGTACGCAGAGGCCGGTGGCGGCGGCATCAGCACGGGCGATCACGACATCAAGAACCTTGCCGCGCTGCTGGGGCTCTGGCCGCTCGCGGACACGTGGCGCCACTACGCCCCCGGGCCTCAGACCTTCCACTTCAACGGCGGCGCCTACACGCAAACCCAGCTGGCGAGCGGCACCCACGACATCCACGCGAACGGCTGGCAGCGATGGAAGGAGATCGGCGCCCGCATCCCCACCTACGCGAACCACAACACGAGGGCGGCGCAGCTGGACGCGATGAGCGTGCGCGACTACCTCATCCAGATCGGCCACGACCCCGCCACGGACCCAGCCGGCGCCTACTGGGACGCGTACTTCGGTGGGGAGTACGGGGCCTCCGCCGACCGCGCCAGCGCACTGCATCTCATCCTTGAGGAAGGCACATTCTGGCCACCCGAGGGCGACTATGAGCGCTACGCGATCCCCGGCGGGAACGACATGCTTCCGCGAGCGCTCGCGGAACGACTTCCCCGCGGAACGGTGCAGCTCGCGCGGCAGCTGGTTGCCCTTGCCCGCCGAACCGACGGCCGATACCGCCTGACGTTCGACCAGGACGGGCGCGTGACCGACGCTGTGGCGGATCGGGTGATCCTGGCGCTGCCGCCCACCGCACTCCGTGACGCCGACCTCTCGGCTGCCGGCTTCAGCGCCACGAAGCTGGAGCAGATCCAGCGCGAGGACCTGGGCAACACGGCGAAGTTCAACATCCAGTTCAGCCGGCGGCCGTGGAGCGACGCGGGCCGAAGCGGCGACGTCGTCACGGACCTGGCCCCGCAGGAATCCTGGTCGGAGCAGTTCTGGCCGTCAGGTCAGACTCCCGCGGTGCTCATCTTCCTCAACAACCGCGACTACGGCGCGGCGGCCGCGCACGGACAGGCGCCTCCAGGGGTGCTGGACGCAGCGCTCGCAGATCTGGACACGCTCTGGCCGGGCTCGAGTGCGGCGGCGATCCGCCACCACGCCTACCTGGACTACTGGCCCAACGACCCCTTCGCGAAGGGTTCGTACAGCTACCTGGCGCCGGAAGGTTTCACGTCCTTCTTCGGGATCGAGGCGGTTCCCCAGGGCGGGGTGTTCTTCGCGGGCGAGCACACCGCCGACTACGCCGAGCGCGGCACGATGAACGGCGCCGTCGCCAGCGGGATCCGCGCGGCTCGCCAGCTCCTCCGCTGACGTTCGCTGCCAAGCAAGGCTTCACCGAGCGCTCACGTGCATGGGTTAGGATGACCTGGCACACGCGTCGCGGAGGCGAAGCCGGTCGGATTCCGGCGCTGTCCCGCAACTGTAGGTCCACACCGCGGCACTCCCGCGGGCCATGGACGAGCCAGGCCGCCCTGCGCGACGCACGGTTGAACGACCCTCGAGGCCAAGGGACGCCGACCGCCGGACGCGCGAAGCTCCGGCGCCGACCCACCCCCTTCTCGAGCCGTTCTGTTGGGCGCGTGGTACGCCCGGGAAGGAGTCACCAGTTATGCGAAGCACCCCTCGCCTCCTGCGAGCGATCGTCCCTGCAGGGCTCGTCGTTGCCCTGCTCGTGGGAACCGTCCCCGCCGGCGCCGCCGGACCCACCAGCGCCCAACGCGCGGTCCGCGGCGCCCGCTACATCGCCTCCAAGCAGTCACCGAACGGGTCCGTGCGTGCGTTCTCCACGGTCGGGTCCACCGCGGACGCCGTCTTGGCGTTGGTGGCTTCGCGCCAGGGTTCGTACAACGTGGCAAGGGCCGTTCGGTACCTGCGGCGCCACGTTGCAGACATCACGAGCCCGGGGCTCCGGGCCAAGACGATCATGGCGATCGTCGCGGCGGGCAAGAACCCGCGCAGCGTGAACGGTGTGGACATGGTGGCCGCGCTGAAGGGGCTCCTGGGGAGTGACGGCCATTACGGTTCGAGTGCGGTACTGGATGACGCGTTGATCGTGCTCGCGCTCGAGGCGGCGGGCGCGAAGCCCCCCGCGCGCGCCTACGCGTGGCTCGTGGCCGCGCAGTGCCCCGACGGCGGGTGGTCCTACGACGCGCCGTACAACCCTGCGACCGACGACGTCCACTGCTTCAACGGCGACCCGGTGAACGACTACTTCACCTCGGACTCGAACACGACGGCCTATGTGGTCATGGCGCTGGAGGCCGCGCACCAGACGGCGTGGGGGGCCGACCCGTTCGCGTTCTTCGACACCGTTCGCGATCCTGCCCACCTCGGCTGGTCCTACAGCACCGGCTTCCTCAGCACCGACACCAACTCGACGGCGCTGGTCATCCAGGCGTACACGTCAGCGACGATGGCGGTCCCTTCGGGCGGGATGGCGGCGCTCCGCGACCTCCAGCTCGCCTGCGGAGCGTGGGCGTACACGTGGAGCGGCTCCTCGCCCGGTGGCGCAGACATCGGCGCCACCATCGGCGCGGTGCCGGGGATCGAGAAGGCGCCCCTGCCGATCGAACCCGGCGGGTTCGACACCGTCAGGCCGGCGAAGCCGGCGGCGTGCGCGTGAGGTCATGAGCTACTCGATCCGGCGGTTCGCGCTCTCGGCCGGGCTTGCCGTGCTGCCCGCGTTGGGGGTGGGCCTGGCGCCCGCCATCGCCGGAAATTCCACCGTGTGCGCCGCCGCGGCCACCGGCGCGCCGCACGCCGCACTGGTCGTGGATACCGGATCCGGCGTGGCCACCTACTGCGTGGCACTCGGCGCGCCTTCGATCACCGGCATCCAGCTGGTCGAACAAGCGGGCCGGCAATCCGGGATGACCTACCGGCTGGGGTTCGGCGGGCAGGCCGTCTGCATGCTCAACGGCGTGGGCGGGCCGTCGGGGGACGACTGCCTCACCGGGCAGTCCTCGTACTGGGGCTTCTGGGTGGGCGATGGGTCCGGCGGGTGGACGTGGTCGTCCGCGGGCGCGGGAAGCGTGAGCGTGCACGACGGGGATGTCCAGGGGTGGGCGTGGGGCGTGGGGATCGACGGGGCCACACACCCCCAACCTCCCGCAACGCGCCTAACCGATGTGTGCAAGGCGCCGAGTCCGTCTCCCAGCCCCTCGCCGGCAGGCGGCCATGGCGGAAACGGAAACGGAAGCGGAAGCGGGGGCTCCGGAGGGAGCGGCGGCGGGAACCCTTCGAGCTCGGTCCCGCGCCCGGCTGTCACACCCTCCGAGAGCGCGAGCCCTTCGCCGGCCCGAGCCTCGCACCATCGTTCGGCTCCTCCTCGGGTTCATCCTTCCCGGTCGGGAGCGCCGCCTGTAGCGAGCCCGACGCAGGTGGTTGCCGCGGCGGGCCCACCGCCCGGCCCGCGCCCCGGCTCCGGGTCGCCGGTCGGGATCTTCCTCGCGCTCGGGTTCACCGGCGTGCTCGGCGCGGGCGGGTGGCTCCGGGTTCGGTCCGGTCGATCGAAGGAGGCGCCGTGAGCTTCGCGCTGCGCGCCCCCTCGTCTATCGCAACGACCACCGCGACAGCCCAGTACCGCGCGGCGATCCACCCCGGCGCGTGGATGGCGTGGGCAACGCTCGCCGGCATCGTCGCGTTCACCACGACGAACGTCTTCTACTTGGTTCCGCTGTGGGCGATCGCGTGGTTCGTGTTCACGCAGCAACGCGTGCCGGGGGCGGCCTCGCGTTCGTTCCGCGTGTTCCTGTTCGCGGGCCTGGCCGCGGTGGTGATCCGGACAGCGCTCGTCTTCTTCAGCCAGGTCAGCGCGGCGAACGTGGCGTATTTCGCCCTGGAAGGGCTCCGTCTGGGCACCATCCTGGTGATCTTCGGGACGTTCAACGCGGTGACCGAACCGTTCGGTGTGGTCCGGCTTGCGCCCAGGCGGTTCCAGGAGCCGGCGCTTGCCGCGGCACTCGCGCTGTCCATCGCCCCGCGAACCATCGCCAGTCTCCAGCGCGTCCGCGAGGCGCAGCAGCTCCGCGGCATCTCCACCCGCGGCGCGCGCGCCCTTCCCGCCCTAGCCGTACCGGTCCTCGAAGCAGGCATGGAGGAAGCGCTCGTCCTGGCCGAATCCATGGACTCGCGCGGTCATGGCCGCGGCAGGCGCTCGCGCTACCGGCCGCAGTCGTGGAACGCGGCCGCGTGGGCGATGACGGGCACGGCCCTCGTGGCGGCCGCGGTGTTCCGGGTCGCCTCGACCCGCGGGCTCGGTGACCTGCAACCCGGTACGAACCCGCTGCACTGGCCGTGGGTGACGCCGTTGGTGCTGGCCGCGGAAGCCTTGCTTGTAGTGCCCGGCCTGCTCCCCAAGCAAGGAGACGGGCGCCGATGACCATCGCCCTGAGTTTCCGGAACGTGACGTTCACCTATCCCGAGGGAGAACGGCCGGCGTTGGCGGATGTGACCGTCGACATCCCCGAAGGTGCGTTCGCGCTCGCGCTCGGCGCCACGGGTGCGGGCAAGTCGACGTTCCTCCGATCGGCGAACGGGCTGGTGCCGCACTTCACCGGCGGGACGTTCGCCGGGAGGGTGTTCGTGGCGGGGCGCGATACGCTCGCCAACCCGCCGCGGCGTCTGGCCGACGTGGTGGCGTTCGTGCCGCAGGACGCGGGGGCCTCGTTCGTGCTGGACGGGGTCGAGGACGAGATCGCCTACGGGATGGAGAACCTCGGCGTGGATCCCGCGCACATGCGTCGGCGCGTGGAAGAGATGCTCGACCTGCTGGACATCGCGGATCTGCGCCACCGCAGCCTCCGTCAGTGCAGCGGCGGCGAACGCCAGCGCGTGGCCATCGCGGCCGCCCTGGCCGCCGGCCCGCGCATCCTGGTCCTGGACGAACCCACCTCGCAGCTGGACCCCCAGGGCGCGGAGCACGTCATGGCCGCGCTCCAACGGCTGGTCCATGACCACGGCATGACGGTGCTCCTTGCCGAACATCGCCTGGAGCGGGTGGTCGGCTGGGTGGATATGGCGATCGGGTTCGACGAAGGCCGCGCCACGGTGGGGACGCCGGGCGAGGTGCTCCGCACCCTCGCCGTCGGGCCGCCGGTGGCGCGCCTCGGACGGTTGATCGGCTGGGATCCGGTGCCGCTGACCGTTCGCGATGGGCGGGCCGCGGCGCGCACGCACGGACTCACGCGCCCGGAGGCCGCGCGCCCGGAGCCGCCAGGCGAAGCGCTCGTCAGCCTGACCGGCGTCGACGTACACCACGAGGAGCTCGGACGACCACGGCCCGCGCTCCGCGACGTGTCGTTCACCTTGCGCCGGGGCGAGATCGTCGCGGTCATGGGCCGCAACGGCGCGGGCAAGACCACGCTGCTTCGCACGATCGCGGGCGTGCTCACTCCCAACCGTGGCGACGTTACCGTGCTCGGCCATCCGCCGCGGCCGGGCGTCGATGTCGGCCTCTGCCCGCAGGAACCCGAGAGCGTGCTCTTCAACGATTCGGTGGCGGGCGAGGTTCGCGCCACCCTCCGCGCACGTCACCTCCCCGATGCCGACGCCCCCTGGCTCGACCGCCTCGGCATCTCGCACCTGGCCGCGCGTCACCCCCGCGAACTCTCTGCAGGCCAACGCCTCTTGGTTGCAACCGCCGCCATCGCGGCCACCGAAGCCCCCGTCATCCTCCTGGACGAACCCACCCGCGGCCTGGACCCTGATAGCAAGGCGCACCTGATCCGCTACCTCCGCGCCCACGCGGTGGATGGCGGCGGCGCGATGTTCGCCACGCACGATGTGGAATTGGCCGCCGCCGCCGCCACGCGCATCCTCATGCTCGCCGGCGGCGAGATCATCGCCGACGGATCGCCTGCCGACGTGCTCGGCGACTCGCACGTGTTCGCCCCGCAGATGACACGCGTGTTCGGTCCGGGCTGGCTCACGCCCGAACAGGTCGCGGAGGCGATGGCATGAACCCGCTCGGCGCCCGACTGCGCGTGCCGCTTCTGGTCCTCACCAACGTGGCCGGGCTGCTGGCGTTCGTATGGCCGTTCGCGCTGCCGGCGTTGGTGCACCCGGGTGCCGATCACCGGATGGACTCGGGGCTCATCCTCGTCGTGTTGCTCGGCGGGCTCGGCGGCCTCCTCTTCACCGAACTCGGGCGCGGCGGGCTCGGCCCGAAGACGGTCGCGCTGATCGGCGTGCTCGGCGCGGCGATGGTGGCGCTCCGGCTCCCCGGGTTCGTCGCGGGGTTCAACGCGTTCTTCATCGTCGTGCTGGTGGCGGGGAACTCGTTCGGGCCGGGGTTCGGGTTCCTGCTCGGCGCGATCGGGATGTTCGCGTCGGGGCTGTTGATCGGCGGGCTGGGGCCGTGGTTGCCGTTCGAGATGGTGGCGGTGGGGTGGCTCGGCGCCGGCGCCGGGTTGCTGCCGGGCCGCGGGACGAGATGGCCGGTGCGGATCAGCGCGCTCGCCGTGTACGGCGTGATCGGCGGGTACCTCTACGGCGCGATCATGAACCTGTGGCTCTGGCCGTTCATCACCACCGGGTCGGCGCTGGCCTGGGATCCTGCCGCCGCCGCCGTCCAGAATCTCCGGCACTACGCCACCTACTACGCCGCCACCTCGTTCGGCTGGGACACATTCCGAGCCGTCGGGGACGCGGTGATGGTGGTGACCCTCGGACGTCCGTTGCTCGCGTGCCTGGACCGCGCCGCGAAACGGATGCGGCTGGACGTCCGCGACGCCGACCCTGCCCTCGTCGCTCCCCCGTAGACTCGCCCCCATGTCACTACCCCGCCAAGCCGATCGGAGCTGGTGGTTGGAGGAAGCCCTCGCGGCCGACCCCGGCGAACCCTGCCCGCCGCTCGCGGGCGACCTCACTGCCGACGTGGTCATCCTGGGCGGCGGCTACGTCGGGATGTGGACAGCGTGGCAACTTCTCCAACGCCAACACGGCATCGACATCGCGATCCTCGAACAAGACATCTGCGGCGGCGGCCCCAGCGGCCGGAACGGTGGCTTCACCTACGGCCTGTGGGACGACATCGAGAGCTTGACCGAGCTCTTCGGCATCAACCGCGCGGTCGACCTCTGCGTGAAGGCGGCCGAGAGCGTCGAGGAGCTGAGGCGGTTCGCCGAGGACCAGGGCGCCGACATATGGTTCCGCCGCGGAGGCAACATGGGCGTCAGCTCGTCACCCGCGCAGGACGGCGCGTGGGACGGCATGGTCCAGGGCGTTCGGGCCGCCGGCTTCCCCGACCAGTTCGTGCCCCTCACGCCGGAGCAGGTGCAGGAGCATTGCCGTTCGCCGATCTTCCGGGCCGGGATGTTCGCGGCGAGCCAGGCGACCATCCAGCCGGCGCGCCTGGCGCGCGCGCTCCGCACGGCACTCCTGGAGGCAAACGTTCGGATCTACGAGCACTCGCCGGTCTCGCGCTTCGGATCGGGGAACCCGGCTGTCGCGGAGACGCCGGGCGGCAGCATCCGGGCGGGCGCCGCGGTGGTTGCGGTGAACGCCTGGGCCGCGCAGTGGAAGCGCTTCAAGCGCACGGTCATGCCGCGCGGCACCTACATCGTTCTCACGCAGCCTGCGCCGGAGAAACTGGAGGCCATCGGCTGGACCGGGGGCGAAGGCGTCTACGACTTCCGCACCGCGCTCCGTTACTTGCGCACGACGAACGACGGGCGGATCGCATTCGGCGCGGCCAGCGCGCGCGCCGGCATGGGAACGGGCCTCGGCCCACGGATGCGCTACGACGAGGGGTCCATCGCCGCGCTCATCCGCGATCTCCACCGGATGTTCCCCGAGTTCCGCGGCGTGGAGCTCGACTGCGCCTGGGGCGGACCGATCGACGTCACCGGGCTGCATCTGCCGTTCTTCGGCTCGATGGGCGCCGCCGCAAATGTTCACTATGGGCTGGGCTTCACCGGCGGCGGCGTCGGCCCGAGCCACCTGGCCGGCAAGATCCTCTCGGGTCTGGCGTTGGGAGCAGACGACGAGTTCACCCGCCTGCCCCTGGTCGGCATCCAGCCGAAGAGGTTCCCGCCCGAGCCGCTGCTCTCCCCCGGCGCCGCGATCACCCAGGCGGCGATGGTTCGCAAGGACGAAGCCGAAGACGAGGGCCGCCGGGCCAACCCGTTGGTGGACCTGATCGCCCGCATGCCGCGCCGGCTCGGCTATCGCCTGGGTCCGTAACCGACGCCGGATAGCATGGGCTCCATGTCGCAGGCTCGCGCCCCACAACCCACGCTGCGCGACAGCATGCGCGCGATGCCGCGCACCGCGTGGACGCTCTTCCTCGGCGCATTCGTCAACCGGCTGGGCACGTTCGTGCTGCCGTTCCTCACGTTGTACCTCACCGCGCGGGGCTATTCGGCGCCGCAGGCCGGGCTCGGCATCGCGGCGTACGGGATGGGCGCGATCGCCTCGCAGGGGTTCGGCGGAACGCTCGCCGACCGATTGGGACGGCGGAACACCATCGCCTTCTCGATGTTCACCGGCGCCGCGCTCACGGTGCTCTTGCCCGAGGTGAACGGGCTGCCGGCGATCCTCGGCGTGATCGCGCTCCTCGGCTTGATGGCAGAGATCTATCGCCCGGCGGCCTCGGCGCTCCTCGCCGACGTCGTCGACAGCGAGCATCGCGTCGCTTCGTTCACGCTGCAACGCCTGGCGATCAACCTTGGGTGGGCGATCGGCCTGGCGCTCGGCGGCGCGCTCGCCGACCATTCGGGGTTCCGGCTGTTGTTCTGGGCCGATGCGCTCACCTCTGCGAGCTTCGGCGTGATCGCGCTCGTCGCCCTGCCGCACGGAACACGCAGTACGAAGCGCGAGGACCGAGCGGCGGGCGGCGGTGCGCTCACCTTCATCCGAGCCGACCGCGGCTTCCTCCTCTTCCTCGTCGCGATCTTCCTGATCGCGATCATCTTCATGCAGAACGCGACAACCTTTCCCCTCCAGATCATCGCGTTGGGGTACTCGAAAGGGATCTACGGACTGCTGCTTGGGTTCAACGGCGCGCTTATCTTCTTGCTGGAACTGGCGGTGACCTCGCAGACGCAGCGTCGAGACCGGCTGCGGATGGTGGCCTTGGGGGGGATGCTGTACGGCGTCGGCTTCGGCGCGTTGCTCTTCGCGCACTCGCTCCCGCTCCTCATGGGGATGACGGTGGTCTGGACGTTCGGCGAGATGATCGAATCCCCGAACGCATCGGCGTTCGTCGCCGACCGAGCGCCGGGCCACCTACGCGGCCGCTACCAGGCCGCGTTCGGCTCGATGTTCGCCTTCGCCGCCGTGATCGGCCCGATCGTGGGGACCCTCGTCTTCCACGTCAGTCCGAACGCGGTGTGGATCGGGTGCGCCGGCCTCGGGATCCTCGCGGCCATGACGGCGCTCGCCGCCCACCGCGTCCCGGTCCCGTCGATACGGCCATCGGCGCCCGCCTCCTAGATGATGAGGAACTCGGGCCGGACCCGAGGGCCCGGCCCGAGGTGGCCAGAGGACGCTTGCGACCGTCCGGTCCCTACTGGACCGTCACATCCAGGCGCATGCCCAAAGCGTAATGCTTCGGCAGATTGCAGAAGAAGACGTAGTGGCCGGGCGTGAGGGTGACCGTCAGGGTCCCCGTCGCACCCGGGTCAAGGTCCCCGGTCTCGCCGACGTTCGTTCCGTTCGTGTCCTCGTTAATGCGGTTCTGCTCGCCCTCATACGACGCGATCGGGATGTCCGCCGCGAGGGTATCGGTCTGGTAGGCCACGAACTCATGCTCCTTGGTGCCCGTGTTCTTGACCGAGAACGTGGTCGGACCGGCGGGGATCGTCGTTGGTGCGTTCACGCTCCACTGTTGAACGGTGACCGGAACATCACCCGGCCGGACCGGCGAGGAGCTCGTGCCCATACTCGTCGCGGCCCCTGTCGGCGTCGGCGAAGAGTCCCCCGACGCGCTGGAGCACGCCGCCGCCGACAACATGAACGGAACCACGATCACTGCCACATACCATGTAGACCTACTCATCGTTCCCTCCTACGATTGCCTATCAGTACGATCCCCAGAGTATCGACCGGCGGCGCGGCCTGAGCCAAGGTCCAACGTCCCGCCCGTCGAGGGCCATCCGGCTGGGCAGCGATCTATCGATCGATTCCGTTGGGTGGGGGTCCGCGGATGACGCGACGGTTGACGCCTGCCCGCTCCGTGCGATATATATCGAACCGATATAAGTAGGCGATATATCCGACCGGAAAGAACGGAACCGACGGATGCTCGAGCTCGCAGTTCTAGGACTCCTGAAGGACCAGCCCATGCACGGCTACCAACTCTCTCGTGAGCTCGGCGACCAGCAGGGCGGGGCCTGGCGGGTCTCATACGGCTCCCTCTATCCCTCGCTCCGACGACTGGAGAAGCAGGGCGCCATCGAGGCGCTGCCCGACCCCGCGACCGGCGCCACTCGCGGCCGAAAACGGACCACCTACCGGATCACCGAGGAGGGCGAGCGCCTCTTCTTCGAGCTGCTCCAGGAGACGCCACACGACAACCAGACAGAGGATCAACGCTTCCGTGTGAGGCTGGCGTTCTTCCGCTACCTGCCCCCGGAGACGCGGCTGCGCCTGTTGGAGCGGCGCCGGGCGGGACTAGAGGAACGCCTCGCAACGATCAAGGACTCCATGCGCACCACGCGCGAGCACAGCGACGACTACACCCTGGCCCTCATGCAGCACGGGCGATCGACCGCGGAATCAGATATCGCGTGGGTCGACGGCCTCATCGCCACCGAACGCGCACGCACTGGAGCACCCGTCAGCGTGAAGCGGCGCGGCAGCGCCACGCTTCGAAGGAAGGAGCACCTCTCATGAGCAAGGTCCGCATCGCGATCGTCGGCGTCGGCAACTGCGCCAGTTCTTTGGTTCAAGGCTTGGAGTACTACAAGGACGCGAACCCGAACGAGCGCGTCCCCGGCCTCATGCACGTCGAGCTCGGCGGCTACCACGTGCGAGATGTCGAGGTCGTGGCCGCCTTCGATGTGGACACGGACAAGGTGGGCAAGGACGTCTCCGAGGCCATCTTCACCGAGCCCAACAACACCATCGTGTTCAGCGATGTGAAGCCTACCGGCGTGATCGTGCAGCGCGGACGCACGCTGGACGGACTCGGTCAGTTCTACCGGGATGTCGTGACCGAGTCCGACCTTCCCGAATCCGATGTGGTGCAGGTGCTCCGGGACTCGAAGGCCGACGTGCTGGTGTCCTACCTGCCGGTCGGTTCCGAGCAGGCCGCGCGCTACTACGCGCAGTGTGCGCTGGACGCGGGCGTGGCCGTCGTGAACTGCTTGCCGGTGTTCATCGCCTCGGACCCCGAGTGGGCCGAGAAGTTCCGGGCGGCGGGCGTGCCGATCGTTGGCGACGACATCAAGAGCCAGGTGGGCGCTACCATCACCCACCGCGTACTGACCAAGCTCTTCGAGGACCGCGGCGTGAAGATCGACCGCACCTATCAGCTCAACTTCGGCGGCAACATGGACTTCATGAACATGCTCGAACGCACCCGCCTCCAGTCGAAGAAGATCTCCAAGACGCAGTCGGTGCAATCCCAGTTGGAGACGCCGCTGGACAAGGACAACATCCACATCGGACCCTCGGACCACGTGCCGTGGCTCGAGGATCGCAAGTGGGCCATGATCCGCCTGGAGGGCCGCAACTTCGGCGACGTGCCGCTGTCCATCGAGATGAAGCTCGAGGTCTGGGACAGCCCCAACTCGGCCGGCATCGTCATCGACGCCGTCCGCTGCGCGAAGGTCGCCCTGGACCGCGGCGAAGGCGGACCGCTCATCGGCCCGAGCAGCTACTTCATGAAGTCCCCGCCGGTGCAGTTCAGCGACGAGGACGCCCACGAGAACACAGAAGCCTTCATCGCCGGCCGCGCGGACGCCGTGGCGAAGACCACCGGGGCCGAGGCAACCGTGCAGGTCCGCGCCTGACGGCATCCTGAGAGAAGGCGCCGCCTAAGCTGTGCGGATGGCGAGATCGGGGAGCATCGGCCGCGCGCGCGATGCCCTCAGATCACGGGACTTCCGCAAGCTCCTAGGCCTCCGGCTCTGCTCGCAGACCGGCGACGGGCTGTTCCAAGCGGCCCTGGTCGCCTCGGTGGTGTTCTCGCCCGCCCAGCGATCCACGGCCTCGGGCCTGTTCCGGACCACGCTCATCGTGGCGCTACCCTTCAGCCTGATCGGGCCCTTCACCGGGGTGTTCATCGACCGGTGGGCTCGGCGGCGGATCCTGATGTTCGCGCCGGTCCTTCGGGCGCTGTTCGCGGCGCTCATCCTCGCCGATCCCAGGCGTGCGCCGTTCGCCTTCTACGCGGGCGCGCTCATCGTCCTCAGCGTGAACCGCTTCCACCTGGCCACCGCACAGGCCGTGGTGCCCCGCCTGGTCCCGCCCGAGGATCTGTTGATGGCGAACTCCCTGGCGACGGTAGGCGGCACACTCGCCCTGCTGACAGGTGTGTTCGCGGGCGGCAAGATCGCCGACGCGTACGGCGGGGGCGCCATCGTCACCGGGGCGATCGCGTTGTGGCTGCTCACGTCGTTCGTCGCGGGCCGGATCCGGAGTGATCTCACTCCCGAGGCCATCCCGGAAGATCCGGGGTTGCTGCGCCATCAGGTCAAGCGCGTCGCGGTGGAGTTCATGGACGGGGCGCGAACGCTCGCGCGGACGCCGGGGGCGATCGGGCCGATCACATCGATCAGCGTCGACCAGTTCGCACAGGGGATCTTGCTGACGCTCAGCCTGGTGGTGTTCCGCGAGCGGTTCAAGGAAGGTGTGGGCTCGTATTCGAACCTCATCGCGGCGGGCGGGGCCGGCGTGCTGCTCGGGATCGGCACCATCGGATGGCTGGAGGAACGGTTCGCCCGAACCCGGATCGTGGCGGGTTCGTTCGTGCTGGGCGGGGTCGCGCTCGGTGTCGCGGCCCTGCACGTGACCGGTCCAACCGTGCTCTTCGTGAGCTTCATGGTCGGGCTGACGTTCGCGTGGAAGAAGATCCCGATCGACACCATGGTGCAGGAGTCGGTTCGGGATGGCTTCCGGGGCAGGGTGTTCAGCGTCTACGACGTCGCCTACAACGGCGCCCGGATCCTCGCGGCGGGTCTGGCTGTCGTGTTGATCCCGTGGCTCAATGTGGGCGGCACGATGGCGGTCACGGCCCTTGCCCTGCTCGCCTGGGCACCGGTTCTTCCGCGATGGCTGCGTACCCGTAGCTGAGCGAGGCCGCCTACGAACCCGGCTGGTACGCCACGTTGCTCGTGCTCGATGTCGACGGCGGGACAACCTCGCTGCGCATCCCCGCAGACACCGCGTCGGCCACCGGTTCGACCGAGGGCGCGTAAGCCGCCCCGGCGCCGAGCCGCGCCGTGCGAGCGAGCCACAACCCGGTGATCCCGGCGGCCATGGCTGCGATCCCGCCCAACGCGAACCCCGCCTTGGGCCCGAACTGCTGGCCTGCCCACCCCACGATGGGTGCACCGACGGGAGTGCTGCCCAGGAAGATGACCCCGTAGAGCGCCATCACGCGGCCTCGCATGTCCGGCCGGGCGCCCAGCTGCATCGTGGCGTTCGCCGTGATCGCGAACGACATCCCCGCGAACCCCAGCGGCACCATGGCCGCGTACCCGAGCGCGAGCGTCGGCATCGATCCCTCGAGCACCATCAGCGCGCCGAACACCGTCGCGAAGACCGTGAGTCGGCGCCATGTGGGCTGCGGCGCGCGGTTCGCCATGATCAGGGCGGCGGTCAACATGCCGACACCCGCGAACGCGGATAGCAGTCCCAACGTCCGAGCGTCGCCGTGGAACGTTCGATAGGCCGCCAACGGCAGCAGGATCATGAAGTTGAATGAGAACGTGAAGACCACGGCCATGACCAGGAGCGGCCGACGCAGGCTGGGCTCGGTCCAGACGTAGTGCAGTCCGTCTCGGAGCTGGCCCGGCTCTCGCGGGGAGGGTTCCCGACGATCCAGGTCCGCCGGGCGCATCGCCAGCAGGCTCCCGATCACCGCCAGGTAGGACACGCCGTCGATCAGGAACGCCGAGCTGAGCCCGAACCGATGGATCAACTCCCCCGCCAGCGCCGCCCCCAGGATCCTGGTCCCGGTGAAGACCGCGCTGTTCAGGCTGACCGCGTTGGTGAGGTGCTCCTTGCCCACCATCTCCATGAAGAACGACTGGCGGGCCGGGTGGTCGGCCGCGGTCACCAGCCCGTTGACCAGCGACAGCGCGAACACCATGCCCAGCTGGATAGATCCCGTTCGAACCAGCCACCAGAGAACTAGAGCCAGCACCATGAACAGCGCCTGCGTGATCGTGAGGATGCGGCGCCGATCATGCCGGTCCGCCAGCACCCCGCCGAACGCGCCGAAGAGGAGCACGGGGAGGAATAGCAGTCCCGTGTTCAGTCCCAGCGCCACACCGCTGTCGGACAGTCTGAGCACCAGCACCGATGTGGCCGTCGCCGTGAACCAGGTGCCCGTCACGGAAACCAACTGCCCGAAGAAGAAGAGCCGGAAGCTCCGCGAACGCGTCAGCGATTCGAACGTCTTGCCGGCCTGACGGCCGACGGCGCTCACGCGCCGTCCTCCGTCAGCCGGTTCAGGATCTCGGAAGCGCGGCTGAGCGTTGCCAGGTCCTCGGGATCCAACCCGTTCATGCGCGTGGCCAGGTATTCGTTGCCCCGGCGGCGGAAGCGCTGCAGCAGGCGTTTGCCGTCCCTCGTCAGACAGACCCAGACCACGCGGCCATCCGTCGGATCAGCCAGTCGGTCGATGAGACCGGCCTCGGCCAGGCCGGCGATCAGGCGCGTCGCCGTGGGCTTGCGGATCTGTTCGTGCGCCGCAAGTGATCCGGCGGTGATAGGCCCGTGGGTCTCAACGGTGTAGAGCGCGGCGAGCTGCGTGGGGGTGACGGCCGGGTCCGCCTCCCGGCGCAGCTTCCGCGCCAACCGGGTCACGCCCATGCGGAGTTGCGAGGCCAGTTCGGCGACGGCGGGGGCGGGGGCGGGGGCAGACGGCATAGAGGTGCCATGATAGTACGCGAAGCTAACTAATGTCACGGACCGATCGGTTATCTCCCGCGATGTCGTTCGTTCCCGGCGCTCGCGCAGCTATCGTGGCCACGGAGCCCATCCGACCCGAGGAGCGCAGATGTCGCATCAGCCCGGCGGCGGCAACCCCAATCGAACACCGATCACGCTCATCGTCGCGTTGGTCATCGTGCTGGCGTTCGGTGGAGGCTATCTGTTGGCGAAGAACGGCAAGACCACCGCAGAGCCTTCCGTCTCCCCGGCGCCGAGCGCACACCACTCCGGGTCGCACTCGCCCAAGCCGAGCACCTCCGCCAGCGGCAGCCCCTCCCCCGCGCCGGCCGGGGACCTGAAGGACGGCCGGTACTTCGTGTACGCGAAGGCGGTCGAGGGTGGCCAGGATGGCCCCCTGCTCCTCACGTTCGATCTGGCGTACTTCTACACGGGCGCCGAAGCCGACACCCAGGCCGCCGCCCACGGGGACGAGGTCCCGGTCCCCAACGACGTCTACATCGTCAACGACAACGCGAAGCTGCGGCAGTACCCGATCGCGTCCACCGCGACGGTGAAGTACATCCCGCCGGGCGTGAGCGCCCTGAAGAAAGGCGACATCGGCGCGTTCCAGCAGGCGGTCAACGCGACGGCCCCGACCGACTACCCGGACATGCGCTACGCGCCCTGGTGGATCGTCATCACGAACGGGGAGATCACGTCGATCACGCAGCAGTTCCTCCCGTAGTTCCCCTGGCCCGGTCAGGGGTATACGGTTCCTCCATGGATCATCGGGCCCACGAGCCGGGAACCGTCGCGGACTGCGCCGAGTGCCAAGCCCTCGCCGTGGAACCGGGCTGGTACAAGGCCCTGCGCGAGGAACGCGTGCCCGGTCGCGTGCCCGACTCCGTGCTGATCCCCGACGTTGACGAGCAGCCCGTCGAGGTCTCCGTCACGGAACTCCCTCAGGTGGTCATCCCCGAACTCGAACAGACCCGCGCCGACGATCCCGACGGCGCGTAGTCTCGGCAGACCCTAGATGAAGAGCGACACGGCGGCATCGCGCATCTCGGCGATCGCCGTGGCGGCGCCGATGGGATCCTCCAGGCCGTCGAGCAGATCCGCGCGCTTGAGGCCAAGTAGGTCCATCGTCATCTGACACGGGATGAGCCGAACACCCAGTTCGCGCGCCGTTTCGATGAGCTCTTCGGGCTTCGCGACCTGTTTGTCGTTCGCGAGCTTTTTGAACATCGCGGGACCCGCGCCGGCGAAGTTGTAGTGCGAGAGCTTCGCCTTCTGGGCTGAACCGGGGTTCATGGCGCTCATCATCTTCTGCATCCAGTTGTCGCCGGTGATCCGCACGCCCGGCTTCACGATGGCGAAGAGCCCCCAGAACGTGAAGAACACGGTTGACTCCATGCCGCTGGCGGCGGCGGTGGTCGCGAGGATGGTGGTTGGCCAGATGCGGTCCAGATCCCCGCCCCAGGCGATGATCGTCAGCTTGTTCTTCTTCTTCACCTGGCCGCCCTGTTCGGCTTCCAGCGCCTCAACGCGGACGAGCAAGTCAGCGTAGCTAACCTCCGGCGCCGTACCGGCGGGGGTGAGTTCGGCGAGGCTCATATCAGACCTTCCGGACCACGTAGCGGAACTCGGCGCCGCCGGCCAGGATCTCGGACTCCAGCAGTTCGTTGCCGCTGATGCTGGCCCAGCTGGGCACGTCGGACTTGGAACCGGGGTCGGTGGCGAGCAGTTCGAGCAGGTCGCCCTGTTGCGCGTCCTTCAGGGCCTTGGCCAGCGAGACCAGCGGCCCGGGGCAAGACTGGCCTCGTGCATCGACGGTGCGGGTGATGACGTCCATCGCAGATACCTCCGAATGAAAGGAAAGGGAGAAACGAAGGGGGGTGGCCGGGCAGTTACGCCTCGGGGCCGCCGCCGGGCATGCATCGACAGCAGATGCGGTCGGGGATCATTGCCCCCACGATGCCGGCTTCGCGTGTGCAGATCATTTGCAGGTGCAACATCCTAGCTCAGGACCCCGGCCCCCGGCAAGGCCCGAGGTCGTCACGGACGGGTGACTCGGAACGAAACCGAGCCCTGGCACGCGTAGCCGTCGTCGATGCAGTAGCGAACGGTCCAGTTCCCCGGGCCCAGCGGCCAGGAGGTGTGCGACTTCGGGCCGATCCATGTTGCGCCGTTCACCTTCGCCTGGATGTAGCGCCAGGCCAGGTAGTAGTCGACCTTCGGGTTCGAGGCGTTGGTTCGGTAGACCCCCAGCCAGTCGTTGCGGTTGCCGTAGGCGTTCGTCCAGGCGATCCGGATCCGGTGGCCCTGTTTCACGACGGCGTGGGGGGTGGTCAGCGTGGGCTTCGCAGCTGGGGTGACGACCGAGACACGGACCCGTCCGGCGTCGGTTCCGCCGGAGACCAGCGCGACGTCGTAGTCGCCCGGCGGCAGCGATCCTGTCGGGAACGCAACGGAGCCGTCGGGCGAAGAGGCAGCCTGCGAACTCAGCGGAGCTGCGACGTCACCGCCGGGCGGGAGCAGTTCGATCATGTCGTTCGGCGCGGATCGATGGTAGGTGACCTGGATGTCCGCGCCCTGGGTGACGCGGGCGTCGGTAACGGACACCAGCGGCGGCGGGCTCACCGGATGAACGGTGAAACTGCCGAGGACCGCGCGGTGGTCGCTGGGCCACGGGCTCACCGGCATCGTGACGTCGGGGGTCCCGGGCGCTCCCAGGATCTGGACGCCGTTCGTCTGGACCGCGCCGCCGTTCCAGATGAAGTCGATCCGGTAGAGCAGGTGCGATGGGTTGATGGCCGGCTTGAGGTCTAGGTACGGGGAGATCCAGGTGGTTCCCGGGAACCGGATCGGGTCCGGGTGGACCTGCCGGTAGGTGTCGCGGAACCCGAGATGCTCCATCGCCAGCGAGACCGGCCAACGGAACGGGTAGGCGAACCGCGGGTTCGCCCGGACGACGGCCTTGGTCCAATCGCGCCACGACGTCGAGTTGAAGTCGCCGGTGAAGAAGGTGGGGACGCCCGCCGCAACCAACGGGGCCGTCCTGTCCAGCCACGGCTGGATGTAGCGCAGGCGGGTTCGGCGTTCCATACGCATGACCTGCGCGCGAGGCACCCCCCGGGTGATCGCACGGAGCCCGGCGGGCGCCGACGGCAGGTGCGTGTCGGCGAATGCCACGACCTTGCCCGGCGACACCTCCACGTAGCAGAGGAACCCGTTCGCGTTCGGCGGTTCGATGATGGGGAAGCGGGACAGGACGTAACAGCGGGGCGAGGCGTACCAGCCGAGTTGAGCGGCCATGAGCCGGAGTTCGCCGAACGGTTCCTGGAGGCCGACGATGTCGGCGCCGGAGGTCCGGATCGCTCGGAGCACGTCGTTGATCGGCGCGGTGACGGCGGGGGAATCGGGCTTGTGGTAGTTGCCGCCCCACTCGTCTCCGCCGCTGTTGAACGTCAACACCTTGAGGTGGACGGCCGGGGCCGTCGTCGGGGTGGCCGCGCGGGCTGGCGTTCGGACCGCACCGATCGGGGCCAGCAGCCCCGCCGTCGCCAGAGATCCGGCGGCCAGACCCACTATCACTCTCTTGCGGATGCCCGATCGCATGCGCCGACCCTATGCCCGATGCCCACGCCTGGCTAACCCAAAGGGCTGACCTGGGGTCAGCCGCCGGGTATGGGCGGGGTGGTCAGGCATCCTGCCGGGCGCCCGAGCAACTTCAACCCTTGGAGATCGCCGGGACCGAACGTGGCCATGCCGCCGCCTGCGTACTCCATCAGTTCACCCTGCTGTTTCACGTGACCCAAGCCCACCACGTGACCGAGTTCGTGGAGGATGGTGGCGCCTTGGACGAACGGCGTGCCGAACCCCGGCGGGTAGCCGTCCCTGTCGTTGAGGACTACGAAGCCGCTCACGTACTGCCGCGCCCCCGTTGGCGGCCACATGGGACCCCCGATGCCGATGGCCTCGCGACCTTTCTTGTCCTTGGTGAACTTGAAAGCGGAGACCGCAGGGTCCACCCATCCGATGAGCACCGGCGCCCACCGGCGTCCGTACCGATACGGCTGGAACGACTGGCGCTGCGGCGTGGGGACCTCGGTACTCGGCCCGTCGTAGACGAACGCGATCCCCGACGCCGAGGAGATCGCCTCCACCGCCGCCGTGACGTCGGCGAGCGAGCCCGGCGGGGCGTTCGTCAGGTTCACGACGTAGTGGATGGGGGAACACGGGTTCCAGCGGACAGGCCGGCCGTTCACGGTGTCGATGAAGCTGTATTCACCGCGATGGGCGGTCGGGTTGTACTGGATCGCCGGCGCGATCGCAGCAGCGATCACCGCCAACAGCGCGAGCACGGAGACCGTTACGACCCATGGCCTCCCGCGGCGCTTCGGCGCGGGCCAGGTCTGGATGGCGGGAGGCGGGGGCAGCGGGCTGCGCGGACCACCAACGTCGGGACGAGCGGGAGCGGTCACGGGGTCGGATGGGGGAAGGGGTTCCATCTCCATGGATGGTAGAAGCATCGGCCCCGAACGGCGAAGGCTTCAGCGCACCCGGCGGCGTCGGTCGCCCGGCCCGTAGACCAAGAGGATGCGAGCACGCAGCGCCTCACGCGTCACGGGCCCGAAATGCCGGCTGTCGGTCGAGGCGCCCGCGCGGTCACCCTCGATCCAGTACTCGTCCGGGGCCAGGGTTCGTTCGCCGATGGTGTCGCCGGGGACGTGGGTGATGCGCTTGACCAGCTCGTAGCCGGGGCGGCCCGGGTGCTCCACCACCACCACCTGGCCGCGTTCGAACCGGCGAGCCGGAACGCCCAGGGCCCAGTCGCCCGGGAGTAGGGCCGGCATCATGCTCGGCCCCTCGATCTCCACGCGTTGGGGGCGCCAGCGCAGGCACGCCCACGCCACGCCGGCCGCGACCGCGAGCGTCGCCACCCGGGCCGGCAACGGATTCCGACCATGGTGGTAGGTTTCGTCGGAGAGACCGGGCAACCCTTCAGAAGGAGGCGGTTCCATGTTCGAAGCATCCCTCAAACCGCGCCGGACCGTGCACGCGCACTGCGACCTGCCGTGTGGCGTCTACGATCCCGCGCAAGCCCGCATCGAGGCCGAGTCGGTGAAGGCCTGCCAGGAGAAGTTCCAGGGTTCGGACGACGCCGAGTTCAAGGCGCGCGCCGTATCCATCAAGGAAGGCCGTTCCACGATGGTCAAGGAGCACCTGTGGGTGCTGTGGACGGACTACTTCAAGCCCGAGCACCTGGAGACGCACCCGGACCTACACGAGATGTTCTGGAACGCCACGAAGCTGGCCGGCGCCGCCAAGAAGTCGAACGACCCGGCGCAGGGACAGCAGCTCCTGGACTCGATCGATGAGATCGCGAAGATCTTCTGGGAGACGAAGGCCTAAGCGGCGTCTCAGGTCTCACGTACCGCGGAGGGCGGGGTCGCGAGACCCCGCCCTTTCGCGTCCGGCGCCGAGCTGGGCCGTCGGACCCCGCCCGGTCGCGCGTTCTTCGCCCCCTCGTTCCGCGAGACGCTGCCGAGACGGACCCGACGGCGGCGGGGGCGGGTCTGGCGTCGCCCCGCCGCCGCCGTGGTCTCATCAGCTGGTATCGGCCCGCGCTTGCGCGGCGGCGCAGGGACCGAAAGGCGGTAGTTACGGAACGAACGGCTGATAGGCTCGCCGACCGATGAAGGATGTGGGGTTGGTCGGGGTGCCGTTCAGCGGGAAATCAACGCTGTTCACGGCGCTGACCAGGGCCGGAGCGGCCGGCGGTCAGGCCAACGTCGCGGTCGTTCAGGTGCCCGATCCCCGTTTGGACGTCCTCACGGACATGGAACATTCGAAGAAGACCGTGGCCGCGCAGGTTCGGTTCGTCGATGTACCGGGAGGGCTGAGCAGCACGCAGGGCGTGGCGAAACTGCGAGAAGTCGATGCGCTCGCGTTGGTCATCCGGTGTTTCGGAACGGACGCGTCGCCGGCGCCCGAGTTGGCCGATGTCCGCAGCGAGTTGTTGCTGGCCGACCTGCAGGTGGTGGACTCGGCGCTGCAGAAAGCGACCAAGCGTGGGAAGGGCAAGACCACCGCGGAGATGGTGCCGCTCCAGAAGGCGCACGACGCGCTGAGTGCGGAGACCCCGCTGCGCGCCGCTTCGTTGGATCCCGCCGACGTGATCGAGCTGCGCGGGATCGCGCCACTGACCTTGAAACCCGAGGTCGTGATCGCGAACCTCGAGGAAGGCACGGAGGTGCCGGCTGAACTGGGACCGGGCGCGGCCGGCGTCTACGCATCCATCGAGGCCGAGACCGCCGAGATGGAACCCGAGGAAGCGCGCGCACTGCTGGAGGAGTTCGGTGTGACCGAGCCGGGCCTGGAGACGGTGATCGCAGCGTGCTATTCGGCGATCGACCTCATCACCTTCCTGACCACGGGCGAGGACGAGACGCGCGCGTGGGAGGTCCGACGGGGTGCGAAGGCGCCCGAGGCCTCCGGCGTCATCCACACGGACCTCGAGCGCGGCTTCATCCGCGCGGAAGTCATCGGCTACGACGAACTCGTTGCGCAAGGTTCGATGGAAGCCGCGAAAGCCCATGGCAAGATCCGCGTTGAGGGCAAGGACTACGTGGTCGCCGAGGGCGACATCCTCCACGTCCGCTTCGCGGTGTAGCGGCACTAGAACGGCGGCGACGGCACCGGTGTGACGGGCGGCGTCGAGAGCCCCGCGTCGGGGCAGGCGTAGATCTGGGAGATGCTGTCCTTGCCGAACGTGGCGGTGGCGATGGTCTTTCCGCCCCGGACGATCCGATAGGTCCGTGCATCGAATGACGCCCCGGGGTAACCAGTGTGTTCGACCAAGTCGGTTGCCAGCAGCCCCGAAATGGTGTCCCGGATGCTGGTTTCTGCGCTGACGTTGGTCAGCAGGTAGTTCGGCGAACTCAACCGGTCAGGTGCCGGACAGTCGAGTTCGGCTGAGATGAAGTAGCCGTTTGGATCGATGACGCGGACGGTAGCGGCCGCGTTGATCGTCGCAGGGTGGACGCCTGGGATCATCGGGTAGCACTTCACGTCGAAGGTCCCCGGCGGGATGGTCCATACGACCGGCACGTTGGCTGCGAAGGGATCGGGAAGGGTCGCTTGTCCTGTGCTCCGGTTGTAGAAAGCGATCCCCGTGTTCGCCGGGGGATTCCCGACGATCCGGACGTGGATGCCGTCGGGTTGAACCGCGACCGTCGGATCGGCGATCTGCGGGGCGCCACCATCGCAGTTGATGCGGACCTCCGAGGCCGCGGAGACGGAGGGCGAAGGAGTCGCGCTCGGGGGCGCCACGATCTCAACCGGGACCCAGAACAGGCGGGTGCCTTCCGGCCAGGTCGCGGCGATCGCGACCACGTAGCGACCCGGATCGGCCTGGAGCGACACGCCGCCGACCAGATCCCCGTAGTCCTGCAGGTTCGGCCACGGGTAGGTGCCGGTCCCGTCGAGCAAGGAGCCGGTCGCGGTGGTGAAGTCGCCTTCCAAGAGGAGCCGCGTCCCCTGCGGCGCGGAGATGAAGTCCTTCGCCGCGACGGAGATGGGCGTGACGATGTCGTAGGTCCCGGTTGGTCCGCCGTTCGGGCAGGCCCAGGTGAACGAGTTGCCGTTGAGCTTCCACTCGGAGCCAGCGAACGACGCGACGCCGTCCGGGATACCGGGACACCCGTTGTTGGTGGCAAGTGTCGTCTGCAGCCTCACGACGAGCGTCCCGCCCGGTCCACTCGGCGAAGGCTGCGGTGACGGGCTCTCACCGGAAACCACGGTGACCGGGAAGCTGAGGTCACCTTCCCACGTGGTGCCCTTGGCCGAGACGCCGAACATGTAATCCCCGGGGGTGAGATCGGCAGTCCCGATCTGTCCGGGCGGCGACGATCCACCGATCACGATCCGGGCATGCGTGGACAGACTGCTGGCAGTCAGCGAACTGAACGCGGCGGTGACGTTCGAGCTCACCCAGACCGGGGCACCGGGAGCGATCTGGGCTCCCGTGCCGTAGATCACACCGCTGTTTTGTGCCACCCCGCCGGCGAAGAGCTGGCCGTCGATCAGCATCTGGATGTCAGGAACGACCCCGGGGGCCGGCGACTGGCTCGGGTTCACCTGGATCCCGTTCCCGGTCGGGGAGAAGAACTGCATGGTTCCCGGAGGAACGACGTCTACGGTGTAGACCCATCGTGCCCAGCCGCTTGCGTTGACCCACTGCCCGCCCACGTCCATCCCGTAGGTGCCAGGTGCCGGCACCGTCGCGCCGTCGGTGAGGGGGTAAGAGGAGCCCTCTTTGGTCAGCGTGATGTCCGTCGACTCTGCCCCTGACGTGAGGCGAACGGTAGCGCCTGACGTCAGCGCGATATCCAGCGGCGGCGGGTCGGTGACGGCCGTCACCCACGCCACAGGACCCGCCTGGCCATCGAGTGCGGGAAGGGACAAGCTGGCCTCGCCGAACGTCAGGCCCAAGGAGAAGTCGGAGCTAGTCGCTCCCGGAGCTGGGGTTCCGCCGACAACGGTCACGTTGAACATCAGGTTGGGAAGCGCGCCACCTCCGGCTGGCCCGGTGCCGCCGCCACCGAGCGGCTTCAAGGCCCCGTACGCGAACACTCCCGCGGCGCCGAACACGGCGAACGCCACCACCCCGGCGACGATCCGCTGGCGGGGGGAACGG
>JANXVR010000094.1 GCA_025351565.1 Actinomycetes bacterium
TTCGACGCCGTGCTGGCCGGGTACCTCCTGGACGCCTCGGCCGCGGAGTACGGGCTTCGGGCGCTCTCCACCCGGTACCTGGGCGCGGACGTGCTGGGCCAGGAGGACGGGCCGGACGCCGGCCAACTGTTCGCGGAGGACCCGTGGCGTTCCACCGCGGCCGAAGCTGCCGCGGTCGCGCTCCTGGCGCCGATCATGGAAGAACGCATCGACAGCGCCGGGCTCCGTGCGCTGTTCGAAACCGTGGAGCTGCCCCTGAGTTCGGTGCTCGCGAAGATGGAGGCGCGCGGGATCGCGCTCGACGTCGAGTACCTGGCGGAGATGGGGGAATCCGTCCGCGACCGTATGGCCACCCTCAAGGCCGAGATCTACCAGCGGGCCGGCGAGGACTTCAACCTGAACTCGCCTCCCCAGCTCCGCACCATCCTCTACGACAAGCTCGGTCTCCAACCCGGCAAGAAGACCCCGAAGGGCGAGCTGTCAACCGACGCCAGCGTGCTGGAGAAGCTGCGGGACGCCCACCCCATCGTGGACGCCCTGCTCAGCTGGCGGGAACTGGACAAGCTCAATTCGACCTACTTAGAGGCGCTCCCGCGGCTGGTGGACCCGCTCGACAGGCGCGTCCACACCTCGTTCAACCAGACCGTCGCTGCAACGGGGCGCCTGTCGTCCTCCAACCCGAACCTGCAGAACATCCCCGTTCGCAGCGACCTGGGCCGGCAGATCCGGCGGGCGTTCGTGGCGGGCGAGCCCGGCCACGTGCTCCTGGCCGCCGACTACTCCCAGATCGAACTCCGGATCCTGGCGCATCTGTCCGGTGACGCGGGCCTGCGCGAGGCATTCGAGGCGGGTGCGGACATCCACGCGGCAACCGCGGCCAAGGTGTTCGGGCTCCCGCTGGATGCGGTCGACCCGGAGCTGCGCCGGCGGGCCAAGGCGGTCAACTACGGCCTGGCCTACGGGATGAACGCCTGGGGTCTGGCCACGCGCCTGGACATCGCGCCGGATGAAGCGCAGGAGATCATGGAGGGCTACTTCGAGGGGTTCCCCGGCATCAAGACCTACCTGGACGCGCAGGTCGGCCGCGCCACGGTGGAAGGCTTCACCGAGACGATCTTGGGCCGGCGCCGCTACATCCCCGAACTCCAGGCCGCGAATCCGCGTATCCGCGACCTGGGGCGGCGCCAGGCGCTGAACGCCCCCATCCAGGGGAGCGCATCCGACGTCTTCAAGGTGGCGATCATCGCGGTGGACGCCGCGCTGACCGAGCACGCGGACCTGGACTGCCACATCCTGTTGAACGTCCACGACGAGCTGGTCTTCGAGGTCCCGGAAGCCAACGTGCGGTCCGCGGCCGGGATCATCAAGGAGCGCATGGAACACGCCTTCGAGCTGGACGTGCCCCTGCAAGCCGACATCGGCTGGGGCCCCAACTGGGCCGAAGCCGCCCCGGAGGGTCACTGACCTCGCGTTGACGGCCGCTCCCGGCCGCAACTACCATCCTTACCGGCGGCAGGGATTCCTGCGCCGCTCGCAAATCCAAAGCCGCGAGTCGGTGAGTCCTCGCCCGCCGGGAGGAGAACCACACCATGAGTGATGTAGAGACCACCACGGGTGCCGACGTGCCCGCAGAACCCGAAGTCCCAGAAGTCGCTGAGGTGGCCGCCCCCGCGCCCGCCCCGGTCGTGCATGAGCGCGACCTGACGCCCGAAGAGCTGATCGCAGCCCTGGAGGCTTCGTTCCGCGACTTCAACGACGGAGACATCGTCGACGGCGAGGTCGTGAAGATCGACCGCGACGAGGTCCTGCTGGACATCGGCTACAAGTCCGAAGGCGTGATCCCGTCCAAGGAACTGTCGATCCGGCACGACGTCAACCCGAACGAGATCGTGAAGGTTGGTGACAAGATCGAGGCCCTGGTGCTCCAGAAGGAGGACAAGGAGGGCCGGCTCATCCTGTCCAAGAAGCGCGCGCAGTACGAGCGCGCCTGGGGCAAGATCGAAGAGGTCATGACCTCGGGCCAGACCATCAAGGGTCCGGTCATCGAGGTCGTCAAGGGCGGACTCATCCTGGACATCGGCCTGCGCGGGTTCCTGCCCGCCTCGCTGGTCGACCTTCGCCGGGTCCGCGACCTCGTGCCGTTCGTCGGCACTGAGTTGGAATGCAAGATCATCGAACTCGACCGCAACCGGAACAATGTGGTGCTCAGCCGCCGCGCGTTCCTGGAGGAGTCGCAGTCCGAGGGCCGGAAGACCTTCCTCACGCAGCTCACGAAGGGTGAGCGCCGCAAGGGAACGGTGAGCAGCATCGTGAACTTCGGTGCGTTCGTCGATCTGGGCGGCGTGGACGGACTGGTCCACGTATCCGAGCTGAGTTGGAAGCACGTCGATCACCCGCAAGAGGTGGTCGCCGTCGGTCAGGAGGTCGACGTCGAGGTGCTCGATGTTGACCTTGATCGCGAGCGCGTCTCGCTGTCGCTGAAGGCCACGCAGGAAGACCCCTGGAAGGAGTTCGAGCGGAAGTTCAAGGCCGGGGAGATCCTGGACGGCCAGGTTACGAAGCTCGTTCCGTTCGGGGCGTTCGTTCGGGTGGCACAGGGGATCGAGGGCTTGGTCCACATCTCCGAGCTGAGCCACGAGCACGTGGACACGCCGGAGTCGGTGCTGTCGGTGGGCGACGATGTGCAGGTCAAGGTCATCGACGTGGACGTGAGCCGGCGGCGCGTGAGCCTGTCCATGCGACAGGTCACCGCGGCGCCCGCGACCGCCCGCAAACCGGAGATCGAGGAAGAGGCAGCTGCGCCGGAGGTTGCGCCCGGGCCGGAGATGGTCTCCACCATCGCCGTGCCGCAGGCCATCCTGGATGCGGTCGCCGAAGCCGAGTCCGACGTGACCGGAGCCGAGGTCCCTGAGGCCGAGGTGGTCGAGGCCGCCCCAGAGCCAGAGCCGGAGCCGGAGCCCGCCCCAGAGCCGGAGCCCGCGCCCGAACCCGAACCGGCGGCGGTCCCCGAACCGGAGGCCGAGGTTGAGGTCGAAGTCGAGGTAGAGGCGCCGGCGGCACCTGCAGCCGAGCCGGAAGCGGCTCCCTCACCCGTCGAGGAGGCCGCGACCCCTGACGAGGTTTCCCTGGAGTCGATCCTTGAAGACCTGAAGCGGCGCGAGGGCCGTTCAGAATAGGGAAGGATGGCCGGGCCCCGCCAGGGGCCCGGCGCCGACCCCGCGCCCATGCTGTTCGTCGGACTCACCGGGGGGATCGGTTCCGGCAAGTCCACCGCCGCGCGCATGCTGGCCGAACTGGGCGCCGTCGTGCTCGACGCCGACGCGTTCGCGCGTGAGGCCGCGCTGTCCTCGTCGCCGCGGTTCGCCGAGATCGTTGGGTTGCTCGGTCCGGACATCGTGCGACCAGATGGCGAACTGGACCGCGCCGCCGTGGCCGCCGTCGTCTTCGCCGACCCCGCCAAGCTACGGGCACTGGAAGCCCTGATCCATCCGGTGGTCGAGGCCAGGGTCGAGCAGGAGCTGGCCCGCTATGCCGGAACCGATACGGTCGTTGTGCTCGACTCGCCGCTGCTCATCCCGATGGGGACGGACGCCCGATGCGACGCCGTGGTGGTCGTGGCGTGTTCTCCCGAACGCCGGCTGGCTCGGCTTCTGGAACGAGGGATGGCCGAGGATGACGCGCGGGCTCGTATGGCAGCGCAACCCTCCCTCGAAACGATCGCATCCCGCGCCGACCACATCCTGGACAACGACGGGACCGAAGCGGAGCTCCGGGACCAGGTTCGGGGATTGTGGACCGAGCTCAAGCCTCGCTGATGGCGCGGACCCCGTGGCTATCATCAACGTCGTGAGGTTCAAGGCGGTGTTCTTCGATGCGGGGGAGACCCTGGTCCACCCGGCGCCGTCCTTCCCGGAGCTGTTCTCGGGGGTGCTCACGCGCGAGGGCCACCCGAGGACCGACGACGAGGTTCGCCACGCGTCGGCCGCCATCTCCGAGCGCTTCAGCGAGGCCGCCAAAGCCAACGACCTCTGGACCACAAGCCCGGAGCGATCGGCGAAGTTCTGGGGGAGCGTCTACGACCTCATGATCGACGCGCTGGACCTCCCGTCCGGGAACGGTCTGCGCGCCACCCTCTACGCGGAGTTCACCGACCTGTCGAACTACGCGCTGTTCGACGACGTGCCCCCTGCCCTGGCCCACCTGCGGTCCCAGGGAGTCATCCTGGGCATCGTGTCGAACTTCGAACCGTGGCTCGAGGACCTCCTGGGCGCCCTGGGCGTGCGCGAGGCGTTCCCGGTCCGGGTGATCAGCGGCCGGGAAGGGATCGAGAAGCCAGACCCGCACATCTACGAGCTCGCGATGGAGCGGGCGGGCGTGACGCCCGCCGAGTCGGCCTACGTGGGCGACAACCCGGAGTTCGACGTCGATCCGCCGGCAGCGCTCGGGATGTTCCCCGTGCTGATCGACCGCCGGAACCGTCACCCGGAGCACACCGGCACCCGTCTCACGCACCTGGACCAACTCGCGAAGGCTCTGGCATGACCGACCGCGTCTACACCGCCGACACCGCGAACGCGGCCCTTCAAGACCTGCGCGAACGGCTGCCGCGGCTCCGCGAGGCCCGCCGCCGCCTGGTCGGCGCCAGCGCCCGCATCACCGATGCCGTGGCCTCGGACGGCGGCGGGGTCGCCGGCACCGACTGGTTCAAGGCCCAGCTCGAACTCAAGGCCGAGGTCGAACACCTGGCGAAGGCCGGCATCCTCCTGCGCGATCCCGAGAAGGGCTTGGTGGACTTCCCCGCCGAGCGTGAGGGCCGGCGGGTGTTCCTCTGCTGGCAGCTCGGGGAGGATTCGGTCGGGTTCTTCCATGAGGAGACCAGCGGCTTCAGCACGCGGAAGCCGTGGTGACCGAGCGCCCCGCGGTCGTGGTGCTCGGTCCTCGCGACGAGCCCCCTCCCGGCATCGACCGGGCCACGGAACTGGCGGAACTTCGGTTCGCGCACGGTGACGCCGAACTCCGCGAGGCCCTGCCCGGCGCCGACGGGTTGTTCTTCTGGCGGGCGAGCCGCCGTGACCTCGAGACCGCCTGGGACTCCGCCGACCGGCTCCGCTGGATCCAGACAGCGTCCGACGGCGTGGACGGACTGTTGTTCCCAGCCCTGGCCGCATCCGACACCATCGTGACGAACGGAAGGGGGATCTTCGACGATGCGATCGCCGAGTGGGTGATCGGTTCGCTGCTCGCTTTCGCCACGCGGATACCGGAGTCCTTCGCCGCCCAACGGCAGCATCGGTGGATCTCCGGCGAGACAGAACGGCTGGCAGGCTCCACCCTCCTGGTTGTGGGGCCCGGCCCGATCGGACGCGCGGTGGCAACGCGGGCGCGCGCCCTGGGCATGGAGGCCGCGGCCGTCGGCCGCACGTCCCGCCCCGACGATCTATTCGGGCAGATCCTCGGCATCGGCGAACTCGTCCACGCGGTCGCCGGCGCGGACGTGGTGGTGGACACCCTGCCGCTCACGCCCGGCACCCGTCATCTGTTCGACGCTGCGGTCTTCGCCGCCATGCGACCCACGGCGCGGTTCGTGAACGTCGGCCGCGGCGCCACGGTGGATGAGCCGGCGCTCATCGCCGCGCTTGGGGCGCGGCAGCTGGCCGGAGCCGCGCTCGACGTGTTCGAAACCGAACCGCTCCCGGCCGACAGCCCCCTCTGGGATCTGCCCGGCGTGATCATCAGCCCGCACATGTGCGGGGACTTCCTGGGATGGGAGAACGTGGCCGTCGACCTGTTCCTGGACAACCTCGGGCGGTTCGTCCGCGGCGAGGATCTCCGGAATCGGGTGGACAAGCACGCCGGGTTCGGGGTCGGTTGATAGGGTCGGAGTCATGGGCGAGCCGGTGATCATCGTTGAAGGATTGAAGAAGTCCTACGGGGATGTCGAGGCCGTCAAGGGCATCGATCTGCACGTCGAGCAAGGCGAGGTGTTCGCGCTTCTGGGACCGAACGGCGCCGGGAAGACCACGACGACGGAGATCCTGGAGGGCTACCGGACCAGGACGGCGGGCTCGGTCAGCGTGCTCGGCCACGACCCCGCCCACAACGATCACGAGATGAAGCGGCGGATCGGGATCGTCCTTCAATCCACCGGCATCGACCCCTTCCTCACGGTTCGCGAGACGGTAGATCTCTACGCCGCCTACTACGACCACCCCCGCGCCATCGACGAGGTCATCGACCTGGTCGGGCTCGGGGAGAAGCGAACGACCCGCGTGAACAAGCTGTCCGGGGGGCAGCAGCGGCGCCTGGACGTCGCGGTCGCCCTGGCCGGCGACCCGGAGATGCTGTTCCTGGACGAGCCGACCACCGGGTTCGACCCGAACGCCCGCCGCAATGCGTGGGAGATCGTCAAGAACCTCACGGCGATCGGCAAGACCGTCTTCCTCACCACCCATTTCATGGACGAGGCGCAGTACCTCGCGCACCGCGTTGCCGTGATCACGAAGGGCGAGATCGTTGCCGAGGGCACGCCGGAGACGCTGGCCGGCCGCGATCAGATGAAGGCCCGGATCCGCTACCGCGCCCCGGCCGGTGCGACTCCCCCGCCGATCGGCGACGGGGTCGGGCAGCAGGACGGGTCGGTCGAACTCCGCACGGACGATCCGACCCCCGCCCTCCATGCGCTGACCGCGTGGGCCATCGAGCACGGGTACTCCTACGAGGCCCTCGACGTCAGCCGGCCCTCGCTCGAGGACGTCTACATCGAGCTCACCGGCGGCGAGGATGGCACCGAATGACGGCCTCCGTGAAGCTCGCCGGCCGCCAGGTCCGGTTCACGAACAAGGCCTTCTGGCGGAACCCGGCCAGCGCGTTCTTCACGTTCGCGTTCCCGCTGATGTTCCTGGTGATCTTCAC
>JANXVR010000110.1 GCA_025351565.1 Actinomycetes bacterium
CGGTGGTCGACCGACCGCTCACGGGGCGGCGGAACCTCGAGATCCACGCACGCCTGTGGGGCGTCCCAGCACAAGGATCGGGCCCAAGTCTCGACGACCTCATCGACACCTTCGATCTCACGGAACTCATCGATCGCCCGGTCGGCACCTACAGCGGTGGCGAACGGCGCCGACTCGAGATCGCGCGCGCCCTCGTCTCCGAACCCCAGATCCTGTTCCTGGACGAACCGACAGTCGGTCTCGATCCGCGGATCCGTCACGAACTGCTGGACGTGCTCGCCCGGCTCCGCGACCGGACGGAGATGACGATCCTGCTCACCACCCATTACTTGGACGAAGCCGAGCACCTCGCCGATCGGATCGCGATCATGAGCGCGGGCGCCATCGTTGCACTCGGAACACCGAGGGAGCTCATCGCGAGCCTCGGCCCCGACGTGATCGAGCTTCGCGTGCCGGCGAACGCGGAGGCAACATTGAGTTCGATGCGGGTCTCCGGGATCGCCGGCGCGGATTCCTTCGCGGTCGGTTCCACGCTCATCGTTCCCACCGGTGGTCGCTCCCCCGTCGACGTCATCGCCGGCGTCGACGAGGCCGGGATCGCCGCCATCTCCATCATCAGTCGCCCGCCGACCCTCGACGACGTCTACCTGCGGCTGACGGCTGATCAACCCGGGCAAGCCGCCTGAGAGGAAGGGCCACACCATGGCAGTCATCACACGAGAGATCTCTCTGCCTCACCCGGTCGTGCCCGGGCGCCTGGGGGCCGTCGCCACGCTCGCGCGACGCCGGTTCCAACTCACGGTTCGGACTCCGCGCGAGCTGTTCGTTCCGTTGATCACGCCGATCCTGTTCGCGTTGGTGATCGCCCCGGCGCTGATGACGGCGCTGCACACCAGCGTGAGTTACGAGGCATTCGTTGCCGTCGGCACGATCGGTCTGCTGATCCCGCTCAACACCGTGTTCTCCGGTTTGAGCGTGATCGTCGATCGGGACAGTGGCGCCCAGCGTGAACTGCTCGCCGCGCCGATCCCACGATCCATGCTGGTCCTCGGCAACCTGGTGGTCGCCTTCGCCGTCACCGCGTTCCAGATCGTCGCGCTGATCCTAGCCGCGATGGCGCGAGGGATCCATTTCCACACCAGCACGTCGGGCCTGGGTTGGTTCCTTGCGGCCGTCGCCCTCTTCACCGTCGGGATGTACGGCGTGGCCGAGACGCTCGCGAGCCGGGTGCCGAAACAAGAGGAGTACATCGCCCGGGTTCCGGCCATCGCCATCGTGCCGTGGTTCTTGGCGGGTTCGCTCTTCCCGATCAACGCCCTGCCGACGTTCCTGCTCTGGTTCGCCCGGTTCTTGCCTATCACCCATGCGCTGGCGGTGATGCGGTACGGACTGCTCGGAGACAGCTCAGGGTTGCACAACATCTGGGGGATGAGCAGCGTGACCACGATGGTCTCGCTGAGTCTCCTGGTCGTCGCCGTGTTCGCTGCCGCGCTCTCCACGATCTCCACGCGCGTCTTCGCTCACGCGGCCCTGCATTGACGCGGCGACGATCATCGCGATGAGGGACGACAGGCTCACATAAGCTGCCCGATGTCCCTCGCGAACCAGAGTGGCCGCGCTCCGCTCGCCGAGCCGATCGCGAACACCGGAGAGCACGACGGTGGCTCCCTCCTCAGCGAACAGGCGGACGTGCGACTCGCCCATCGCTCAGCGAACCATGGGAGGGAGGGTCGCGGTGGTTCCCCCATCGAGGTTGAGCGCCATCCCTGTGGCAAAGGTTGCCTCGGCAACGAGATACAAGATCGCCTCGGCCACCTCTTCGGGCGAACAGAAACGACCCAGCGGGATCCGCCTCTTCGTGGCTTCCCGGGCCCACTCCGGATCCGGCAGCGCTGCGAAATCACGATCGAGCATCGGGGTCTGGACGGTGCCGGGGCAGACCGCGTTCACCCGCACCGTCGGCGCGAGTTCCGCGGCGAGGGCTTTCGTGAGGGTCAGGATCCCCCCCTTCGACGCGCAATACGCCACGTACATCGGCTCTCCCAAGAAGGAGGACTCGGAGGCGACGTTCACGATGGCTCCCCCGCCGGCATCGCGCATCCGCAGGCCGGCAGATCGGCACACATAGAACGCCCCCGACAGATTCGTATCGATCACCTCTCGCCAGCGATCGGGCGTGAGGTCTGCAAGTGCGGTCGGGTTTGAAACCCCGGCGCTGTTCACGACCACGTCGATGCCCCCGAGCGCCTTCACGGCTGCCTCGACCATCGCCTCGACCTGCGTGGGATCTCGGACGTCTGCGACGTAGGAGGTTGCCGCCTCGCCGAGCTCGGCCGTCACCCGCCCGAGGGCCTCTGCCCGACGGGCAACAAGCATCACCCGCGAACCCTCATCCACGAATCTCCTGGCGGTCGCCTCTCCGATCCCCGAGGAAGCACCGGTGATGATGGCTCGCCTCTCCGCCAGGCGGAGCCCGTCAGATCTCACATCAACTCCGCCAGGGCGCCGTCGAAGACGTCGACCGCCAGGTCCACCTGCTCCTCGGTCGTCGCCGGCGACATCAACGCCATGTTGTGGAACGGGGTCAGGAGTACCCCTCGGTTCAACGAGTACAGGTGCATGAAGCGCATCAGCGGACGCTCCTCGGATAGGATCGATTCAGTGCCGTTGCGCGGAGGGGTCGCGCGGAACCTGTACTCGGCGCGACAACCCAGCCGCGTGATATGCCACGGGAGACCTGCGTTATCTATGGCCCGTCGAACCCCCAGCGTGTACCGCTCGGCGAGCGCGATCATCCCGCGAAATGCATCCTCCGTAAGGACCTCCTCCATGGTCACTCTCATGAGCTTGGCTGAAAGTGCGTTCCCGGCGAGCGTCCCGCCCAACCCTCCTGTGACCGAGACCTCGGCGTCCCATCCAGCGAGGAACCGTTCGCTCACTTCACTGGAGAAGCCGTAGGCCGCAGCCGGAAGCCCGCTCGCGAGCGGCTTACCGACAACCAGGATGTCCGGATCGAGTCCCCATGCCCCCGTGCATCCGCCCGGCCCTGCGCACAGCGTGTGCGTCTCGTCGAGGTGCAGAAGGGTTCCCGTCTCGCGAGTGATCCTGCGAAGGGCCTCGTGGTAACCCGGATCGGGAAGGATGATCCCGACATTCGTCATCGCGGGCTCGGCAAGCACGCATGCAACGTCCCCCTCGGCTAGGGCTGCCTCGAGCGCCGGCACGTCGTTGAATTCGATGACCTTCGTCGTCGTGGTCGGATCTACCGGCGGCCCCAGGTTGCCCTCGCGCGGGCCGGGGATGC
Organism: Actinomycetes bacterium; assembly: GCA_025351565.1. Lineage (GTDB taxonomy): Bacteria > Actinomycetota > UBA4738 > UBA4738 > HRBIN12 > JANXVR01. The sequence goes on from JANXVR010000110.1 coordinate 3,305, forward strand.
CGTCCACGACCGTCGCGATGGTCTCGTCCACCGTGCCGTGATAGCACCAGTTGAAGACGAGGATCTTCGGCCGCCCCGTGACGTGTCGAGCGATCCGCAGCGCGAACCTGTTCGCATCGGTAGCCGACAGGGCGAATTGCCAGAACGGAAGTCCGAAACGTCGTTGTAGTTCCTCGGCCACCCAGACCGAGTCCTCGGTTGGAAGCATGTGGCTGGCCCCACGCCTGAACTGCTCCATCATCGCTTCAACCGTTGCGGCAGGAGCGTGCCCAGTCATCGCGCCGGTGTCGCCCAGGCAGAGATCGGCGTAGCGGTGGCCATCCACGTCCACGACTTCCGCCCCTACCGCGTCGGCCACGTAGATAGGGAAGTCTCCCGGCCACTCGGTCATGAACGGCATAGGCACACCGTTGAGGAGCGTCTTACCCGCTCGGGTGAACAGCTCCTTCGACCTCGGGCGCTCGTCCGCGAACAGTTGCCGTTCCCGCTCGAGCAACTCCGCCACTCGTGCCTGCCCCGTGGTGTGCTCCTTCAACGGGTCCAATCCTCGTCCCCCCTTGTGTCGCCTCGAGTCGCGCCCCTGTTCGCGCCCCTGTTCGCGATTCTGCGTCGCGGCTCGCGCGGCACGCAAGTCGCTCTCGCATCATGAGACGCACAACTCAGCACTCGTCTCTTTGACCTGCGGTTCGGTGGTGTCTCAGTTTGAACCCAAACTGAGA
>JANXVR010000163.1 GCA_025351565.1 Actinomycetes bacterium
TCGCGGTCCACGACCGCCGGCGACGACGAGGCACCGATGAACGACCCCCTCGACACGCAGCGCGAGGACGCGTTGCCCGATCAGGATGCTGGCGGACCGGACGCCTCCCCCCGCCGCCGGAGCCGCCGCGGGACCGGGTCCTCCAAGGTGGGATCCGAGGCCGGCGAGGCTCCGAAGAGCGAGAGATCCAGCGGAGGCAGGGGTTCCAGCGAGAAGTCGCTGGAGGCACACATCGCCGCCGGTGGGTCGACCCGGGGGATCCGGAGCAGCCGGTCGCGCACCGGCCGGGTCGGAGGCCGCGATGGCCGTGACGGCCGTCGCCGCCGCGAGCCGATGCCTACGCCTCCGCGCATCACCGACAAGGTCATGGTCATCACCGAGCACGGCGACCGCGACCAGATCGCCGTCCTGGAGGAAGGTGTCTTGGTGCAGCACTACGTGACCCGCACCGGCGCCACGTCCATGGTCGGCAACGTCTTCCTTGGCCGCGTGCAGAACGTGCTCCCCGGGATGGAAGCGGCGTTCGTCGACATAGGCCGGGGCCGTAACGGTGTCCTGTATGCCGGCGAGGTCAACTACACGCCCGAGGACCTGGAGGGCCCGGCCCCCCGGATCGAACACGTCTTGAAGGCAGGTCAGGCCGTCATGGTGCAGGTCACGAAGGATCCGATGGGAGGCAAGGGTGCGCGGCTCACCGCGCAGGTCTCCATGCCGGGCAGGTTCCTGGTGCTCGCGCCGGATCAGGCCGTCAGCGGGATCAGCCGCCGGCTCCCGGACGAAGAGCGCAAGCGCCTGAAGGGGATCATCAAGAAGGTTCGGACCGACGGCCACGGCATCATCGTTCGAACGGCCGCCGAGGGTGCCTCGGAGGAGGCGCTCACCACTGACCTTCAGCGACTGGTTCGCGAATGGGACGAGATCAACCGCAAGGCGAAGAAGGCGAAGGCGCCTGCGGGGCTCTACGAGGAACCCGAACTCACCGTCCGCGTCTTCAGGGATCTCTTCAACGACGAGGAGTACAAGGGGCTGGTCACCGACTCGCAGCCGGTCTACGACAAGATCATGGAGTACGTGAACGAGGTCGCCCCCGACCTGGCGCCCAAGATCAAGCTCCATACCGGCAAGCTGCCGGCGTTCGAGGAGCACCGGATCGTCGAGCAGATCCACAAGGCGCTGGACCGCAAGGTCTGGCTCCCTTCCGGCGGCTATCTCATCATCGAACGAACCGAGGCCATGACCATCGTCGACGTCAACACAGGCAAGGCCGTCGGCAAGACCAACCTCGAGGAAACGGTGAAGAACACGAACCTGGAGGCTGCCGCGGAAGTCGGCCGTCAGCTGCGCCTGCGCGACATCGGCGGGATCATCGTCATCGACTTCATCGATATGCTGCTTGAGAAGAACAAGAAGCAGGTCGAGGACACGATGCGAGATGCCCTGGCCATCGACAAGACCAGGTCACAGGTGTTCGAGATCGGAGCCCTGGGGCTCATGCAGGTTACCCGCAAGCGGGTGTCCGGTGGTCTGGTTGAATCGTTCTCCGAAACGTGTCCCACCTGTGAAGGCCGGGGCATCCTCGTCAACTACGAAGCCTGAGAGGAACAACCATGTATGCGGTGATCAAGACTGGCGGCAAGCAGCACAAAGTGAAGGCCGGCGACGTCATCGAGGTCGAGAAGCTCGTCCACGAGGGCAAGACGCTCATCTTCCAGCCCATCCTGGTGGTGGATGACGACGGGAAGACCCACGTGGGCGCCGAAGCGGCAGGCGCCACGGTCACGGCCAAGCCGCTCGGCGAACAGAAGGGCGACAAGGTCAAGATCTTCAAGTACCGGCCCAAGACCGGCTACGCGAAGCGCGGCGGACATCGCCAGCTCTTGACCATGCTTGAGATCGAGAGCGTCTCCATGGGCAGCGCGAAGAAAGCCGAGAAGCCCAAGGCCGAGAAGGTCGAGGAGCCGGAGGCGGCGCCTGAAGCCGCCTCGGGGACCGCCGAAGAGTCCTGAGTTCATCCGTTCCGTCGTTTGCTAGCCTGGAGGCCTTATGGCACACAAGAAGGGTGGCGGGTCATCCCGCAACGGTCGCGATTCGAATTCCAAACGCCTTGGCGTGAAGGCGTACGGGGGTCAGCTCGTGCCGGCCGGGAGCATCATCGTTCGTCAGCGTGGTACAAGGATCCACCCCGGCGACGGTGTGGGCAAGGGCGGCGACGACACGCTGTTCGCCCTGCGCACGGGCACGGTCACGTTCCTGGAATCGCGGGGCCGGAAGTTCGCCTCGGTCGTGCCTGCCTAGCTCTTGACCTCGCGAACCGCCCTGCGGATCGCAACGGTCCACTCGACCACCAGTTCCTTCTTCTTGACGTTCGCACCGGTGAGGTAGCCGGCGTTCGCGCGTTGATCGCGGCGCTTCCCGGACCGCCGGATCAGGCCGGTGACCCCCGGCTGGCGCTCGGTCGATGCGGAAGCGCTGCGGCGGGTTGGGATCGGGGGAGGCTTGGAGAAGTAGAACGCGGTTCGCAGGACCTCGCCATCGGCCAGGTGCGTGAGCATGAGGATGGGGGAGCCGTGTACGCGCGCGACCTTCCTGATCTCGGCAAGGGCGAGCGTCTCCGCCCCACCGGCGTCCATATCGAAGATCAGCGCGCGGGGTTCCAGCGACAGACGGCCGGCCACCTCTTCCTGGTTGTTCCGGCCCAGCGGGACGAGCCACACGTTCACGGGTTCGAGCACCGGCCCATCATCGCCGGTCGGCGGGCTTCCTGACCACCTAGGCTGGAGGAACAGATGGGGTTCGTCGACGAATGCACCGTGTACGCGAAGGCCGGCCCGGGTGGGAGCGGCTCGGCCTCGCTGCACTCAGAGCCGTACAAACCACGCGGCGGGCCCGACGGCGGCAGCGGCGGCGACGGCGGTTCGATCATCTTCGAAGTCACTCCCGGCACGCACGACCTCACGTGGCTGGCCGAGCATCCGCACCAGATGGCCAAGCCGGGAACCGGCGGGCGCAGCGCGAACCGCGACGGGGCGCGGGGTGCCGACCTGGTGATCCCGGTGCCCGACGGCACGGTGGTGTTCGATCAGGACGGCTTGGTGGCCGACCTGGTCGGAGCCGGTGCCCGGGCAACCGTTGCCCACGGGGGACGCGGCGGCCGAGGCAACACGGCCTTCGCCAGCCCGCGCAACCGCGTGCCCAGGGGGTCCGAGCCCGGCGAGCAAGGCGAGGAGCGCCGGCTTCGGGTCGAGCTCCGCACGGTGGCCGACATCGGCTTGGTGGGCCTGCCCAACGCCGGCAAGTCCACCCTCCTGTCCCGCCTGACGGCGGCGAAGCCGAAGATCGCGAACTACCCGTTCACCACCCTCACGCCGAACCTCGGCGTCGCCGGTGAGGACGCCGACCGGTTCGTGGTGGCCGACATCCCCGGTCTGGTGGAAGGCGCGTCGGAGGGTAAGGGTCTCGGCCATCGGTTCCTCCGCCACGTTGTGCGGTGCCGGGCGCTGGTCCTCGTGGTGGACCTCTCGACGGCGGACCCGGGCGCCGACCTTGCCACCCTCACCGATGAACTCGCCGCCTACGACCCTGAGCTGGCCGAACGCCCCTCGATCATCGTGGGCACGAAAGCCGACCTGGTGGATGCGCCGGCCGAAGCGGCGGCCGCGTTGGACCCCGTGACGTTGCCCGTGTCCGCGGTCACCGGTGAGGGCTTGGAACCGCTCCTGGAACGCCTCGGACTCCTGGCGAAGGAGGGGGAGGACCTGTCTCCCGAACGCGCCCCCTACGTGGTGCTTCGTCCGGGGCGGCCCCGCTTCAGTATCGAACGCGAGGACGACGGTGGCTGGCGCGTGACCGGCCGCGGCGTGGAGCGATGGGTCATGGAAACCGACATGGACGACGATCGTCAGATCGAACGCCTCCAGCGCCGCCTCATCCGGGAGGGTGTGGAACGCCGCTTGGTGGCGTTGGGCGCCCGCAAGGGCCAAGAGGTTCGGATCCGTGATCTGGTGTTCGAGTTCCTTCCCGATCGCAAGCCGGGCGAGCCCGAGGCCGAGGCCGAGGAGGGATAGCGCGGTGGACGTTCAACGGCTGCTGGCGGAGGAAGAGGAGGCATGGCGGGGACTGTTGGGCGCCTTCGCAGACGTCCCTGCTGAACGATTCGAGGTGCCGACGCTCACGCCGGAGGGTTGGTCCGCGAAAGACGCGATGTTCCACGTGGGGTACTGGCTGGAAGATTGCGCGCGGGTCCTGGCCAGCATCGGGGATGGGTCGTTCGATGCGGACGCGGAAGGAGCGCTCGACATCGAGTCGATCAACGGCGAGGGTTTCGCGCGCTCGCGGGGGATGGATGCGCGGACGGCTCGCTCAGCGCTCACGGGAGGCCGTGAGAAGGCTCGTCAGGCCTTCAACCTACTGGAGACGGTTACCCGCGAAGCCTGGGAGTGGTTCGAGGAGAGCGGGCCGATCCACTACCGCACGCACGCCCTGGACTTGGATGTGTGGCTCCGAGGTTGATCGGTCCGGGCGTAGGATGACCACGTGAGGGCGCGCCTGGGAGTGATGGGGGGAACCTTCGACCCCATCCACTACGGGCATCTGGTCGCGGCCGAGGAGGCGCTCCACCAGTTCGAGCTGGACCAGGTCGTGTTCGTCCCCACCGGTGATCCTTGGATGAAGGAGCACGCTGTAGTCTCACCCGCCGAAGACCGTTACCTCATGACGGTGATCGCCACGGCCAGCGACGCGAAGTTCCGCGTCTCGCGGATGGAGATCGATCGGGAAGGCCCCACCTACACGGTGGACACGCTTCGGGATCTGCGGACCGAACTCCGCGCGACCACGGATCTCTTCTTCGTAACCGGGGCCGACGCGATGCTCGAGATCTTCCAGTGGAAGGATCCGGCGGAGCTGTTCGAGCTGGCGCATCTCATCGCCGCCACCCGGCCCGGTTATGACCTGGAGGCGTTCACCGCGAACACGCCGCAAGGCCACCCCGACGTGACGGTGATGCAGGTCCCCGCCCTCGCGATCTCCTCCACGGACATCCGCGCCCGTGTGGCAGCGGGCCGGCCCATCCGCTACCTGCTGCCCGAGGGCGTCACCACCTACATCGAGAAGGCGGGCCTGTACCGGTGACGCAGGGGCGAGTCCCCGGCGTAACGCCGCCGTCGCGCACCAACCGGAACGAACGCCGCCGCCGGTCTCGCCGCATCGAGGCCATCGTGACGGCCACCGTCGTGGTCCTCGCAGGGTTCTACGCGTGGACGCGGTCCGGTGCCGATCCATCGGCGACCCCGACGCCGCCCGCCCCCGGCGTATCGGCCTCACCGAGCCGCCCTGCCGACCTCGCCGTGTTGTCCATCACCGGGGGCTCGGGCCCCATGATCTTGATAGTCGGAACCGCGGGAGGTCCGGTCGCGATCTCCCTGCCTGAGGGGCTCATTCAGGTCGTTCCCGGCATGGGCGAGACCACGCTGGACACCCTGGGGCAGCTGAACGGACCAACGGTTCGTGTCGGCGTGTCGAACACGCTCGGGGTGTGGGTTCGCCACTACGGCGTCGCCTCGGTGCAGTCCATGGCGAAGGCGGTTGCATCCGCGGGGGGTCTTCCCGTGGACCTGGGCCGCGCGTTCAAGGCGAACGGAATGGTCGTGGGCCCCGGCAAGGTGACGCTCACGGGGCTTCAGGTGCTCGCCTACCTGACGGGTCCGAAGGCGGAGGTGGCATCGCGCTGGCGTGTGTTCACCACGGCGCTGCTGCGGCAGCACCTGCCGCTCTCCTCCGCGTCACTCGTGGATACCGACGATGCCGCAGCCGTCTCCCGGCTCCTGGCCTCGGCCCGTGGAGCCACGCCCACGGTCCTGCCCGTCACGGATGTCGGGGGGCTGGTGCAGGCGCCCGACTTCAAGGCGATCGACGTCTTGGCCCGGACGCTGTTGGGGTCAACGGTGACGCCGACGCCTGTGATCGTCCAGAACGGGAACGGAGTGCCCGGGGTTGGAGCTATCGTGGCCAAGCGCTTGATCCCCGTCGGCTTCCGAGTCGTGATCTCGACGAATGCGCAGTCCTTCGACGTTCTGCGGACGTCGATCTTGGGGCTCGGCGTGGCCACGGCGGGAGCGGCCGGGAGAGCCCGTCGGGCGCTTGGGGTCGGGAAGGTGACGGTGTCCTCGGTACCATCAGGGGTCGCAGACGTGAAGATCATCGTGGGGAAGGACTTCAAGTGACGGATATGCACGGGGCGCCGGGGACGCTGCCACCCAGCCGGGAGGTGGCCATCGCCGCCGCACGGGCGGCCGCCGGGAAGCAGGCAACCGATATCGTCATCCTCGACGTCCACGACATCATCGTGATCACGGACTTCTTCGTGATCTGCTCCTCGGGCACCCAACGCCAGGGTCGAAGCGTGATCGACGCCGTCGAGGCGTCCCTCAAGGGTCTCGGGGCGAGGCCCCTTCGACGCGAAGGCGAGCCGGAATCCGGGTGGTGGCTCCTGGACTACGTCGACATCGTGGTCCACGTCTTCGGTGACGAAGAGCGCGAGTACTACGACCTGGAGCGGCTCTGGAAGGATGCGCCGCGCGTGGAGTGGGATGAGGGGCCGCAGGCGGCGTCGTCGGGATAGCCGGTTGACCCTTCCTCCCCCTCCAGGGCCTTCGTTGGGCCAGCGTGTTTCCTGGGTGCGGCGAACGGCGCCCGCGATCGGTGCAGCGCTGATCGTGGCGGTCCTCGCCGGGATCTGGCTGAACAGCGGTGGCAAGAGCAGCCAGACGCGCACCATCGCGGCGCTGGAGACCCTGATCGGGAGGGACTTCAGCGCGCTGCGCGTCTACAGCGACATGGGCGAGAGCGTTCCTTCCAGTGCCGACCTGGCCGTCCAGTCGAAGGGATGGCTGGACTACCACAACATCAACTCCTGGCATCCGGCCGGCGGGACACGGGTCTGCTATCGATGGGCCGATATCGCGGCTGGCTCGTACGACGCCTGGTGGTCTGGACAGGCGCGCAACATCGGAGCGTGGGGCTACCCGCTCTACCTCAGCTTCACGCACGAGCCTTCGGTGAACTCTGCGATCCATCCGAGCTGTGGCACGCCGGCCGAATACCGCGCCGCATACGACCACCTCGTACAGCTCTTCGCGGCGCAGAACGTAACGAACGTCACCTGGGTGTGGACGCTCACCGCTTCCACGTTCAACGGCGGCAGCGGCGGCCCGGCGGCGTGGGAACCCTCCCGCTACGATGTCGTCGGGGTCGACGGATACAACCACGCCTCGTATTGGCGTACGCCGCAGGCGATCTTCCAGGCCGCCGAGGCCTTCGCCCGGTCTAGGGGCAAGCCGCTCCTGGTAGGGGAGATCGGCTCGGATGAACAGTCCGGCAACCCGAACGGGAAGGCGGTGTGGATCGGGCAGGCCGCCATGCTGTTCCGGTCCTACGGGGATGTAGGTGCCGTGATGTGGACGAATACGGGGAACGGCGGCAACTACTGGCTCGACAGCTCCCCCCAAACCCTCGCGGCGTTCAGGACCGCCGGCCAGGGTTCCTTCTACGGCCCCCGCTCGAACACCTTCGTCTCGGGCGGCACACTCTGGGGGATCTACTCGCGCCAGTAGGGCGGGTGGGTGCGGGGCCGTTATTGGTTGAGAACCGCGGCGTCGCCTAGACTCAAGGCCGGTTCCGTTCGAACAACGAGGGCCCATAGCTCAGCTGGTAGAGCGCTTGGCTGGCAGCCAAGAGGTCAGGGGTTCGAATCCCCTTGGGTCCACCGGAGCGCATCCAGGCTGGCGTCGGCGCCTTAGGGCTTGTCGCATTCGAGTAGGTTCGCCCGATGGCCCAGGCACGCAGCTGGAGACGGGCCTTGGGGTTCGGTCCTCCTACGACGTGTGGGGCGACACGGTCAACACCGCCAGCGGCATGGAGTCCGAGGGCCTCCCAGGGTCGATCGAGGTGAGCCCGGCGACCTACGAGCTCATGAAGCCCGACTTCGTGTGTGAGTCGCGGGGCCCCATCCCCGTGAAAAGGAAGGGAGAGATGCAGACCCATATCCTCGTCGCCAAGCGCTGACGCACCGGATGACTGCGGGGGCCGCGCGGTCCGGCGGCGCAGGATCACTTGCTCGCGATCATGGTGGTGATCGCGGGTTCCCCCACCGTCATCGCGGACGCCCTCTGCGTGTTGTCGGCGTCGATGACCCCGAGCGCCGACGACTCGAGACACCTCGCGTTCGCCGTCCCCTGAGCGTTCGGACCTGCCCGATACCTCGCGCCGCCGGGGAGGAACCACCGGACCTCGCCGCCCTGTTCGCGGCTGATGCGCCAGCCGTGCTCGTGGACCAGCTTGTGGTGGAAGGAGCAGATGAGGACGAGGTTGTCGAGGTCGGTTCGTCCCCCTTCGCCCCACCAGAGGATGTGATGCGCCTGAGTGAAGCGACGTGCCCCGCATCCGGGGAAGCGGCATTCGCCGTCGCGGTACCGAAGCTGGCGGAGCATGGCGGCCGATGGTTCCCTGGACACGCGGCCTAGGCGCATCGGCTCCCCCTCACTGTCTTCCAGCAAGATCTGGACGCGCGCGTCGCAGAGCATGCGGCGCGCAGTTTCGGCGTGGATGGCACCACCTCCTTCGATCTCGGCCCCGCCTTCCTGTTCGACGAGGTCCTGGAGGCGAGCGTGCACGACGATGGTCGCGCGGTCGGCATCGGCGTCCTCGGCGAGACGGCTTGAACACAACGCCAGTATGGCGTCGGCGCGTCGAGCGTCCGCGAACATGAGATCGTCCTCGCCGGGCATCACCGGTATGGAATCGGCCACGCGTTGCAGCGCACGGGCGATGGTTGCTCCCTGCGCAGCAGGCAGTTCGGCCTCGAGCCCGAAGCGCGTGGCATCGTCCAGGTACCACCAACGCAGGAACCGGCCCCGTTCTGCCTCCTGTACGTCTTCGAGCGAGCGGGTCGCGAGGTCCGCCTTGCGGCGGATGGCGGCGCACGAGACGAACTTCGCCCAGGTGATCAGCCCAGCCTCGGACTCGAAGGTGGCGAAGCGGGTGAGTTCGATGACCTTGTCGACGCCGAGTTCGCCCGACGAGAACGAGCGATCGAGGTCCGGGAGGGTTTCGAGCGCGTGCGCCCCCGCGATCCAGCGTCGTGCCTTCCATTGCGAGATGCCCTGGCGGATGGACAGCCAGTGGGCCATGTCGCGGGCACCCGATCCACGCCACAGTTCGCGCCGGTCGACCTCGCCGATCAGTTGGAAGAGCTCGCGCTGCGTGTCGCAGATGCGTCTGTGCGCTCGGTCGATGGCGTCGATCAGGTCGTCGTCATCACGTTGGTTCAACGGGGGCACCCGGGACCTCGGTTCCGGTCACGGGGGAGGAGATAGCCGCCGAATGCTATCGAACATACGTTCGAGTGTCAAGCTCCCAGACAACTTCGCCGTGGTCGCGCCGATCGGTCGGGTGCATAGCCACCCTGCGGGCGACGCCCTCCGAAGCCTCATGGCCGGCAGGGATAGAGGCAACGATCGAGATCGCACCGAGTTCCTCGAACAGCCAGGCGATCAGCGCGCGCGGCCTCCGTGGCGATCCCCTGGCGTTGGTACGCGGTTCCGACGATCCACGCGATCGCAGTCTCTGCCTTGCTCACGGTCGCCGCCACGTGGCCCACGGCGCGATCGTCGCCCTGACGGCGCACGACCCAGTTCAACCAGAGTTCGTCACCGCTGGGGGAGCGCCGCAATGCCCACTCGGCGTACTTCGTCCGTAGCTCTTCCGCACCTGCGGGCGGGGCGTCCCCCGTCCACCGCCCGAGTGCGGGGTCCTGCATCACGAGGAACAGGTTCGTCGCGTCTTCGGGGATGAGCGGCGCCAGGTCCAGGTGCGCGGTCGCCAGTCGCATATCGGCGTCGAGAGGGAGGTCCGGGAGCACGGCCAGGATCGTAGCGGGTTCGTGAACCCAGGCGAGCTCGGGCGGGGCGAAGGTCCCGCATGCGCGGGGCCGGACGGACCCTATCTGGGGCACCCCAGGGCAGATGCTTGCTTGGTGAAGACCGAGCTCTCCAGCATCGTGGTTGACGGGAACGAGGCCGCCGCGCGTATCGCCTTCAAGACGAACGAGGTGATCGCGGTCTACCCCATCACCCCGTCCTCCGCCATGGGGGAATGGGCCGATGCCCGGGCGGCCCGCGGCGAGACCAATATCTGGGGGGTCGTTCCCCAGGTGGTCGAGATGCAGAGCGAGGCGGGGGCGGCGGGGGCGATCCACGGCGCGTTGCAGGCGGGAGCCCTGGCGACCACCTTCACGGCGTCCCAAGGCCTGCTCCTGATGATCCCGAACATGTTCAAGATCGCGGGGGAGCTCACGCCCTTCGTCATGCACGTCGCTGCCCGAACGGTGGCCACCCATGCGCTCTCCATCTTCGGCGATCACTCGGACGTGATGGCGGCCCGCTCGACCGGGTTCGCGATGCTCTGCTCCTCATCGGTCCAGGCGGCGCAGGACCTGGCGCTGATCGCACAGGCGGCAACGCTGGAGGGCCGCGTGCCGTTCGTGCATTTCTTCGACGGGTTCCGCACCTCGCACGAGGTGAACCAGATCGAGGTCGTCACCGACGAGGTCATCCGCGAGATGATCCGGAGCGGCCCCGTTCTCCGGCATCGCGATCACGCGCTCTCGCCCGACCATCCCGTGCTCCGTGGTTCGGCGCAGAACCCTGATGTCTACTTCCAGGCGCGCGAGGCCGTGAACCCCTTCTACGACGCGCTGCCGGAGATCGTGCAGTCGGCGATGGACCGGTTCGCCGGCCTGACCGGACACACGTATCGGCTCTTCGACTACGTGGGGGCGCCGGACGCCGAGCGCGTGGTGGTGGCGATGGGGTCTGGCTGCGGCGCTGTCGAGGATGCGATGGACCAACTCTTGGCTCGGGGGGAGAAGGTCGGGCTGGTCAAGGTACGGCTCTACCGTCCGTTCTCGGCCGAACATCTGGTCAAGGTGTTTCCCTCGACGACGCGCGCCGTCGCGGTGCTGGACCGCACGAAGGAGCCCGGTGCGCCGGGCGAGCCACTGTACCTGGACGTGATGACGGCGCTGGCCGAGCAGCATCAGTTCGGGAACACGACGTTCGCCGAGCTTCCGACCGTGATCGGCGGGCGCTACGGATTGTCCTCGAAGGAGTTCACCCCGGCGATGGCGGCCGCGGTCTTCAGGGAGATGACCCAACCGAAGCCGAAGAACCATTTCAGCGTGGGGATCTACGACGACGTCACCCACCGGTCGCTTGAGGTCGACACCACGGTGACCCAGGAAGCGGAGGACGTTTACCGCGCGGTGTTCTACGGGCTCGGCTCCGACGGAACCGTGGGCGCCACCCGCAACAACGTCAAGATCATCGGCGAACACACCGACCTGTTCGCCCAGGGCTACTTCGTCTTCGACTCGAAGAAGGCTGGCTCGATGACCGTCTCACATCTGCGGTTCGGCCCTCGGCCGATCTCCTCGACCTACCTGATCGACGAAGCGAACTTCGTGGCCTGCCACCAGATGCAGTTCCTCGATCGCATCGACGTCCTCGGAAGAGCCATGGAGGGAGCCACGTTCCTGCTCAACTCCACGTATGGAGCCGACGAGGTGTGGAAGCATCTCCCCGTCGAGGTTCAGGGTCAGATCATCGACAAACGGCTTCGGTTCTTCGTGGTGGACGGCTATCAGGTTGCGCGCGAGGCGGGGCTCGGGTTGCGGATCAACACCGTCTTGCAGACCTGCTTCTTCGCCCTGTGCGACGTGTTGGGGCACGACGAGGCCGTGCAGGCGATCAAGGATTCGATCGCGGCCACGTACGGCAAGCGTGGCGAGGCGGTCCTTCGGCAGAACTTCGCCGCGGTCGATTCCGCGGTCGAAGGGCTGGCAGAGGTAGCGGTGCCAGGGGAGCGACTCGGTGACCTGCACCGGCTCCCTGCGGTCCCGGTCGAGGCGCCCGACTTCGTCCAGCGCGTGACGGCGATGATGCTCGCGGGCAAGGGCGACCTGCTGCCGGTCTCCGCGATGCCGGTGGACGGAACCTTCCCGGTGGGCACCGCGCGGTGGGAGAAGCGCGACATCGCGCACGAGATCCCGATATGGGATCCGTCCATCTGCATCGATTGCGCCAAGTGCGCGATCGTCTGCCCCCACGCGGCGATACGCATGAAGGTGTTCGACCCGTCGGCGCTCGAGGGGGCGCCCGCGACGTTCCAGGCCAAGGACTGGAAGGGGCGTGACTTTCCGGGGATGCAGATGACCATCCAGGTGGCTCCCGATGACTGCACGGGGTGCGGCGTGTGCGTGGACGTCTGTCCGGCCCATGCGAAGGATGAGGTCAAGCACAAGTCCATCAACATGGAGCCGGCGAGCGACCATCGCGCGGCAGAGCGTGAGAACTTCGCCTTCTTCCTACAGATCCCCGAGATGGATCGCACGCTGGTGAAGATCGATTCGCTGAAGGGTTCCCAGATGCTGGAGCCGCTGTTCGAGTTCTCGGGGGCGTGTGCCGGGTGCGGGGAGACCCCTTACCTCAAGCTTCTCTCGCAGATGTTCGGCGATCGGAGCCTCGTGGCGAACGCCACCGGGTGCTCGTCGATCTTCGGTGGCAACCTGCCGACGACCCCGTGGTCGGCCAACGCCGAAGGCCGAGGGCCGGCATGGGCGAACTCGCTGTTCGAGGACAACGCTGAGTTCGGCCTGGGGATGCGGCTGGCGCTGGACCAGCACCACACCTACGCGACCGACCTGCTGCACCGGCTGGCAGGTGAGATCGGCGAGGACCTGGTCTCCCAGATCCTCGGAGCCCAGCAGCACGGCGAGGAGGGCCTCCGTGACCAGCGGGCCCGCATCGCCGAGCTGAAGGAGCGACTCGAAGGCCGGGACGAGCCGGAGGCGCGCGACCTGATGGCCGTCGCCGACGCCCTGGTGGACAAGAGCGTGTGGATCGTGGGCGGTGACGGGTGGGCCTACGACATCGGTTCGGCCGGCCTGGACCACGTGCTGGCCAGCGGCCGGAACGTCAACGTCCTGGTGTTGGACACCGAGGTGTACTCGAACACGGGCGGCCAGGCATCCAAGGCCACGCCGCGGGGCGCCGTGGCCAAGTTCGCGGCGAACGGCAAGACGACCGGGAAGAAGGACCTGGGTCTGCTGGCGCAGTCCTACGGGAACGTCTACGTCGCGCAGATCGCCCTGGGCGCCGACAACATGCAGACGGTGAAAGCCTTCGCGGAAGCAGAGGCGTACCCCGGTGTGTCGCTCATCATCGCGTACTCGACCTGCATCGCCCACGGCATCGACATGGCCACCTCGATGAGTCACCAGAAGCTGGCGGTGGACTCCGGCTACTGGCCCCTGTACCGCTACGATCCCCGGCTGCCCGCCAAGGATGAACATGCGTTCCGGCTCGATTCGAAGGCCCCCTCCATCCCCTTGAAGGAGTTCGCGCAGAAGGAAGCCCGGTTCGCCATGCTGGCCCGTTCGAAGCCCGAGGTTGCCGAGCGTCTGCTCGAAGAGGCGCAGGCGGACGTCCACGAACGGCGGCGCCTCTACGAGCAACTCGCCGGTGTCGAGCACGGCGATCTGGCAGTGAAAGAGGAGGTCCGTGATGACGGTTGACCTGACCACGAACTACCTCGGGCTGGAGCTGCGGAACCCGATCGTTCCCTCGGCCAGCACGCTGTCGCAGGGGGCCGGCGTCGCGCGCCGCCTACAGGATGCGGGCGCAGGCGCCCTGGTCCTCCAGTCGCTGTTCGAGGAGCAGATCGACCACGATGAGACGCAGGTCTTCCGCATGCTCGAGACCGGCGCCGACAGCACAGGGGAGGCGGCCTCCTACTTCCCCGAGCTGGACGACTACAACATCGGCGTCTCGGCCTACCTGCACCATGTCGAAGCCTTGAAGAAGGAGCTGGAGATCCCGGTGATCGCCAGCCTCAACGGCTCCACCCACGGGGGGTGGGTGCGTCACGCGAAGCACCTGGAGGACGCCGGCGC
>JANXVR010000196.1 GCA_025351565.1 Actinomycetes bacterium
GCCGCCGTCTCCCACGAACTCCGGTCTCCCCTGACATCCATCTTGGGGCTGTCACTCACGCTTGAGCGAACCCGCGAGATGCCCTCAGACGACCGCAACGATCTCCTGGGGCGGCTTTCGGCGAACGCGCGCAAGCTCGACCGTCTCTTGAAGGACCTCCTGGACATCGACAGGCTGAACCGCGGCATCGTCGAACCCCAATACCGGCTGACGGACGTCGGCGAGCTGGCGCACCGCGCCGTCGAGAGTCTCGACGCCCTCGCCGGCCGCGTCATACACATCGAAGCCGCCCCCGTCATGGTCTCTATCGACCCCGCGAAGGTCGAACGGATCGTCGAGAACCTCGTGATGAACGCGGTGCGGCACACGGCCGCCGACCGACGCATCTGGCTGAGCGTCACGGCCGAGTCGGGCGGCGTACTCATCTCCGTGGATGACGACGGGCCGGGGGTTCCCGAGTCGCTCCGAGACGCCATCTTCGAGCCCTTCCGGCAGGGCCCGACCGCCTCTCCTCACGCCCCCGGGACGGGGATCGGCCTCTCGCTGGTGGCCCGATTCGCCGAACTGCACGGCGGGCGGGCCTGGGTCGAGGATCGACCGGGCGGCGGTGCCTCGTTCAAGGTTTCGCTCCCCGATCTTGATCCCGCGGATGCCTCCGTTCCGGCAAACCCACAGGCTACGGGAACCCGCGGCTAGACTCCCCGGGTGCCCATCCGCGATCACAACCCCGCCGGCCGACGGCTGCACCTGCCCATCGTCGGCGTCACGAACGGCCCCGGCCAAGCGACGGGCGTGGACGTCCGAGGCGAACGCAAACCCCCGTGGCTCAAGGTCCGGCTCCAGAGCGGTCCGAATACCACGCAGCTGAAAAGCATCATGCGGGGCCTGGATCTGAACACCGTGTGCGAAGAGGCGATGTGTCCCAACATCGGCGAGTGCTGGGAGGAACGAGAGGCGACCTTCCTCATCCTGGGTGCCAAGTGCACCCGTCGCTGCGGCTTCTGCGACGTTATGACCGCCAAACCCGACGCGGTGGACGAAGGTGAGCCCGAACGGATCGCCCAAGCCGTCAGCGCGATGGGGCTGCGGTACGTGGTCATCACGGGCGTCGCCCGCGACGACCTTCCCGACGGGGGCGCCCGCATCTGGGCCGCCGCGATCCGCGCGATCCGCGAGGCCGTCCCGGGGTGCAAGGTTGAGGTCCTGCCCAGCGACTTCAGGGGCGGCGAACGCGACGTCGCCACCGTGATCGAGGCGGCGCCTGATGTGTTCGCCCACAATCTGGAGACCGTGCGCCGCCTGCACGCCCGCGTGCGCCCGGCCTTCGGCTACGACCGCACGCTCGACGTCCTGCGCCTGGCCAAGCGACTCCGGCCCGGCCAAGTGGTGAAGTCGAACCTCATCCTCGGGATGGGCGAGCGGCCGGAGGAGATCTCGCCCGCTATGGTGGATCTGGCCGAGGCCGGCTGCGACATCCTGACGATGGGTCAGTACCTCCGGCCCACGCAGCAGCACCTTCCCGTGGATCGCTGGGTCACCCCGGCGGAGTTCAACGAGCACAAGGAGGCGGGCGAACACCTGGGGATCGCACACGTGGAAGCCGGGCCGCTCGTTCGCTCCAGCTATCACGCAGGCCGGCAACTCGAGCGCGCGTCGGCGAACAGCAGCGCCCGGGTAGGTGGAGGAGCCGGCCTGTAAGCCGGATCCTGTGCACGGGGTTCGCACCCCGCCGGCGACCATCTCTCTCATCACGCAGCCGGGCGAACCCGACCTCGCGACGCCGTCCCGTTCGCCGGGACGATGCGGTCTACCCGGCAGTATCGGGCGGGCCGCCCAACTGCCTGCTCGACCTTGCTCCGGGTGGGGGTTGCCGAGCCGCGACGGTCGCCCGTCGCGCTGGTGGGCTCTTACCCCACCGTTTCACCCTTACCGCCGCGGCGAGCCGCGGCGGCGGTCTGCTCTCTGTTGCCCTGTCCGCGAGGTCACCCCCGCCTGGCTCTCGCCAGCACCCTGCCCTGTGGAGTCCGGACTTTCCTCGAACGGTCCGAAGACCGCCCGCGGCCGCCCGGCCGGCTCCTCCGCGTTCGAGGATAGCCGGTACCTCAGCGCCCACGCTCCCGGAGCATCTTGTCGACGCCTTCGTTGGCAAGCCGATCTGGTTCGGTGTTGCGTTCCCGGGGCACGTGCTCGTACTCGACGTGCGTGAACTTGGCCGCGAGGGTGAGCACCTGCCGGTGCAGCGGGACGATGTGCGCGGTCTTCACCCGGTAGCTACCGGTGAGCTGGTTGATCAGGAGCTGCGAGTCCGAACGCAGGAGCACGTCGGTGCCGCCGAGCTCGAGAGCCCGCCTCAGCCCTTCGATGGCGGCCGTGTACTCCGCGACGTTGTTCGTTGTTTCGCCGAGCCCCTC
>JANXVR010000208.1 GCA_025351565.1 Actinomycetes bacterium
CGACGCCCGACATCCTTAGGTGCCAGGAGCGCGCAGCCGGCCCGCCCCCAGCCACGATCTAGGTGGTGTCCTTCAGCCCTTCCGTCGGAGCCCCCACCAGCACAGCCACGTTGCCCTCCGGCAGAGAGCCGTCCCCCATGAGCTGATGCACGTGTCCCGTCTGTTCGTACGGATACACGGAGCCGAGCGTCGTCTGCACCGCCCCGTCGATCACGAGTTGGTTGAAGGCGGCGGCCTGTTCGTCGTTGAAGAGGTGGGAACCCTGGTAGCGCTTCTGCATGAACCAGAGGTAGCGGACATCGACCATGGTGTCGTAACCGGAGGTGCCGGCGCAGATGACGATCATGCCGCCGCGATCGGCGACGAAGACCGACGTGGGGATCGTCTCCTGGCCCGGGTGCTCGAAGACGATGCGGGGGCTGGTCTTCTCGCCCAGCACGTCCCAGATGGCCTTGCCGAACGCCTTCGCGCCGGCGAACCAGTCCTTCCATTCGGGGCTGTCCCACGCCGGTGGCACGCCCCAGTGGCTGAAGTCCTTGCGGTTGATGTAGCCGGCCGCGCCCAGGGACTTGCAGAACTCACCCTTCTCCTGGGAACTGACCACCGCGACGGCGCGACCGCCGGCGTGCGCGACCAGCTGGATGGCGAGCGAACCCAGACCGCCCGAGCCGCCCCAGACCAGGACGACGTCGCCGGGTTCGACGGTGTGCGGGGGCCAGCCGTGGAGCATGCGGTAGGCGGTGGAGCCGGTGAGCGTCGGCGCGGCAGCCTCTTCCCACGTGAGGTGATCGGCCTTCGGAAGGCATTGATGTGCCTGCACCTTCGTGAATTGGGCGAACGATCCCCAGCACGAGTCGTAGCCCCAGACGCGGAAGCTCGCGGCCAGGCCGGGGTCCTTGCCCGCCATCACCCACGGGTCGTCGTGGTTCCACTGACCGGCATGCACGACGACGCGATCCCCGACGGCCACGTTCGTGACCTCGGCGCCGACGGCGTAGACGATCCCGGAGGCGTCCGAACCGACGATGTGGAAGTCGGTGGGTTCGTCCCAGCGGGCCTGACCCTTCGTGACGTCCACAGGGATGCCGCGCGCGGCCCAGACGTTGTTGAAGTTCACGCCCGCCGCCATCACGGCGACCAACGCGTCGCGGGGACCCAGTTCGGGGACATCGATCACTTCGTCCTGGATCGCCGCCCCGGGCTCACCGAACCGGTCGGGGCGCACCACCTGCGCATGCATCTTCGCGGGCACCTCACCGATGGGGGGAAGCTCGCCGATCTCGTACAGGTCCTTCGCCATAAATCTCACCCTTTTCGCGTGGTCGGACTGGTCGCGCTCGAACGCCGGGAACCCTAACAAAGCGAACTCAGCCGGCGATCCGACGCTCCACGGACCCGTCCGCGTGGCCGATCAGGATCTCGCTCACCATCTCGGGTGGGAACAGTCCATGTTCGATCACGCCGGGCGTGGCATCGAAACGGCCGGCGAGCGCGGCAGGGTCATCGACCGGGCCTAGGTAGTCCGCGATGATCCCCCCGTCCGGGCTGCGAGGCACGCCGCGAACCTGGCTGGGCGCGAGCGCACGGAGTACCGACGCCGCGCCGAACGCCAGGAGTTCGAAGGGAACGGGCGGCGCGATGGCATCGACGAGCTTGGACTCGTCAACGATGACGACGAAGCGGTGCGCGGCGGCTTCGATGAGCTTCTCGCGGGTGTGTGCGCCGCCGCCGCCCTTCACCAGCCACCCGTCCGGTGCCACCTGGTCGGCGCCGTCGATCGCGATGTCCAGCCGCTCCACCGTTTCGAACGGTTCGACGGACAGCCCTAGTGCGCGCGCGGCCTCCTCGGTCCTCGGCGAGGTGGCCACGCAGCGGATGGTGAGGCCCCGCGCGGCCAAAGGGGCCAGGAGCAGCTCGACGGTTGAGCCGGTACCCAGCCCCACCGTCATGCCGTCTTCGACCAAGGCCGCGGCCGCGGCGGCAACCTCGAGCTTCTGTTCTTGTTGGCCGGTCACGCCCAGCCGTCGGGGCGAGCCGGGGGCTCACCGCCACCCGTCGTCGGCGGTGCCGGAGGAGCGGCCCAGCCGAGCTGCGCGGCGGTGGGCGCAACGCCCTTCTTCGGCTTGAACGAGCCCGCGAGGTCGTCGGGGCTGAAGGCGCCAGACGCGTCTCCCGTGGTCGCGAACCGGTAGAGCGCGGTGTTGAACACGGCGGACAGCGCGGTGGACACCGAGATCAGCGCCATGAACGCCAGGACGAACACAACGATGCCAACGACCGGGGATACGGCGGCAAGCAAACCGCTGACGATGAGCACCGGGATGGCCACGAGGAACACGGCGATCCCGATCGCGGCGTTGCCGACCAGCTGCTCGCCCCAGCGCTCCTTGAAGATGTGCCCGGAGCGCTTGATGGCGTCGCCGACCTTCGCATCTTCGAAGATGAGCACCGGCACCACGAAGAACGTGAGGATGCTCCACGCGATGGCCCCGATGGCCCCGACGATCCGGCCCAGGATCCCGGCCCGTTCCTGGATGGCCCGCAGGATCATTCCGACGGTCGCGTTGACGACGGCCCACATGAAGATCGGGCCCAGGTGCGCGCGGGCGGCGGCGAACCCGTCCGAGAGCGTCGCCGGCTCACCCTTGAGGCGCTTCATCGCGATGGCCACGAGCGCGGCGTTGAAGAAGATTGTCACGAACGAAAGCGCCACGTACATGATGAATCCCAGGACGTACAGCGCCGGGCTCGGGCGCTGTCCCTGCTGCGGGATACCGATCCCGAATGCGCCCGCCGCGAACACCCCGATGATCAGGAGCGAGCAGAACATGGACACGATGGGGAGCCAGAGCAGCTCCTTATCCGCCTTGACCACACCCCAGCTCGCCTTCGCCAGCCGGAACCCGCGTGAAACCCTGCCCATGACGCCTCCTTTGCTCGGTTGATCACGGTCCGGTACGCGTGTTCCGACTCGTCGCCGAACCATCGATAGCGTATCCGCAGAGGAACCGGAGACCGACCTTATCCGGCAGGAACTTCGGCCGCAGGACACGTAAGCACCCTTGGGCACCAGCCGCAGTAGTGCCCGGGCGTGAGCGTTGGTTCGCGGCCGTTCATGAGGGCGGTGGAGGCCCGGACGGCAGCCACAACGCGGTCGGCAGCGTGGAAGAGGATCTGCTCGGTGACGTCCTCGGCCTGCCATTCGCCGCTCTCCAGGAACAGCGATCCGACCCGGTAGGGCGGCACGCCGAACCGGAGCGTGAGGAGCAGCGCGTAGAAGCGATTGTCCTCGGCGTGCGTCGGGTGGGCGCCACCTGTCTTCAGGTCCAGCGCCAGCCGCGTGGCCCTGGTGGGGTCCAGCCGGTCCTGCACGCCCAGGACCAGGTCGATCCTGCCCGACAGCACCAGGTCGCCCCCCGAGAGTTCGGCCTTGACCCCCATCTCAGCGACCGGCGCCAACTCCCGGCGGAGTTCTCGCAGCGGCGGGAACGAGCCTTGGAAGTGCGTCACGCGGCGGGCCGCCTCCGAGGTGATCTCGTCGCGCTCGAGCGGCGTGAGCCCGCGCCAGTACTCGGCGAACCGCTCTTCCTTGGTGGCCAGCCGGTCGGCCGCGATGTCGACGGCCTCGAGCGGACCGACCTGCTCGCGCGCCCCGACCTCCACCTCGATGGCCTTGTGCTGGAGCACGCCCGCCGCCGATGTCACCGAATGCTCGAACGCGTCGGCCTCCCCCATGATCGCGGCGGCGAACGAACCCTCGCACTGAGACAGGGAGGTGAGCTTCCCCTTACTGAGCCAGAGCTGCTCGGCAGGTTCCGCGCCGCGCACGGCCTCCTCGATCCGGTCGCGGAGGCGCTGCGGCAGATCGGCCGGGAATGACGGCCGCGGCTGACCCGCGCCGATGAGCCGCTCCATGGTCCGGCGCTGGGGGTCGGTGAGCGGCATGGGCGGGGGTTGGGAGATCTCCATGGCAGGATGGTAGGCGGAGATACCGACATGCCTGAGACCCCCGACGACATCCTTCGCGCGCTGGCCGACCCCGAACGCCTCGCGATCGCGGGCGCGCTCGCCCAGGGAGACGCCGCCGCCTCGGTCCTTTCCGCAGAACTCGGCTTCGAACTCCGTCGGATCCACAAGCACCTCAGCCGTCTGGCGAGCGCCGGCATCGCGCGGTTCGATCCGGACACGCAGCGCTACCGGCTGGACCCTGAGACCCTTCGCTGGGCGGCGGAGCAGGTGGGGCCGCCGCGCGAGGCCGGGCTGGCGCTCGGCGCGGCGAACGAAGACGAGGCGGTGGTGCTCCGGACGTTCTTCCGCAACGGCCGCCTGACCGAGGTGCCGACCAAGGCCACGAAGCGCCGGATCGTGCTCGAACGCATCGCCGCCGAATTCGAACCCGGACGCCATTACGAGGAGAAGGAGGTCAACGTCATCGTGGGTGCGTTCTTCAACGACTACGCGGCCCTCCGGCGCTACCTCGTAGATGAGGGATTCATGGACCGCGACCACGGGATGTACTGGCGCGCCGGTGGTCGCGTCGACCTAGGCCCATCAGACCCCCTGGGCAATTAGGTGGTCGGGTTCGCCATCTTTGGGCTTGCCGCGTTGGCTGTTATCGGGGGCATCCCTACATGATCTTGCAAGTCCCCTGAACGCCGGGAGAGGGTGCGCTGGCCGAGCTCCGACCGATCAGCGCGACGGGTTCGCGAGCCACTCCTTGAGAGGAAGCCGGACGTCCTGGAGAGAGAAGTCGCCTTCGTCGAGGATCGCGCGAGCCGCCTTCGCGATCGCGTCCACACCGACGAGCCCCAACCTGCCTCCCACGCTGATCCGGTGCGCGCCCGCCTCCACGGCCTCGACCATGGTGAAGCCGGGCATCGCAAGGATGTTCACCGGCTTCGCGACCGCTTCACACACGGCGCGGATGTCGGCCGCGCTGCGCAGGCCCGGCGCATACAGCACGTCGGCACCGGCTTCCTCGTAGGCCTGAAGGCGGGCGATCGTGTCGTCAAGATCAGGGTTGTCGCGGATGAGGTTCTCGGCGCGCGCCGTCAAGATGAAGGGGAACGGCAGGGCGTGAGCGGCCTCGGCGGCGGCAGCGATGCGCTCGGCCGCGTGGTTCCGTTCGTAGATGTGGCCACTGGGATCCCAATCCTCGATCGAACCACCGACCGCTCCCGCTCTTGCCACCCGAGTGATCGCTTCTGCCGCGTTCATCGGATCAGGGCCGTACCCGTTCTCAAGGTCAACCGATACCGGGAGATCGGTTGCCTGATCGAGCGCTTCGGTGTGCCTGGCCACCTCTTCGAGGCTCACGTGGCCGTCGAGGCGACCGAGTGTGAAGGCGAATCCCGCGCTCGTGGTCGCGAGCGCCTTGAAGCCGAGCGCGGCGAACATCCGCGCATCGCCCGGGTTCCATGGATTCGGGATCACAAACGGCTCGCCGGAATGCAGCGCCCGGAACACCGCCCCCTTCTCTTGCTGCGTCTCCATCGCCGAACCATACGTCGTGGCAACCGGGTGCTCAAACGCGGTGGTTCGCCTCGGGCCAAGACGTCGAAAGCCGCCGGAGCGCGCCTCTCGGACCGCCCCGTTAGACTGCCCGGCATGGCCAAGGTAACCAAAGCCCCTGCTGACGTACCCACCGTCACCGTCGAAGAACGCGTAGAGGAACTGCGGCGCAAGAAGAAGGCGGCGCTCACCCCCGGAGGCCGCGACGCCGCTGGCAAGCAGCACGAGCGAGGCAAGCTCACCGCCCGCGAACGCCTGGACCTGCTGATGGACAAAGGCTCGTTCGTGGAGACTGATCCGTTCGCGGTGCATCGGTCCCACGACTTCGGGCTCGATCGCAAGCGCCCGCCGGGCGACGGCGTCATCACCGGCTACGGGACCATCGACGGGCGCAAGGTGTTCGTCGCCAGCCAGGACTTCGCGGTCTTCGGCGGATCGATGGGCGAGGTCAACGCGCAGAAGGTGTGCAAGGTCATGGACCTGGCCATCCAGACCGGCGCGCCGTTCATCGCCATCAACGACTCGGGCGGCGCGCGTATCCAGGAAGGCGCCGCGAGCCTCGCCGGCTACGGCTACATCTTCGAACGCAACGTACGCGCCTCGGGAGTGATCCCGCAGATCAGCGTAATCATGGGGCCGTGCGCCGGCGGCGCCGTCTACTCCCCCGCCATCACCGACTTCACCTTCATGGTGAAGGAGACCTCGCACATGTTCATCACAGGCCCCGACGTCATCAAGACGGTGACGGGCGAAGAGGTCTCCATGGAGGAACTGGGCGGTGCGATGACGCACGCCTCAAAGTCCGGCGTGGCCAGCTTCGTCGGTGAGGACGACGAGGACGTGCTCCAGCGCGTGCGCTACCTCCTCAGCTTCCTGCCGTCGAACAACCTGGAGGACCCGCCCGCCTACGCGGCGACGGATGACCCCGCGCGACTCGAGGACCGCCTGACCCACCTCATCCCGGATTCACCGAAAGAGCCCTACGACATGCACGAGGTTATCCGCTACATCGTGGACGACGGAGAGTTCCTCGAGGTGTTCCCACTCTGGGCGATGAACATCGTGATCGGGTTCGCCCGGCTGGACGGCCGTTCCATCGGCATCATCGCGAACCAGCCGAAGGTCATCGCTGGGACCCTCGACATCGAGGCGAGCGAGAAGGCGTCGAGGTTCGTGCGGTTCTGCGACGCGTTCAACATCCCGATCCTGACCCTGGTGGACGTGCCGGGGTTCTTGCCGGGGACCGAGCAGGAGTATCACGGGATCATCCGCCACGGCGCGAAGCTGCTCTACGCCTTCGCCGAGGCCACGGTGCCGCGGATGACGGTTATCACGCGCAAGGCCTACGGCGGTGCGTACCTGGTCATGAACTCGAAGCACTTGCGCGCGGACGTGTCGTTCGCGTGGCCGACCGCCGAGATCGCGGTGATGGGCGCCGAGGGCGCCGTGAACATCGTGTTCCGCAAGGAGATCGACAACGCCGCCGATCCCGTGGCTAAGCGAGCCGACCTGATCGACGAGTACAAGCGGAAGTTCTCCACGCCCTACGCGGCAGCCGAACGCGGTTTCATCGACGACGTGATCGAGCCCGCGGAAACGCGGCCCCGGCTGATCCAGGCCCTCCGCATGCTCTCCACGAAACGCGAATCCGTGCCGGCCCGTAAGCACGGCAACATCCCGCTCTAAGGAGGCCGTCGTGTTCCCGAAGGAAGAGAGCGAACGCCGGATCGAGATCCCCGAGGGCCTCACGCCCGAGGAGGAACGCGCGATCCTCATGGCGCTGGAGCGCTACTTCTCCGCAGAGAGCCCGAAGCCCACGCCGTGGGTCTTGCAGGGACGGGTTGATGCGACCGGCCACGGCGCGCTCCAGGTGCGGAAGTACTCGCGCGATCCCTGGAACGGCGTTCGTGCGGCGTTCGTGCGACGCGGAGTGGCCCCGATGCACGGCCGCGGCGACGTCCGGTAGGAAGGGTGCTTCGCGTGAGCATCGACATGACGAACCACTGTCCGGATTGCATGGCCGAGTACCCGTTCGGTGTGACGAAGTGCGTCGATGACGGCGCGGCCTTGGATCCGGGACCAGCGCCGGTTGTAGCGGACGATGAGGGCGATGGGAACTGGTTGCCGCCGCGCGGTTCGATGGAAGTCGTGGCGCCGGCCGGCGCCGAGCCGGAGGCCAGCGACCTGTTCGCGCAGGAAGAACGGCTGCCGCGCCGCATGGTCTTGGCGGAGGTCGTCCCTGAAGATGCGGGCGAGCTGGTGGACGCGCTGGTGCGTGAGGGGATCGGCGCACGCATCGGCGGCGCCACGGACAACGGCGGTGTGCTGGTCTTGATCCACGAGCTGAACCTTCCGGACGCGCAGGGCATCCTGGTCGACTTCACCGGCGACACGGACCGGGTGGACGACATCCGCTATGCCGACGACCGCGAGGATCTGGGCGTGCGGGACCCCGGCGATGGTGACTACGTGGAGGTCACGAGCCCCCGGCAGCTGGACGCCCCCGCGCAGCTCGAACGCCTGCTGAGCGCCGGCATCGACGTCCGGGTGCGATCGAACGGCAGCCGGGACCCGAACACCGCCGTTACCTTGATGGTGCCGATCGATGACCTGGATCGCGCCCGAACGACCCTGGGGATCACGCTCTGATGCCGGGCGCGGTGCGAACCGAAGCCGGCGCCTCCCGCGCCGACGCGCTGGCAGCGTTCGCGGCGGCAGGATGCGGCGCTTCGAGTTCGTGGGGGAACGGGCCGCTCGAGACCTACGGGCGGCACGAGCACACCTATCACAAGGTGCTGTTCTGCCTGAGCGGCTCCATCACGTTCCACACCGACGAGGGCGACATCGAGCTGACGGCCGGGGACCGGCTGGATCTTGAGCCCGGGACCGCGCACTCCGCGACGGTCGGGCCGCGCGGATGCAGGTGCGCCGAGGCATCCAGGTGAAAGTCGGCTTGCACGCCGACCAAGCCTGGTTCTCTGCGCCCGGGGGGATCGGCACCTACGTCGCCGAACTGGCCCCGGCCCTTCGGGGCGGCGGGGCCGACGTGACGCTGTTCCGCTCGACGTGGACAGACCCGGCACCTGCATGGATGGACGGGTTCTCGGCCGTGACGGTCCCGGGGTCCATCAAGACGCTCTACCCCGCATGGGATATGGTCGGACGCCCGGCGCTCCCCCAGGACCTCTCCACATGCGAGGTCATCCACGCGACGAACCACGCCGCCGTCCCCCCGGTCTCAGGCAGGCAGGCGCTGGTGGTCACGGTCCACGACCTTGCGTTCGACCGGTATCCGGGGGCGTTCCCGCGCGAATGGCGGCTGCTCTACCGGGCGGGGGTGCACGCGGCGATCAAGCGTGCGCACGCGCTCCTGGTGCCGTCGCGCTCGACGGCCGACGACCTGATGGAACGCGGTGCGGATCCCGCGCGTGTGCACGTGACGCCGCTGGCGCCCTCGCTCTCGGTTCGTTCAGAGGATCCGGCGGCTGCGGTGACGCGGCTCGGCGTGCCCGAGCCCTACCTGCTCTTCGTGGGGACGCTGGAACCGCGGAAGAACCTGGTCCGGTTGATCCGGGCCTACCGGCAGATCGCGCCCGACGTTCCCCACTCCCTGGTGCTCGCCGGGGTCGACGGATGGCAGGGCGCGGAACTGGACGACGAACTGGGCCGCCCCGGGCCCGGCGGGATCGTGCGAACCGGGCGCGTGGACGCCGCCGACCTGGACGCGCTCTACCGGCGCGCCGCAGCGTTCGTCTATCCCTCGCTCTACGAAGGGTTCGGGTTGCCGGTGCTCGACGCGATGGCGCGGGGAGTTGCCGTGGTGACATCGTCGACGTCGTCGCTGCCGGAAGTGGCGGGTGACTGCGCGATCCTGGTGGACCCGGCCGACGTGGCCGAGATCGCGGAGGGTCTGCACCGGGTGCTCACCGATCCCGGCGCAGCCGCCGATCTGATCGCGCGCGCCCTCCCTCGCGCGGCCGCCTACACCTGGGAGGCAACGGCCCGCGCTACCCTCGAGGCCTACGAGGCAGCCATCCGGGAGGCATCCGCATGAAGGTCTCACTCATCTCCACCGTGAAGAACTGCGCCGGCAGCGTGGACGAGTTCCTGGCGTCCCTGGCCGCGCAGACCCGCACGCCTGACGAGGTCATCGTCGTCGACGGCGGTTCGACCGACGGAACCGCCGAGGCGTTCGAGCGCGACGAGGCCCTCACGCTGATCCGCGAGCCCGGTGCGAACATCTCCCGAGGCCGGAACATCGCGCTCGGCGCCGCGAGCCACGACGTGATCGCCCTGACGGACGCCGATTGCGTGCTGGAGTCCGGCTGGCTGGAGGCGATCGTGGCGCCGCTGGAGGCGGGCGCCGACGTAGCCATGGGCTTCTACGAGCCGGTGATCGACGGGTTCTTGCAGGCGTGCATGGCTGCGGTGAACCTGCCGGTGGACGCCGCGGAGGTCGACCCCGCGACGTTCATGCCCAGCGGGCGGAGCGTGGCGTTCCGACGCGACGCCATCGAGCGGGCGGGCGGCTACCCCGAGTGGCTCGCCATCGGGGAGGACATGTGGGTGAACCACCGCTGGCGCGAACTGGGACTGGATCTTCGGTTCGCCCCTGAGGCAGTGGTGCGCTGGCGCCTGCGACAGGGGGTGCGCGAGACGTGGGTTCAGTACTTCCGGTACGCCCGCGGTGACGCGCAGGCGGGGATGTACCCCGAACGGCACGCGCTGCGGTTCGGGGTCTACGCGGGCGCGGTCCTATCGCTGCGATCACGTCGCGCGTTGCCCAAGCTCGCGGCCCTGGCAGGCGCGGCCGTCTACGCCCGCACGCCCGTTCGGCGCGCGTGGCAACGGTTCGATGATCCGGGCGAACGCGCGCGGGCTGTGGTAGCAGTCCCCGCGCTCATGTGGTGGATCGACACCGCGAAGATGGCCGGCTACGCGGCCGGCCTGGCCGACCGCGCGAAGCGCTAGTACGGGTAGAAGCCCTCGCCCGACTTCCGGCCCAGCTTGCCGTCTTCGACCATCCGGCGCAGGAGCGCGGGAGCCTCGTACTTCTCCTGCGGGAACGCGCGGTGCAGAACCTCGCCGATGGACAGCACCGTGTCCAGGCCGATGAGGTCGGCCAGCGCCAGAGGCCCCATCGGGTGCGCGAGTCCCAGTTCGATCGCCGTGTCGATGTCCTCCGCGCCGGTGAATTCCTGTTCCAAGAGCCGGATCGCGTCGAAGAGGTAGGGGATCAGGAGCCGGTTCACGATGAACCCGGCTTGATCGGCGGAGCGCACGCACGTCTTACCCAAGACCTCGGTCCCGAACGCCCGAACGAACGCGAACGTCTCGGGGCTGGTGGTGTCCGCGGGGGTGAGCTCCAGGAGCTTCATCACCGGCGGGGGGTTGAAGAAGTGCATGCCGATGACGTCGGCCGGACGCCCGCTCGCCAGCGCGAGCTGCGCGATGGGGATGGATGAGGTGTTGGACGCCAAGACCACGCCGGGTCGAGTGAGGCGACCGAGCGTGCGGAATATCTCCAGCTTGGCGTCCAGCTGTTCGGTCGCGGCCTCGATGACCAGATCGACGCCTTCCAATGCCTGGAGTTCCGTGGCGCCGCTGATCCGTGTCAGCAGGTCCCGGGCCGCTGCGGGGTCGAGCTTCCCGCGATCCACTGCCTTGTGAACCGAGCGTTCGACCGTTGCGCGGCCGCGTTCGACCAGTTCATCGGACCCTTCGACGAACGTGACGCGCAGGCCCGCCCGGGCGAGAACCTCGACGATGCCCGACCCCATGAGGCCGCAGCCGACCACGCCTGCGTGCCGAACGTCCTTCGGTTCCATGGCCGTCTGTGCCTCCCGCGATGTCAGGGGGGAAGCCTACAATCTGCCGCATGCGTCTCCGTAACCCGGTGCATCGGGTGTCGGCCGCCGCGGGGCTCGCGGCGGGCGGCGTGCTGGACGCCCAGGCCCTCACGTCCGCGCGCGGCGCGCCCGACGCGGGCGCGCGCGACCGGCTCCTTGCGGCCACCGGCCACGGGTACCTGCCCGCCGCGAACTTCGTGGCGCTCCTGTCCGTACTCATCACCCTCGGCGCGCTCTTCCTGGGCCGGCTGACCAGGCCGTGGGGCACGCCAGGGTGGCAGCAGCTTGGCGCCCGGCTCGCCGCGTTCCAGGTCGGCGCGTTCCTGGCCATGGAGCTGCTGGAACGGCTCGGCAGCGGCGCCCCGCTAGCCGGACTGGTCCGCAGCGGCGCGCTGGTGATCGGCGTGGCTACGCAGCTCGTGATCGCGGGCGCGGTCACGTTGCTGGTCCGGCTCGTGCTGCGAGCATCGGACAAGTTCGCCGCCGCACTGGGCCTGGCTCCTCGGTCGCCCGCCGCGCGCGGCCGGGTTCAACGCAGCGCGGCGTTCGCCCGACCGGGACAACCAGACCTCCTCCTCTCGTTCAGCCGCGGGCCTCCTCCTTCGCGGTAACGATGCGCCCGGCTGCGGGCGCATCCCGAACACGAAGGGGGAACCGACATGCGTGCTCGAATCAGCCACGCGGCGGCCGTTGCCGTCGCGATGGGCGTGGTGCTCATCTGGCCGTCGGTGGCCAGTGCTCACGTGGTCAAGAAGGTCGGACCGGTGAACATGGAGATCGGCTTCGGCACCGAACCCGCTTACACCGGCCAGCCGAACAGTGTCTACCTGCTCCTGTCCGAGAACGGGAAGCCGGTCGTGAACCTCGGGGACTCACTGAAGGTCGCTGTTTCCGCCGGGGGAGGCTCGGTCGATCTTCCGCTGGTCCCCAACTTCGAACTTGGCGGGGACGGCGTCCCCGGCGAGTACCGGGCGTACTTCGTGCCCAGCATGCCCGGCCCCTACACGTTCCACCTCACCGGCGCGGTGGACGCGACGGCGGTCGATGTGACGGTCACGTCGGGCCCGAAGACGTTCGACGAGGTGCAGGATCTGAGCGGGGCCACGTTCCCGGCCATCCCCTACCCAGGCAACGGTGAGCTCGCCGCGCGGATCCAGGCCGACGACGCCAGAACCACGGCCGCCCTGGCGGAGGCCGACGCCGCGGCCGCGAGCGCGAAGGACGCAGCCGGCACCGCGCGCCTCCTAGCCATCGCCGGCCTGCTCGTCGGGATCGCCGGGCTCGGCGTCGCGATCACCGCGAAACGCGGCGGGCGAGCGAGCGCATAGATGCTCGCCCACGCCGGTAGCGCAGACGAGTCACTTTCCCTCGTCATGGCGTTCACCGGTCTGTGGATCGGATGGGCCGGCCGGTCGCACCTGCGCGGGAAGGGATTCCCACGGATGCCGCGGTGGATGGCGTTCACGTGCCTGGGCGTCGCCGCCGCCATCATCGTGGCGGCGGCGTTCGTTCCGCGGGCGCTGCTCGGGCCCACGCCGGGCTCGGTGGTTCCCGTCGGGGCGCGTCCCCGTTCCACCGCCTCCCTCGCCATCTCCAAACCGGTTGACGGCGCCACCGTGTCGGGCACCCAGCTCAACGTGATCCTCACCCTGACCGGGGGCACCATCGTCCAGACGACCACCACCACGTTGGCCTCGAACACCGGCCACCTTCACCTCTCGATCGATGGGAAGCTCGCATCGATGACGTACGGGACCGTGCAGATCCTCGACCTGACGAACCTGGCGCCCGGACCGCACACCCTCACCGCCGAGTTCGTCGCGGCCGATCACGCTCCGTTCAACCCGCGCGTCACCGCCACCGCGACGTTCACGAAGGCGGGGCCGTGAGGGCCGGGGATCGGGCCCGCGCGGTCGGCGTTCTGGTCGTGCTGGCGCTCTCGCTCGGCGCCGCGCCGGCGCTGGCCCATGCGGACCTGATCAGCTCGGATCCGGGGAGCGGTGTCACGCTGGCGACGGCTCCCGCCACGGTCACCCTGACCTTCAGCGAACCGGTGGACGCCGGGCTTTCCCTGGTGTCCGTGCTGGATACCGGCGGAGCCGACGTCCACGCCTCCGACGCTGCCGCCGTGCCGGGTCAGCCTCGGGAGTTGTCGGTGTCGCTCCCGCCCCACCTGCCCGACGGCGTCTACACGGTGAACTGGCGAGCCGTATCTTCCGCGGACGGCCACATCACGGCGGGGGCGTTCGCGTTCGGGGTCGGGAGGGCGCCGGGGGCGACGTCGACGATCCCGCAGCCCGCCGCGCCGGGACCTTCCGTGTTGGGGGTTACCGGCAAGATCGCGCTCTACGCCGGCCTCGCGGTGCTCTTCGCCGCGGCCGTCGTGGGGTCGATCGCGTTCGGCGGGCAGATCCCGGCCCGGCGAACCGTGCTCCTCTCGGCGTCCTCGGCCGCTCTGACGGGGGCGGCGGCCATGCTGTTCGCGGAGCAGCACGCGGTCGACGCAGGGTTCGGCACGCTCCTGCGCTCCGACGCGGGCAGGCCCTATCTCTGGCTGCTTGCGATCGTCGCCGCTACCGCGGCGGCGTCCACGTGGGCGGAAACCGAACGGAGCCCGTGGGCGCTCCGGGCGGTCGGTGTCGGCGCGTCGGCGGCCATGTTCGCGCGGGCCGCCGGGGGCATGCGGCCGCGGCGGTGTCCCAGCCCTGGCTCCAGATCGGCGCGCAGTGGTTCCACTTCATGGCAGTGGGCGCCTGGATCGGTGGCCTCGTGCTCGTGGCCATCCTCCTGCGGAGCCGCAGCCGGCGCGAGGATCAAGCAGTTCCGGTGGCCCAGATCAAGCGGTTCTCCACCATCGCGTTCTGGGCGGTCCTGCTCCTTGCCTTCACGGGCAGTATCCGCGCGGTGAACGAACTGGGCGGCATCTCCGGGGTCCGCCGCCTGCTGGACTCGTCCTACGGCACGACGCTGGCCATCAAGGTCGGCCTCGCCGTGACGCTCATCGTGCTGGGGGGCATCAACCGGTATCGCGCGCTCCCCGGCCTGGCCGACGGCGGCCGCTTGTTCCGGCGGGTGATCGGCGCCGAACTCGTGGCCTCGCTCGCGCTCCTGGGTTTCACCGCGACGCTCACGTCGCTGCCACCCGCCGTGGACGCGAACCGCCCGGCCCAGGCGGCGCCGGCCTTGATCTCCGCGAACGGCAGCGACTTCGCCACCACCACGAAGGTCGGACTGAGCGTCACCCCCGGGACACCGGGGCCCAACGCCTTCCTCGCCGTGGTGACGAACTACGACACCGGCGCTCCAACCGACGCCACCACCGTCGAACTTCACTTCCAACCGAAGGGTTCCACGCAGGTGGGAGGGAGCACGCTGACGCTCCATCGTGCCTCCGGCGCCCGCTGGACCGCGACCGGCACGAACCTCTCGCTCGCCGGCTCGTGGTCGGTCATCGCGACCGTCGTTCGCCCCGGCGGCACCGTGCAGGTCCCGCTCACGCTCGCCACCAGGGCTCCGCCGCAACGGGTTTCCGTCTCCCACGGTGCCGGGCAGCCGGACATCTACACGTTCACGCTGGCCGGCGGGGTGCAGGTCCAGTCCTACATCGACCCGGGGACGGCCGGGCCCTCGCAGTTCCACGTGACGGCGTTCGGGAGCGACGGGACGGAGCTCCCGCTGGCGTCGGCCACACTGTCGGCCACGCCCGCGGGCGGTAACCTCCGCATCCTCGTCACCACCAGGCTCAGCACCGGCCACTTCGTGGCGAACACCACCCTGGCAGCGGGCGGCTGGCGGTTCGGCATCCAGGCGACCACGACGGACGGGCGCACCTTCCAGGCGACCTTCACCCAGACGATCGGCGCGCCGTGATGCGCCGCTGCCTGCGATCCGTTGCGGTGGCAACCACCCTGGTACTCGGCGCCTGCGGCGGCGCCGCTGGCGTACCCCCCTCCCCGGCCGTCTCGGCCGCGACCTCCTCGCCGCGACCCTCCAGCACCGCGAAGCTGTCCATCATCACGCCCGCAACCGGTGACGTGTTCCCCGCCGGTGACATCACGCTCAGGGTGCAACTCACCCGGGCAAGGATCGTCCCCATCACGTCGACTACCCTCGAACCGAACCGAGGTCATCTGCACGTCATCCTCGACAACCAACTCGTCTCGATGACCTCCGGAACCACGACAACCCTGCCGAACGTCGGGCCGGGAACCCACCTGCTGAAGGTGGAGTTCGTCGCCAGCGACCACGCTCCCTTCGACCCCCGGGTCATCGCGGCCACGTCCTTCACGGTGAAGGGATGAGCACCGTCGAGGTGCGGACCCGCCCGCCCGCCACCTGGCCTGTGCTGGCCGCAGGGGTCCTCGCTCTCTCACTTCGACTCCGGGTGCTCGCGCTTCCGCAGGGCCAGCGGATCGCGATGCTCTTCCTCATCTACGGCGCCCTGCTGGCAGGATCCCTGCTCACCGCGAAGGCGCGCGGCCGCGACCCGACCCTTGGGCGGACCTTCGGGGTGCTGGCGGCCGGGCTAGCCGGCGTCGGCGCCGCAACGCTCGCGGCGGGCAGGCCAGCGGCGGTCCCGTTCGGGCCGTGGGTCCTGCCTCTGTCCATGCTGGCCGCGGTCGCGGAGGAAGCGTTCTTCCGGCGCGCTGTCTACGGGGCGATCGAGCGCCGAGCGGGCGCCGGCGCGGCGGCGCTCGGAGCGGCGGTGGCGTTCGCGGCGATCCATGTTCCCCTCTACGGGGTGGCAGCGTTCCCGGCCGACCTGGGGGCCGGCCTGCTCCTGGGTTGGCAGCGCTGGGAAACCGGCGATTGGACCGTTCCCGCGGCGACCCACGCGGCCGCCAACCTGCTGGCGGTGATCTCACGGTGAGCCCCCGCCCGCGGGTCGTCGTCGCGGTCTGCGCGCTCGGGCTCTACGTCGCCCTGGCCGCGCTCTCGGGCCACCTCTCGCCAACCGCGCGCGGACCGCTGCTGGACGGACTCGGACCGTCTCAGCCCTACCGCTGGGTCAACCCTCCCGCGTGGCTCGCCTCGACGAACCAGCAACCCGCGGTGGGAACGTTCGTTGCGCACTTCAAGAGCAACGGGCTCCAGGGGCAGGTGTTCGTGACCGGCGACGGGCAGGCAACGGTGATCGTGCCGAGCGACGCGTTCCAACCGCACGGCCGCGACACGGCCGTCGTCCTGACGTTCACGCCCGTGGACCCCGCCACGGTGGGGCCGCTTCCCGCCGGACAGGCTGCATCCGGCAACGCATATAGGATCGCCGCGGCCTACCGACCCTCCGGCGCCCAAGCTCCCGCGCCGTCCCGGCCGATCGACGTCATCCTCCTCTACCCGGACACGGCCCAGCATCGATCCGCCTCCCATACGGTATGCATCTCCGCCGACGGCACCGGCTGGACGACGCTCAAGGGGACCGACACACCCAGCGTGCAGGAGGCGGAGGGCAAGACCGGTTCGCCGGGCTACGC
>JANXVR010000242.1 GCA_025351565.1 Actinomycetes bacterium
GTATCTACGAACGAGGTCGCCGCCGCCCTGGATGCTGCGGCGCCCGAGCAGGACGCCGGCGAGTTCGTTCGGCAGCTCGCGTGGCGCGACTACTTCTTCCAGCTCTTGGCCGCCGACCCATCCATGACGTGGCGTGACCTCCGCCCTGGTGCCGGCGCTCCGGCGCGGGACGGGTTCGACGCGGGCGTGCTGCAGGCGTGGAAGCTCGGACTCACCGGTTTCCCTCTCGTGGACGCCGGCATGCGGCAGCTGCTGCGTGAAGGGTGGATGCCCAACCGCGCGCGCCTGGTGGCGGCCTCCTTCCTCACGCGGCGAGCGGGGGTGCCGTGGCAAGAGGGGGCGCGGCACTTCCAGCGTCACCTCGTCGACGGTGACGCCGCCAACAACGCGGGGAACTGGCAATGGGTCGCAGGGACGGGGACCGCTCCTCGCCGCGGCCGCGCGCTGAGTCCGGTGCGCCAGGCTCAGCGGTTCGACCCGGACGGCGCCTACGTGCGGCGATACGTGGAGGAGCTGGCGGGCGTCGAGGGCCAGGCGATCCTCCGGCCGTGGCTGGATCCCGCGTTGCTTCGCGCCACCGGCTATCCGGCGCCTATCGCCGGCCTGGAGGCCGAACTCGGAGGGACGGCGCGATCTACGATGTCGGCCGCTTCCACGAGGTCGGTACCCAGGTAGGTACCTGAAACGTCTCGACGTGAAGCTGCCGACGCGAAGGCGCCACCCCCGTAGAAGGTGTGAGCGCCGAGCAGCCGGCCGACGGAGCCCAGGACCGCCGCCGTGCTCCGCCGGTTGACGCTCCGCTGGGCCACCACGACGGCGGCCCTGACACCGGACCGTCGAGCAGCGCGTTCCAGGGAATCACCGGGTGTCATCTGGCCGAGCATCGTTACGGCCCATCCCCGCCGGCCCAGGAGCACGCCGAAAGCTTCGAGTCCCACGCTGTGCAGCTCATTCGGGCCGCAGGCAAGGACCGCCACCCTGGGACGCTCCGGCAGGGGTGTGAACGTTGCCACGCGCGCGAGCCAGCGCCGAACCATATCGGTGAGCAGATGTTCGGTGGCGACATCGCACGTGCCCGCCTTCCATCGCTCGCCGACCTCGTGCATCGCCGGCAGCAAGACCCGGGTGATGGTTGCCTCGACGCCCTGGCGTTCCTCGAACAGCTCGATCGTTGAGCGGACGGCCGACGGGTCGAGGTCGGCGGCAGCGCGGAGCAGGTCGTCGATCGCCGGCTCACGCGAGCTCCTGGTCGGGCCGGAGCGTGCGAGTGCCACCGCCTCGCTCGTCGACAGACCCTCGACTATCGCGCCGCGGATGGTGATGAGCTGGTCGACGTGTTCGGGGCCGTAGCGGCGGTGTTTGCCCTCGGTCCGAACCGGCTCGGGGAACCCGTATCGGTGTTCCCACGAGCGTATCGTCGGTACCGGGATGCCGAGCAGCTCGGATACCGCGGCGATCGACAGCCCATCCCGGTTGCGATCTATGCGCACCTCACCTCCCAACGGTCCGGCGTTCGAACCACGCCCTCATGCCCGCGAGTGCCCGATGTCCCATCCCAGCGAACGCCCCGGATAGGAGCGGCTGGGCGAGCCTGGCCGCGCCGCTCAGACGCAGGTCGGCGGTGTAGGTGATACGGGTCCCTCCCGAGGCAAGCGGTTCCAACTCGATCGTGTCGGTCGCCCGGATCTTCGGACCGACACCTTCGAGGACTACGAGCCGGCTCGGCTCGTACGCGGTGGTCGTGTAGGTCATCTCCGAGGATCGCCCGCGGAACGTCACCGTCAATGCGTACTCGGCGCCTACCCCGCTGGGCGCACCTCCCCCGGCCCTCACTCGCCGCGCAGCCAGCACGCCCGGGTCCCACTCTGCCGACGTCGAGAAATCCGCAACGGCGTCGAACGCCCTCTCCTGCGATTCCGCGACCTCGATCGTTTCCCTCAGCACCGTCATGCCTTCTTCCCTTCGCCCGCCCCGCGTGCATAGGTTCCGAGGCAGAGGCTAGCGTACCGTGCTGCTACGGTCTGGTGTTGAACCTATGCAAGGTGGAAGGAGGCCGGGATAGTGGATCTGCGAAGAGCAGTGGATGATCTGGCAGAGACACTCGTCGTCCCGAGCTTCACACGCCTGGGATACGACCTGCGGTCGAAGTTGTTCGATTGGGAGCCGGTGGAGCAGATGCCGATGCGTGGCCGCGTGGTTGCGGTTACGGGACCCACGTCGGGCCTCGGGCAGATCGCGGCGATGTCGTTCGCGCGGATGGGCGCTGAGGTGCTCCTTCTGGCTCGCAACGCCGCGAAGGCTGAACGGGTGCGCGCGCAGATCGTCGAGGGGACAGGCAACGCCGGAGTCCGCGTTTACAGGGTCGACATGAGTGACCTCTCGTCGGTTCGGCGCGTCGCGGAGGAGATCCGCGCCTCGGAACCGTCGCTGGACGTGCTCATCAACAACGCGGGCTCGCTCCTCGTCCGGCGCGCGGTGTCGGTTGACGGGCATGAGATGACCTTGGCCACGATGGTCCTGGGTCCGTTCGTCCTCACCGACGGACTGATCCCCCTCCTGCGCGACGGCGCCGACGGGCGCATCATCACGGTGACCTCAGGGGGGCAGTACGCGCAGGCCCTGGATCTGGATGATCTTCAATCCGCCGCGCAGCCTTACGTTGGTTCAGCGGTCTACGCGCGGGCCAAGCGGGCGCAGGTCGTCCTTACACGGGTGTGGGCGTCGATGCTTCGCGACACGTCTGTGGTGGCCCATGCGATGCACCCGGGATGGGCGGACACCCCGGGCATCGAGGCGTCCCTTCCGCGCTTCCACACCGTCCTCGGGCCGCTGCTGAGGACCCCCGAGCAGGGGGTTGACACGCTGCTGTGGCTGGCCGCCGCGCCGGAGGCGGCCCGGTCGACCGGCCGGCTCTGGCTCGATCGCCGGCCCAGGAAGTTCGACAGGCTTGCCCGGACGCGGGTGAGCCCGGTGCAGGCCCGGCGACTGTGGAACGCCTGCGAGCACCTGACGGGTGTCTCTCCTACCCGGCAGGCCTAGGGGACGCCTACCGGATCATCGGTGAGATCGCCCGTGACCGGGCCCGGCGGTTCGTCGAGTCTCGCAGCAACCCGCGCCAGGCGCTCGAGGTGGTTCGCGATGTCCTCGCGAGCACGCGCGGCTTCGTCCGAGAGGCCCGATGTGTCCCAGATCCGCCACTGTTTGTCCAGGACGGGGGTCAACACCTGGTCCAGGTGGATACGCAGGTTGTAGATGCCCGAGCGCGCTATCGTCTTGGCCTTAGCGCTGAAGTCCGGCATCTCCGAACCCGGCATCTTGAACCCGATGATCTGGCGATGCATCGCGAGTATCGCGGCCGAAGGATCGACCTGGATGGCTTCGCGCGCCACGTCCCGGTAGAAGACGTAATGGAGGTTCTCGTCGGTCGCGATGCGACCGCACACCTTCCGCAGGCTTTCGTCCCGGGTGGTCTCGCCGGTGTTGCGGTGGGAGATGCGCGTGGCGAGTTCCTGGAGGGTTAGGAATATGACGCCGTCGAGCGGTCCCTCCTTCGCGAAGCCCGGGTACCACCCTCGCACCACCATGTCCATGCGGCCGCGCTCCAACCGCGCGGGGTCGATGCCGCGCGTCACCGACAGGTAGTCGCGCAGCACGATCGAATGGCGGCCCTCCTCGGCCGTCCAGCGGCGCACCCACTCACCCCAGGCCTCATCGTTGCCGAACGTCTGCCAGATGCCCAGATGGTAGTAAGGCAGGTTGTCCTCCGTGAGGAGGTTCACCTCGAGCGCCGTCCGCGCCGGATCGGGGAGCCCATTGTCCGTCTCCCGCCACGGCTCCTCCACGTAGTCACGGCCCTGCGCGTAGGGGATGTACTCGTGCGGGAACCATTCCGCTGCCGCCCCGATGTGGCGATCCAGCGACCGCTCGACGCACGGCATCAGTTCGTGCAGCAGTTCCGCTGATGTGGGCGAATGTTGCCACGACATAGCCGTTATTGTCGCATCGGACCTGGCACCGCTCCTCCGGTCGGAGCCGATGCATAGGTTCTGCCGGCCAAAGGTATGCGGCCCATTCCTACACTTCACGCATGTCCAACGTAGCGGTCATCGGTGGCGGGATCGCCGGGCTCGGCGCCGCATGGGCCCTGTCCGGTGCACACCGGGTGACCGTGTACGAAGCCGACGGGCATCTGGGAGGTCACGCGAACACGGTGGAGGTCGACGACCCGCTCGGTGGCGTGCCCGTTGACACCGGGTTCATCGTGTACAACGAGGCGAACTACCCGAACCTGGTTCGGCTGTTCGAGCATCTGGGCGTGGCAACGGAGCCAAGCGACATGTCGTTCTGTGTCTCGATGTCGGCCGGCGCGTTCGAATACCAGGCTCGGGCCCTGGGCTTGATCGCGCAACCCTCGAACCTCGTTCGCCCGCGGTACCTCCGGATGGTCGCCGATATCCTGCGTTTCGCGCGCCAGGCTCGCGAAGACCGCCCCGGTCCGGATGTGACCACCCGCGAGTTCCTCGACGGCGGGGGGTATTCGGAGGCGTTCCGTCGGACCTTCCTGCTCCCCGTTCTGGCGTGCATCTGGTCCTCGAGCCTTGAGGCGATGATGGATTCACCGGCGGCCGCCACGATCGGCTTCCTCGACAACCACGGGATCCTCGACGTGCTGCACCGCCCCCGCTGGCGGACGGTCACCGGCGGCAGCCGAGAGTACGTGCGGCGCCTGTCGAAGCCGCTGGCCGCCGACGCGCACGTGCACACGCCCGTCGCGTCCGTCATCAGGGGCGCGGAAGGGGTTCGCGTCGTGGATGCGCGCGGGGGGAGCGGGGTGTTCGATCAGGTGGTGTTCGCCACGCACGCGGACACCACGCTGAAGATCCTGGGCGCTGGCGCCACTTCCGCGGAACGAAGCACCCTGTCGGCGTTCGGATACGAGCGGAACCGTGTTGTTCTACACCGCGATCCGTCGCTCCTGCCGAGGCGACGGCGGGTCTGGTCCAGCTGGAACTACCTCACCGACGCCCGCTCGGGCTACGAGCGGGAAGGCGTGTCGCTCTCGTATTGGATGAATCGGCTCCAGAACCTTCGAACACGGCTCCCCGTCGTGGTGACGGTCAACCCGGCGCATGAGCCGAACGCGGTCGTCTCCGAACATGTCTACCATCACCCCCGGTACGACATGCGGGCCACCGAGGCTCAGGCTTCGATCCCGTCTCTTCAGGGGGTGCGTCGTTCGTGGTTCTGTGGCAGCTACCACGGGTACGGGTTCCACGAGGACGCGCTGCGTTCGGGTCTGCAGGTGGCTTCGGCGCTCGGCTCTCCGGCGCCCTGGTGGCCTTCGGTGCCCCGCACGACGGCGCTTGCCCTGGCCGGCGACCCGAGATGAACTCGGGGCTCTACTTCGGCCGCGTGACCCACACGCGCGCGTTCCCGCGGCGACACCGGTTCTCTTACCGCATCTGGTACCTGTTCGCCGATCTCGATGAGCTCGACACCCTCGATCGCACCGTTCGCGGCTTCACGGTCGACCGGCCGGGGCCGGTGAGTTTCTGGTCTCGCGACCACGGGCCGCGCGACGGTTCGCCCCTTCGCGGGTGGGCCGAGGGGGCGCTCGCGAGCGCCGGCGTGGACCTGGAAGGCGGTCCCATCCGGGTCCTCTGCTTCCCCCGGGTACTCGGATACGTGTTCAATCCACTGTCGGTGTGGTTCTGCCATCACCGCGACGGACGGCTGAGCGCTATCGTCTACGAGGTCTCGAACACGTTCGGCGAACAACACTCGTATGTGGTGCCGGTCGAAGATGGCGCCCGGCCCGGCGACCGGGTCCGCAGCGAGTTCGACAAGGAGCTGTTCGTGTCGCCGTTCATCGACATGGAAGCGCGCTACGACTTCACGGCTCGGGTTCCCGACGATCGGGTTTCGGTGGTCGTGCGCGAGAGCGTTGCGCAGGGCCGGGTTCTTACCGCGACCCTCCTCGCCCGACGGGTGCCGCTTAACGGCCGGGGGCTCGCCCGCGCGTTCTTCGGCCGCCCACTCGTGACCGCGAAGGTGATCGGCGGCATCCATGGGGAGGCGCTGAGGCTCTGGATTAAAGGGGTCCGGTACCAACGCCGTGGAGCTCCACCCGAGCAGGCGATCACTACGGTGGGGGCGGCGGGATCGCCGCGGCCCGGCAGGTGGGTCGCCTGATGCGACCGACGAACGCACTGGACCTGCGCCTCCTCGACACGATCGGGAGACACATCGAGGTCGGCGCGCTTGAGGTCGAACTCCCCGACGGCAGCACGCGGATCTACCGTGGAACCCGCCCCGGCCCCCGTGCTTCGGTGCAGCTGCACGACACGAAGCTGCTGCGGCGGGTGGTTTCGCTCGGGGCCATCGGTTTGGCCGATGGGTACGTGGCCGGCGACTTCGACTCTCCCGACCTCGCAACCGTGGTGGAACTCGGGGCCATCCGTCTGGAATCCGATCACGGAGTCAGGGTGCCCGCGGGGATCGAGGGCGGGGGCAGGGAGATCTGGCGGCGCCTCGGCCGCGCCGCGGCACCGCGCGGCCCCCTGCGCGATCCCATCGAGCACTACAACCTCGGCAATCAGTTCTTCTCGCTGTGGCTGGACCCGACGATGACGTACTCCTCGGCTGTCTTCGCGAGCGAGCGCATGAGTCTGGAGGAGGCACAGCTGGAGAAGTACCGGCGGCTCGCCCAGGCGACGGGCTTACGAGAAGGGGAGCGGGTTCTCGAGATCGGGTGCGGCTGGGGAGGCTTCGCGGTCGCCGCCGCGGAGCTCGGCTGCCATGTGACGGCGATCACCGTCTCGAAGGAGCAGCTCGACCATGTGAGCAAGCTCGTCGCCGAACGCGGTGTGGGCGATCGGGTCGAGCCCAGGCTCGAGGACTTCCGGGCGACCCGCGGAACGTTCGACCGTGTGGTGTCGATCGAGATGATCGAGTCGATCCCACGGACCCTGTGGCCGTCGTATTTCGAACGGCTGCGAGACCTGACGAAACCGGGGGGGACGATCGGCCTCCAGGTCATCACGGTTGCCGACAGACACTGGGCGACCTCCAACGCGAACCCCGACTTCATCAGACGCTATGTATTCCCCGGCGGGCAGGTGCCGGCGCCGATGGTGCTCCGTGCGCTCGCTCGGCGGTCGGAGCTGGGCTGGGTTGAGGACCACGGCTATGGATCCTCGTACGCGCGAACCCTCAACGCCTGGGGGCGGGCCTTCGAGGAGGCCGAGGCCGAGGTTGCCGCCCTCGGGTTCGATGAACCGTTCCGACGGATGTGGCGTTACTACCTGGCGTACTGCGAAGGGGGCTTCCGAGCCGGCCGCGTGGACGTGCGGCAGATCGTTCTGTTGCGCGGATAGCGTGGCGACGGGGCTTGGCGGGCTGGATGCCGGAAGGGCCGGTCGATGACCGGCCCTTCCGGTTTCCGCATCCTGGTCTGCTTCTTGGTTACCGCTCGCCTAGCAGCTCCTGAGGCTGTCCTTGCCGGGGCCCCCGTTGCACGAATCCTTCCCCGGGCCGCCTGAAAGGGAGTCGTTGCCGGCGCCCCCGGACAGCGAGTCCCTGCCGCCTGCGCCGGACAGCGAGTCCCGGCCGGAGCCGCCGCTCAGCCGGTCGTTGCCCGAAGCGCCGTGCAGCTTGTCCTTGCCACCGGCCCCGCTGAGGGTGTCCTTGCCCGCTCCCCCGCGCAGGCCGTTGGGCCCGGCGTCCCCGGTCAGGTGGTCGGCCAGGGTGGTGCCCGACAGGTTCTCGATGCCCGAGAGCGTGTCGGCGCCGCTGCCGCTCCCCATCGCCGTATCGCTCTTCAGGCTGGCCACTACGGCGCCGCCCGATTGCGCGAAGCTCGCGGTGTCATTGCCCGTGCCACCGATCAACGAATCGTTACCGCTGCCTCCGTTGAGAACGTCGGAGCCGCCACTACCGTCCAGTGTGTTGGCACCGGTGTCGCCCTGGAGCTTGTCGCTGAAGGGTGAACCGGTGAGGTTCTCCATGGCGACGAGCGTGTCGGAGCCCCCGCCGCCGGTCGTCGAACCCGTCGCCAAACTCCCGTGCACGCCGGACAGGGCGTTCTTGTAGCTCGCGGTGTCGATCCCCCCACCACCGTTGAGGGTGTTCGCGTTGCTGTCCCCGGTGAGCGTGTCGTTGAAGGGGGAGCCTATGAGGTTCTCGATGCTGGCGAGCGTGTCGGAGCCACCGCCGCCCGTCGGCTGCGGACCGACGGCGGCCAGGCCGACCGTGACGCCGGAACTCGCCGACGCGTAACTGACGGTGTCCGAACCCGCACCGCCGTTCAGGGTGTTGGCCGTGTTGTCACCGATCAGCGTGTCGTTGAATGCGGACCCGGTGAGGTTCTCCATGGTGGCGAGCGTGTCGGCACCCGCGCCGGTGGCCTGCGGCCCGGAGACGGCCAGGCTCACCGTGACCCCGT
Organism: Actinomycetes bacterium; assembly: GCA_025351565.1. Classification (GTDB taxonomy): domain Bacteria; phylum Actinomycetota; class UBA4738; order UBA4738; family HRBIN12; genus JANXVR01. The sequence continues at coordinate 8,444 of JANXVR010000242.1, forward strand.
TGTTCGCCGAGGTGTAGCTCGCGGTGTCCGAGCCTGCGCCCCCCGTGAGGGTGTTGGCGTTGTTATCACCGGTCAGCGTGTCGTTGAACGCGGAACCCGTGAGGTTCTCCATGGTGGCGAGCGTGTCCGAGCCCGCGCCGCCCGTGTTCTGTGGGGTCGCGTCGGCAAGGCTGACCGTGACCCCGGAAGGGGCCGAGGCATAGCTCGCGGTGTCGGAGCCCCCTCCGCCGGTCAGTGAATCGGCTCCCAGGCCGCCCTCGATGACGTTGTCGTTGGCGTCGCCCGTGAGCGTGTCGTTGTTCGAGCTGCCGGTCAGGTTCTCGATCGTGGCCAGCGAATCGCCCGCAGCGTCGCCGCCCGAGGCGGCTCCGTTCACCGTGACGGTCACGGCTGCCGATCCGATGTAGCTGGCCGTGTCGCCGCCCGATCCGTTCGCGCCACCGATGAGCGTGTCGCCGCCCGCGCCGCCCACGAGCGTGTCATCGCCTCCGGAGCCGTCGAGCGTGTTGGCGCCCGCATCCCCGGTGAGGGTGTCGCCGTTGGAGGAACCGGTCAGGTTCTCGATGCCGGCCAGGGTGTCCGAGCCCGCGCCGCCCGTGGCCTGAGCCGTGGCAACGGCCAGGCTGACCGTGACGGCCGAAGACGCGCCGGCGTAGGAAGCCGTGTCACTAGCGCCGCCGCCGGTCAGGGTGTCGTTCCCGTCGCCGCCGTTCAGCGTGTCGGCTGCGGCGCCGCCGGTGAGCGAGTCGTTGCCCGCGCCGCCGTTAAGCGTGAGCGACGCTCCGTAGTCGGCCCCTAGGGGGCCGCCGCCCGCTCCGGAAAGGACGTCTGCCCCCGTGCCGCCATTCACGGTTATGGATTCGGTCGATGCCAGACCCGTCAAGTCGATGGACGTACCGGTGTCCAAGCTGGCGCCGTTCACGCCGAACGTGACGGTGTTCACGCCACTGCCCCCGTTGATGACGAGGGCGTCGGTGCCGCTACCGAGGGTCAAATTCATGTTGTTGATGGTTCCCGACGGGAACACATCGGTGCCGGTCTGGTCGATCGTGAAGGTCTCGTTGGTCGCGGTCCCGCCCACCGCGATGGTGGTGGTGTTGCTCTTCGTTGCCGTCCCGCATTGGGCGTAGCTTCCGCCACCGGCGGACCAGTCGATGGTGTTGGCCCCGGTCTTGCCGATGGCCAATGAGGCGGAGGAGGGCGTGTCGATGGAGAGCGTGACGGTGCTCCCGCCGTAGGCGCACGCGGTGGCTGCGGCGAAGGCCGGGACGGCGCTGAGGCCGATGTAGAAGGTGGACAGGGAGAACACCGTGAGCCAGATCACCGGCCGCTTCTTGGCGCTTCCACGCTTGGTCGAGGTCGAACGCTGCAACCTTCGCTGGGACATGGTTGGCTCCTCCGCTCTTCGCATGGTCGCGCCCGGTGCCGGGCGAGCGCCCCCACCCTATCGCCCCGCCGCGCGAGGACGCAACGCCCCAGGCCATCCTGCCCCGCGAAGCCGGGTAGGTCCTAGGGGAGGACCCTGAAGTAGCTCCACCGCGCGGCGTCACCGGTGTGGGCGGATGTCGACGCGACGGCGCAGTCGATCGCGTAGGCGCCCACGCTGAGGCTGTTCTTTGACCAGTAGATGCCCACCCGGCTCGAGGTATCCAGCCGGTAGTGGAACCGCGCCTTCGTCTGCCACCTGCGCTTGATCAACTTCGCGAGCGTGAAGTGCGCCTTCTCGCCGCCCGCCACGTTGGGTGATGCTTGGCACGCGAACTTCACCTTCTGGAACGCGCGGTAGAGGGTGAACCTGCCGGACCGCCCGTAGCCGCCGGAGAGCCGGCCGGTCACCGTGATCGGGGTGCCTCCGGAGCCGGAGATGGCGGGGGAGAAGGAGCAACCTCCTGTTCCGGAGTTCGCATCGTTGTCGTAGGTCGGTTGCATAGGGAACGTTCCCGTGGTGAAGGTCAGGTTGGTGCCGCTCGCGTACGAGCCGTTGCACTTGTCGCCGTTCTCGCCTCCGCTGGAGGTGTCCGTGAGGTCCCACCATGCGGGAGCGCCGCCCGGATCCGGGTCGGTGATCGTTTCGGCGTATTCGTGGCCCCCGACCAGCGTGATCCCGTCCAGCGGGCCGACGGTGTTCACCGAGTTAGCCCAGCAGGTGTAGCCGACGTCTGAGAGGTAGGGCATGTTCGTATAGGCGAGCGTGCCGTAGATGCTTGGCGTGGCACTGTGCCAGGCACAGAATGCCGACGACGGGTTCAGGTAGTCGTCCGGGTTGGTTCCGGTCGGGGAGACGATCACGTATTGCGCGTTCGCGTTCGACGACGAACTGGAGTTGCCGAAATGGGCCGCCGCCAGGACCGACTCGGCCGCGATCTGGGCCTGCGTCGATTGGCCGGGGGAGGCGACCGCGTCGTCCTCCCAGACGCCCGCGAGCGCGCCGCCCGTGGGGTATCCGACATGGGTCGCCGACGACGGGCAGGTGTAGGAACCGACGGCGATGCCCTGGCAGTACTGGGTCATGACACCCGACCAGAGTTCGCCGCCCGTTCCGAGCCCCGAGAAGAGGGCTTGCTGCAACGGAGCGATGCCGGCGGTGTCCCCGGAGTAGTGCTGGTAGCCGTCGGCGCCGGTGCTCGCGGTTCCCCACTGCGAGCCCCAGTACACGAGGTAGACCTTGGGGGGGCCAGACACGATCGGGCCGCCCTGGTAGGGGAGGCGCCTGGCGGCGGCCCTTGGGGGAGTCGGATGCGCGGTCAGGTAGCCGCGCTTGTAGACCATCCCTGCCCGGACCGTCGGGCTCACCTTGATGTCCTGCCCGTGGGTGTGGACGATCGTGGAGCCGCCCGAGGCGGATCCGGCCCACCCCGGCGGGATGGTCATGACGAGGACGACGGCAACGATCGGGAGCGTTCGGATGGCCCGGGCCCGAAGACGGCGGAGGCCTCCCTGGTTCTGGGTGCGGCGCGCTCCAACCATCCCGATCTTCTCCCTGGCCGGCGACTTCAGAGGTCGGAGGGTAGTGCGTGCAGGAAACCGCCGCAACCCGGGCGGCCGGGGTGCTAGCGTGCCGCCCCGGCATGAAGATCATCACCTGGAACGTGAACTCGATCCGCCAGCGCTTGCCGCGCGCGCTGGCGCTACTTGAGCGACATCGGCCCGACATCCTCTGCCTCCAGGAAACGAAGGTCACCGACGAGGAGTTCCCGCTCATGGAGCTGGGGGCTGCCGGCTACCACGCGGCGATCTTCGGGCAGAAGTCCTACAACGGCGTTGCGATCCTGGCGCGGGAGGAACCGGCGAGCGTTACACGCGGGTTCCCGGGCAACCCGGTTCCGGAAGAGGCGCGCGTCATCGCCGCTCGCATCGGCGGTCTCGCCCTGGTGGGGGCCTACGTCGTGAACGGCAAGGAGGTCGGGAACCCGGCCTACGACGTGAAGCTCGAGTGGCTCGATGCCTTCGCGGACTGGCTGGCGGCCACGTACGACCCGGCCGAGCCGCTGCTCGTGGTCGGGGACTTCAACGTGGCGCCGGATGATCGGGATGTGTACTCAGCCGAGGCGTGGCGTGGCAAGAACCTCGCGAGCGAGCCCGAACGCGACCGCATCGCGCGGCTGCGGGGATGGGGTCTAACCGACGTTGCCCGCGCTCACCACGGCGACGTTGAGGGGCCGTTCACGTTCTGGGACTACAGGATGGGGGCGTTCCACCGGGGGTGGGGGCTGCGGATCGACCTCGTATTGGCCAGCGCGGGGGTGGCCGCTCGCGTCACGGACGTGACGGTTGACCGAGAGGAACGCAAGGAGACCACCGGTGAGGGCAAGCCGAGCGACCACGCCCCGTTGATCGTGACGATCGAAGGGTGAGCGGCGCTCCGCCTATGCTGCCCGCGTGATCGCCCTCCCGACTCCGCTCGTCACCCCCGAGTGGCTGGGCGTCCACATGGGCGAACCCGGCCTCAAGGTCGTGGACTCCCGCTGGGCACTGGATGCGTCGGGCCGGGCATCGTTCACCCAGGCCCATATCCCGGGCGCGGTCTATCTGGACGCGGACGACGATCTGGCCGCGCCGCCGGTCGCGACCGGCGGGCGCCATCCGCTCCCGGCCCCGGTGGCGTTCGCCGCCACGATGTCGGCGGCCGGGATCGGCGACGGCGACGCCGTGGTCGTCTACGACGCCGCCCAGGGCTCGCACGCCGTTCGGCTCTGGTGGATGCTAACGGTGACCGGACATCGGGCGGCGGTCCTGGACGGTGGGCTCCAAGCATGGGGCGGACCGCTCGAAGACGGCACGCGTCGGCCAACGCCCGCCGTGTTCGCGGCCCGGGCTTGGCCGGAGGGGTCTCTCGCCGACGCGGACCAGGTGAGGGCGGCCATCGCCGATGAGAGCGCCGTGGTCCTCGACGCTCGCGCCCCGGAACGCTATCGCGGCGAGGTCGAGCCGATCGACGCGAAGGCGGGCCACATCCCCGGCGCCGTCAACGCCCCGTGGGCCGGCAACCTCGACCCGGCCACGGGCCGGTTCCTCGCGCCGGAGGTCCTCGCCGAACGGTTCGAAGGGCTGTCCGCTCGCGGCGGGGGGTCGGCGATCGTGCAGTGCGGTTCGGGGATCACGGCACTGCACGACGCCCTGGCCATGCAGATCGCCGGTCTGCCGATGCCGCGGCTCTACGCCGGCTCGTGGTCCGACTGGATCAGCGACCCCGACCGGCCGGTCGCCACCGGCGAGGAGCCCTAGACCATCTTCTCGGGGGCCACGTCCTGGTCGTACTCGGCCTCGGTGAGGTAGCCCAGAGACAGCGCCGCTTCCTTCAGCGTGGTCCCTTCGTGATGCGCCTTCTTCGCGATCTCCGAGGCCTTGTCGTACCCGATCCGGGGCGTGAGCGCCGTGACGAGCATGAGCGACCGTCCGACCAGGTCCGCGATGCGCCCGCGGTCGGGCTCCAGTCCCTGGACGCAGAACTCACGGAACGTCACCGCGACGTCGGCCAGCAGCCGGGCCGAATGCAGGAGGTTCGCGATCATGACCGGCTTGAACACGTTGAGCTCGAAGTTGCCCTGGCTGCCGGCCACCTTGACGGCCGTGTCGTTCCCGATGACCTGCACCGCAACCATCGTCATCGCTTCGGACTGTGTCGGGTTCACCTTCCCCGGCATGATCGAACTGCCGGGCTCGTTCTCGGGGAGCACGAGTTCTCCGAGGCCGCTGCGAGGGCCCGAGCCCAGCCAGCGGATGTCGTTGGCGATCTTCATGTAGCTGCCCGCCAGGGTGGTCAGCACCCCGGACATGAACACCAGCGCATCGTGTGCCGCCAGCGCCGCGAACTTGTTCGGCGCGCTCACGAACTGCAAGCCGGTCAGTTCCGCGATCTTCGCGGCGACCGCCTCGGCGAACCCCGGCGGAGCGTTGATCCCGGTT
>JANXVR010000260.1 GCA_025351565.1 Actinomycetes bacterium
CCCGAAGGTGAGGTGTTCCGCGACGAGGATCGCCTCGCCGCCGTGTCCCGCGCCTGGCATCCCAGCGGCGGGAATAGGAATGGTTCCCATAACTAGGAAGCTTAGGCCCGCGCCCTAGGTCCGTCAAGGTTAGTGCGCGCATCGAGCTGCGAGACGCTCCGCAGGTGTGAGATGCAGCTCCCGGATCCGCCTGGCATAGTGGCGCGATGCCGAAGATCTACTTCGACGAGCGGATAGCAGCCACCTACGACGCGGACTCGCCGGAGATGTTCGAGCCCGCCGTCGTTGAGGAGACGGTGAGCTTCCTGGCCGATCTGGCGGGAGCAGGCGATGCGCTCGAACTCGGGATCGGTACCGGCCGGATCGCCCTGCCGCTCAGCAGGCGCGGGGTCCGGGTGCACGGGATCGATCTGTCCCCGGCCATGATCGCGCAGCTGCAGGCGAAGCCGGGCGCGGAAGAGATCGGCGTGACCGTCGGGGACTTCGCCACGACCAGGGTGGAGGGGACCTTCACGCTCGCGTACCTGGTCTACAACACGATCATGAACCTCACCACGCAAGACGAGCAGGTCGGATGCTTCCTCAACGCCGCTGCGCACCTTGAGCCCGGCGGCTGTTTCGTGATCGAGGTGGGCGTTCCCGACCTCAGGCGATACCCGCCGGGTGAAACGGTTCGCGCCTTCACGGTGACCCCGACCAGGCTCGATTTCGACGAGTACACCGACTTCCCCGGGCAGATCGTCTGGTCGCACCACTACTGGGTGAGGGACGGCCAGCTGGAGGTCTCCTCGGCGCCCTATCGGGATGTGTGGCCGTCCGAACTCGACCTCATGGCCCGGATCGCCGGGATGAGGCTGCGCGAGCGCTGGAGCGGATGGACGCGTGAGCCGTTCACGGGCGAGAGCACCTCGCACGTCTCCGTCTGGGAGAAGGCCGAGTAGGCCGGCTCCTGCGCTATCGTGCGCGGCATGACCGTGCGGATCGGCATCGGGCTCTTCACCGGACAACTCCCGGCTGAGTCCACACAGACCTACGCCGAGTCCTACCGCGAAACGCTTGAGTTGGTTCGGCTGGCCGAATCCCTCGGGTTCGATTCGGCGTGGGTGAGCGAGCACCACGGGGCGTCCGACGGCTACTTCCCTTCGCTGCTGGTCATGCTCGCCGCGTTCGCGGAAGCCACCTCTCACATCCGTCTGGGGACCGGGGTGATCCTCACGCCGTTCCACGACCCACTCCGGCTGGCCGAGGACGTGGCGACGGTCGACCAGCTGAGTGGGGGGCGGCTCACGGTGGGGCTGGGTCTGGCCTGGCGCGAAGAAGAGTTCCGGATGTTCGGCCAACCCGTCGGGGAGCGGCTGGCCCGCACGCGGGAGACCGTTGAGGTGCTCCGACGGGCCGCCGAGGGGGAACGGTTCAGCTTCCACGGGTCGATGTTCGACTACGACCAGGTGCGGGTAACACCGCCGACGGCGCAGCAAGGTGGGGCGCCGATCCTCCTCGGCGGCTACACCGACGCCGCACTGCGGCGGGCCGGGTCGATCGGCGACGGACACATCACCGACGCCGACGACCTGGACCACATCCGCCACGCCGTGACGCTCATGGAGCAGGCGGCGCGCGAGGCGGGCAAGGACCCGGCTCGGCTTCACCTGGTCCTGATGCAGAACGCCTGGATCGGCGAACCCGGCGCCGACTGGTGGGCGGAGATCAGCCCGGGAGTTATCCACCAGCTGGGGATGTACGAGGCGTGGGACCAGGGCCATGACACGCCGGCGCACGACTCCGCGGAACCCACGGTCGCGGATGAAGCCGCCGCCAGGGCCGGGGTCGCCGGCGGCACGACCGACGAGATCATCCGGCGTCTCCGCCCCGTGGTGGAGGAGTTCGGCCACCGGGCGAACCTGGATCTGGTCGTGCGCCTCCACTACCCCGGGATGACGTTCGACGCGGCGGCCCGGGCCGTGGAACGCTTCGGCGAGAGGGTCATCGCCGCGCTCAAGGGCAGTTGATCCGGGCTACTCCCTGAGTCGGAGCTCGCCGGATGGTGTGCGTTCGACGAGGCCGTCGCGGATCAGGTGATCGGCTGCCTCCGCAAGCCGAGCGGAGCCTTCGCCGAGTTGAGCCGCGAGCTCGGGCAGCGAGCGCGGCCCGCTCCGGCTGAGCTCACGCACCAGCGCGCCGCGAACCTGCCGGAACGAACCCTCGAACGCCGGTTGCGGCCGGACGCTGGACCGTCCCCGCCTCCCCGTGGCACGGAACGCGCACACCGCTTGGAGCGGACACTCGCCGCACCGAGGCGAACGCGGCCGGCACAGCGCCGCGCCGACGTCCATGACCGCCTGGTTCCATGCGCCGGGGTCGGAGGGGTCGAGCCATGCCTGCGCATCCGCGCGCAGCCGCGCGGGGCTGAGCTCGTCCGGCTCTGCGCCACGGAGCACCCGCGCCGCTACCCTGCGGATGTTCGTGTCCATGGCAACGACGGGCACACCGAACGCGATCGATGCCACGGCCGCCGCGGTGTACGGTCCCACGCCGGGGAGGGATCGCAGAACGTCCACATCGCCGGGCACCCTGCCACCGTGATCGGCGACGATGGTGCGGGCCGCCCGATGCAGCGCGATCGCGCACCGGTTGTAGCCGAGCCCCTGCCACGCTCGCAGGACATCGGCTGGCGACGCGTCGGCCAGAACACGCACCGTCGGGAACCGTTCGATCCATGCGTCGAACGCCCCCACGACGCGCGCGGCCTGGGTCTGTTGGGCCATGAACTCGCAGACCAGGATCCGATACGGGTCGCGGATGCCGCGCCGCCACGGGTACAGCGTGGCCCGCCCCCTGTACCAGGCGCGCAGCTCCCGGGCGCCCGGCCGTTCGTCGATTTCCCCCGACGGGGCGTCGGGACTAGGCTCGGCCACGATGCCCACCGTTCGAGAGGTCATGAGCACGGAGCTGGTGGTGGTCCCGCCCACGGCGACCATCGCCGAGACGGCCACGGTGATCGGGGCCAGGGGCGTCGGGAGCGCCCTGGTGATGGAGGGGTCGACCCTCCTCGGCGTGTTCACCGAGCGCGACGTGGTCCGGGCGGTGGCGCAACACTTCGACGGTTCCGAGCACCAGGTCCACCTGTGGATGACCCGGGAGCCCATGACCATCGGCCCCGACGCCAGCACCACGGAGGCGCTGGACACCATGCTCGAACAGGGGTTCCGTCACCTGCCCGTGATGGAGGACGGCTCCTTGGTTGGGATGGTCTCGATGCGCGACCTCCAGCCGGGCCCTGCCCGGCGCCACAGCGCCGAGCGTCACGGCTAGAAGCCGGCCTTCGCGCCCTTATCCGGCATGGCCTCGGCCGTCTCCTGGAGCGCCTTGAACGTCTCACGGAACACGTCACCGACGAACGACGCGGGCTGGCTGCCTTGGCTGCCCATCGTCCCGCGCACGGCCGAGGCGGTGATCTCCACGGCCTTCTCGAAGATGTGCCAATCGGTGTCGCGGGTCATGCGGGCCTCCTGAGGTCGTGGGCGGTTCGGTCGATGTGGCCTTCAGGCTACCGCGGGCTAGTTGTAGGCGCGGAGTCCGGTCAGCGCCTGGCCGATGATCAGCGTATGGATCTCGGAGGTCCCCTCGTACGTGAGGACCGACTCCAGGTTGTTCGCGTGGCGCATGACGGGGTATTCGAGCGTGATCCCACTGGCCCCCAGGATCGTGCGAGCGCTCCGCGCGATGTTCAGCGCCTCGCGCACGTTGTTGAGCTTGCCCATGCTGATGTGCTCGGGAACCAGTCGCCCCTCGTCCTTCATCCGGCCCAGATGGAGCGCGAGCAGCGTTCCCTTCCCGATCTCCAGGGCCATGTTCGTGAGCTTCTCCTGCGTGAGCTGGAACGCACCGATCGGTTTGCCCCACTGCACGCGCGTCTGCGCGTACTCGAGCGCGCAGACGAAACAGGCGCGCGCCGCACCCATCACACCCCAGACGATCCCGAACCTGGCCTCGCTGAGGCACGACAGCGGGCCTTTCAGCCCCGTCACCCCCGGCAGCACCGCATCCTGCGGCAGCCGCACGTCGTCCAGGTAGAGCGAGGACGTGATGGACGCTCGGAGCGAGACCTTCCGGTGGATGTCCTGCGTGGAGAACCCCGGCGTGCGGGTCGGGACGAGGAACCCGCGGATGCCTTCGTCCGTCTGCGCCCACACGATGGCCACGTCGGCGATGCTGCCGTTCGTGATCCACATCTTCGAGCCGTTGAGGATCCAGTCCGTGCCGTCCCGCCGCGCGTTGGTCAACATGCCCGAAGGGTCGGAGCCGAAGTCGGGTTCGGTCAGGCCGAAGCAACCGATGACCTCGCCGGACGCCATCCGCGGCAGCCACTCCTGCTTCTGTTCCTCCGACCCGAACTTCCAGATCGGGAACATGCTCAGCGACCCCTGGACACTGACGAACGAACGGAACCCGGAATCCCCCGCCTCCAGCTCCAGACACGCGAGGCCGTAGCTGACCGCGTTCGTGCCCAGGCAGCCGTAGCCCTCCAGGTGCATCCCGAGCATCCCCAGATCGGCGATCTCCTTGATGAGCTCACGGGGAAACTCGCCGCGTTCGAACCACTCGCCGATGTCGGGCAGGACCTTGTCGACCACGAACTGGCGGACCGCGCCCTGGATCGCGCGCTCCTCTTCGGAAAGCAGGTGGTCGATCAGCAGTGGGTCGTTCGGGTTCAGCCCGGCCATGCGCCACACCCTAACCCTCGCGGCCCGGGCCGGCTTGGGACGAGCCGTCGATAACCGCGGCCGGGATTCGTCGATAGGGTGAGCAGGCGACCCGCGGGGCCGCCGAGGCGAAGGAGGAACCATGAAGTACGCCCTGTTGATCTACGGCGACGAGTCCGGCGGCGCGAACGCGACGGACGATCAGCGGCAGGCCATGCACGAGGCCTACGACAAGTACGGCGCCTGGCTCGCCGAGAAGGGCTGGGTGCGAGGCGGGGAGCCTCTCCACGACTCCGCCCAGGCCACGACGGTCCGCGTCCGCGGCGGGGCGACGGTAACCACCGACGGCCCGTTCGCGGAGACGAAGGAGCAACTCGGCGGCTTCTTCCTCATCGAGACGGAGAACCTGGACGAAGCCATCGAGGCTGCGGCAGCCTGTCCCGGGGCGCTCACGGGCGCCATGGAGATCCGTCCCGTCAGCGACATGTGACCGCGCGGGTGGGAACCGATGATGTCCTCGACCGCCTGTTCCGGCGAGAGGCCGGGCGGGCGGTCGCGACCCTCATCCGCGTGACCGGCGACTTCGACCTAGCCGAGGAGGCCGTGCAAGAAGCCTTCGCCGTTGCGTTGGAACGGTGGGCACGTGACGGTGCGCCCGAGAACCCGGGTGCATGGATCACCGTCACCGCGCGCAACCGTGCGATCGACCGGATCCGCCGCGAGGCAGCGGGCCGCACGAAGGCCGAACAACTCGCCGGTTTGGAACGCCTGCATCCGGAGGATCCCATGCCCGAGATCGTCGATGACCGGCTCAGGCTCATCTTCACCTGCTGCCACCCGGCGCTGGCGCCGGAATCGCGCGTGGCGCTGACGCTTCGCACGGTCGGCGGACTCACCAGCCGCCAGATCGCGCGCGCCTTCCTGGTGTCCGAACCCACGATCCAGCAACGGCTGGTCCGCGCGAAGCGGAAGATCCGCGGCGCCGGCATCCCCTACCGCGTTCCTCCCAGGGAGCTTCTCCCCGAGCGCCTCGGCGGCGTGCTCGCGGTGGTCTACCTCATCTTCAACGAAGGCTATGCCTCACTCGAAGGCGAGCTGATCACGGCCGAACTCTGCGACGAAGCCGTGTGGCTCGGGCGCACCCTGGTGGGCCTGATGCCTAACGAACCGGAAGCGGCCGGGCTCCTCGCGCTCATGCTCCTGCACCATGCCCGAACCGCTGCGCGCACCGACGTCCACGGCGACCTGGTGCTCCTCGAAGACCAGGACCGGTCCGCGTGGGACCACAACATGATCGACGAGGGCATCAGTGCGCTGGACGCCGCGATGGCGGTGGGGTCTCCCGGGCCCTATCAGGTGCAGGCCGCGATCGCCGCGCTGCACGCCGGCGCACCACGTCCGGAAGACACCGACTGGCCCCAGATCGCCGCCCTCTACGCGCGGCTCCTCGAGCTGCAGCCCACACCGGTGGTCGCCCTGAACCATGCCGTGGCCATCGCGATGGCGGATGGACCGGCGGCCGGCCTCCTTCACATGGAACCCTTGGGCGATGAACTGGCCGGCTATTACCTCTTCCACTCGGCGCGCGCGGAACTGCTTCGCCGGTCGGGCCGGGCCGGTGAGGCCGCCGTAGCCTTCGCGCGAGCGATCGAGCTGGTGACCAATCCGGCGGAGCGGGCGTTCCTGGAGCGGCGACTTGCCTCCTCGAAGAACCCGCCGGCCACCTAGCCGCGCACCATCGTTCGGCTGGTTCACGGGCGTCGGCGTCATGCCGTAGATTCCGTAGGCAGATGCTCTTCCCGACCACGGACTTCGCGTTGTTCTTCTGCCTGGTGTTCGTGGGGCACTGGGTTCTGAACCACCGGCCCGTGGCGTGGAAGCTCTTCATGATCGGCGCCAGCTACGTCTTCTACTCCTGGTGGGACTGGCGGTTCGTGGTACTACTCGCCGGCGTGAGCGCCGTAGCCCAGGCCGGTGCCGTGCTGGTGGCTCGCCAAGAAGAGGCGGACCGTCGGCGGACCGCCACCATCGTTGCGGTGGCGCTCCTGCTGTCCCCGCTCGCCTACTTCAAGTACTACGGCTTCTTCTCCGTCAGCCTGACGAACGCGTTCCAGGGATTGGGGCTGCACCTCGGGATCCCGCTGGCGGATGTGATCCTGCCGGTCGGCGTCTCGTTCTTCACGTTCATGGCGGTCAGCTACGTGGTCGACGTGGCCCGCGGCGACGCTCCTGTTGCCTCGGCCGTCGATGCGTTCCTCTATCTCTCGTTCTTCCCGCACCTGGTCGCGGGCCCCATCGTTCGGCCGAACGAGCTGATCCCGCAGCTGGACGTTCGGCGCGATCAACACCACGTGGACGTGACCGGTGCGGCCTGGCTCATCTTCGGCGGCCTGTTCAAGAAGGTCGTCATCTCCAGCTACGTGGCCGACGCCATCGTGAACCCGGTGTTCGGTGACCCGGCGCGTCACTCGGCCGTGGAAGCGCTCTTCGCCGTGGTCGGCTACGCCGTGGTCATCTACAGCGACTTCAGCGGCTACACCGACATCGCGATCGGCGTTGCGAAACTCCTGGGCTTCGAGTTCCCCAGGAACTTCGATCGGCCCTACAGCGCCCGAACCTTGCAGGACTTCTGGCGGCGCTGGCACATGACCTTGAGCCGATGGCTCCGGGACTACCTCTACATCCCGCTAGGGGGGAACCAACGCGGACCGCGCCGCACCGTGATCAACATCATGCTCACGATGGTGCTTGGGGGTTTGTGGCACGGCGCGGGATGGACGTTCATCTTCTGGGGCGCGCTTCACGGAGGCGGGCTGGTGACCGGACGATGGCACCGCGCGCGCCGGCCGGATGCCCGAACCCAAACGGCCGCAGTGGTATGGGGTCAACGCGCGGCGACCTTCGCGTTCGTGTGTTTGGGGTGGGTGTTCTTCCGCGCCGATTCTCTGGGGACGGCCTTCGGTTTGCTCGGACGGTTCCTGGCCGGATGGAGCACACCGACCTTGCTGGTCAGTCCCTTGCTGGCCGGGACCATCGTGCTGTCCCTCGGCATGCAGTTCGCTCCGGCCGGGCTCGGCGAACGGATCCGGCAGCGTGTCGCCGAGCTGCAACCGATCCCGATGGGGCTCCTGTTCGCCGGGGTGCTGTTCGTCATCACCACGATGGGGCCGCAGGGTGTGGCCCCCTTCATCTACTTCAGGTTCTGACGATGGCCGGCGAACCCGAACCCGCCCCGGTGCGAGCGCCGGCGAGCATGCCCGCCGGACGTGCCCTCGTGGTCATCCTGATCTGCCTTCTCACCTGGATGTTCCTCTACGCCCCCACCATGAAGCGGGCGGCAGAGGCGTCGCCGCCGGGGCTGCGGCGAACCTTGTCCATCGCGGGACTCACGCCCCTGACCGCCATCAGCAACGTCCTGCAGGTCACGCGCGCCACCGACGCCGTGCGCGGCGCGTTGGGCAAGCATGCCGGCGCGGCGCCGGGGGGAACGTTGGCCATCCCCACGGTCCCCAGCGGCGTCGCGAACAGCCCGACCCCGGCGGCCACCGGGCCTATCCGCACGCCCACGCCGGGTGACCGGCTCCGCGTCGTCGTCGTCGGCGATTCGCTCGCGAGCGGCCTCGGCACGTACACGGAGCGGGCGTTCGACCCGACGCTCGTCCGCGTGACCGATCAGGGCCGGATCTCCACCGGTCTAGCTCGCCCCGACTACTTCGATTGGCCCGCCGCCATGCAGCAGCTGGTCGACGACTACCGCCCCGATCTCGTTTTCGTGATGCTGGGCGAGAACGACGCGCAGGCCTTGGTGGACGGGCAAGGTCATGTGCAGGTCGCCGTTGGTACCCGCGCCTGGCCGGCCGGCTACGCCGCGCGCGTGCAGGAGTTCGCGCGCATCGCCACCTCGGGCGGAGCCAGGTTGGTCTGGGTCGGCCTGCCGATCGTTCGCGACCCGGGCCGCCGTGCCCTGCTCCAGCGCCAGAACGGCATCTTCGAGGAGATGACCAGCGTTGTCCCGAACACGGCCTACCTGGACACCTGGACCCTGTTCGCCACGCGCAGCGGCGGCTACACGACCTACTTCCGCGAGCCCAACGGGCATCTCGACGTCATCCGAGAGCCCGACGGCGTCCACTTCAACAGCCTGGGCTACCAGTTGGTGGCGCAAGCAGCCGCCGACCTCGCCATCGCCGACCTGGGCCTGTCCCCCACGACGCTCGCGACCCCCTGACCCGTTAGACCTGGATCGGGACCTCCGGAAGATCCTTCAACGCGGTCGCCTCTTCCGCCGGGTCGAACTCCACCTCCGGCAGGCGGCCGTTCAGATAGTCGTCGTACGCCGACATGTCGAAGTTGCCGTGACCGGAGAGGTTGAACAGGATCACGCGCGCCTCGCCCGCCTCGCGGGCCTCGATGGCCTCGTCGATGGCGCCGCGGATCGCGTGGCTGGACTCGGGCGCCGGGATGATCCCCTGCGTCTTCGCGAATTGGATCGCCGCCTCGAACACACTGTTCTGCGTGTACGCCTTCGCCTCCATGTGTCCTTCCTTCACCAGGAGCGAGAGCGACGGCGCGTCACCGTGATAGCGCAGCCCGCCCGCGTGCACGGGCGCCGGCACGAACCCATGGCCCAGCGTGTACATCGGCACGATGGGCGCGATCATCGCCGTGTCGCCGTAGTCGTAGGCGAACACCCCTTTCGTCAGGGTCGGGCACGCCGCAGGCTCGGTGGCAAGGAATCGCGTCTGCTTGTTCCCGCGCAAGCGCTCGGCCATGAACGGATAGGCGATGCCGGCGAAGTTCGAGCCGCCGCCGACGCAGCCGATGACCACATCGGGTTCCTCACCGGCCATCTCCATCTGCTTCTGGGATTCCAGCCCGATGATGCTCTGGTGCAAGAGCACGTGTCCCAGCACGCTGCCCAGAGCGTAGTTCGTGTCCTCGTGGCTCGCCGCGTCTTCGACGGCCTCGCTGATGGCGATCCCGAGCGAACCGGTGGAGTCGGGGTGCTCGGCCAAGATCCCCCGCCCGGAGTTCGTCTTCTGGCTGGGGGAGGCGACCACCGTTCCTCCGAACGTTTCGATGAAGAACCGGCGGTAGGGCTTCTGGTCGTAGGAGGCCTTCACCATGTAGACGTCGCATTCCAGCCCGAACATGCTGCACGCCATCGCCATCGAGGAACCCCACTGACCGGCGCCCGTCTCGGTGGCGATGCGCCGGATCCCGGCTTCCTTGTTGTAGTACGCCTGCGGCACGGCGGTGTTCGGCTTGTGCGAACCGGCCGGACTCACGCCCTCATACTTGAAGTAGATGTGCGCGGGAGTCTGCAACGCTTGTTCAAGGCGCATCGCGCGGAAGAGCGGCGCAGGCCTCCAGAGCCGGTAGATGTCGATGACCGCGCCGGGGATATCGATCCACTGGTCGGTCGAGACCTCCTGCATGATCAGGCTCTCGGGGAAGAGCGGGAGGAGGTCGGCCGGGCCGATCGGTTCCTTCGTCTGCGGGTTCAGGGGGGGGAGTGGATGCATCCCCGCGCCCACGATGTCCGGCATCAGGTTGAACCAGGCCGACGGGATCTGGTCGGGCTTCAGATCGAATCG
>JANXVR010000262.1 GCA_025351565.1 Actinomycetes bacterium
GGCGGCAGCGGCCGTAACACCCAGGTGGTGCGCGCGAACTACAACACCCCGGAAACCGTGCCGCTCTACAAGGCGAGCCTGGAGATCTGGCAGACACTGAGCCAACGCCTGGACTTCAACATCATGTTCACCACCGCCGGCGAACTTGACCTGGTGCACACCATCGACGCGCTGGAGGTGGAGAGAGACAAGTCACTGCTGAACCGCGCCTACGGCGTCCAGACGGACATCCTGAGCCCCGACGAGGTCCTGAAGATGAACCCGCACATCGACATGTCGGGCGGCGGCGAACTCCCGGTCATCGGTGCCAGCTATCACCCACCCGGTTCGATCGCCCACCATGACTCCGTGGTGTGGGCCTATGCGACCGCCGCGGCGCGGCTCGGCGTGCACATCCATGAGGGCGTCGGCGTCACCGGCATCGACGTCGCGGACGGCGCGTGCTCGGGCGTGCAGACGGACGCCGGCCCCGTGACCGCCGGCGCGGTCGTGAGCGCGGTAGCGGGGTACTCCTCGATCGTTGCGGGGATGGCCGGACTCCACCTGCCCATCAGCACACACCCGCTGCAGGCGTTCGTGACGGAGCCGTACACGCACGTGTTCGACGGGTTGATCAGCTCGATGGACCTGTACGTGTACATCTCGCAGACGGCGCGCGGTGAGTTCCTTGTCGGCGCGGAGATCCTGCCGTACAACACATACTCCACGCGGTCGACGTTCGACTTCCTGGCGGAGGCGGCGCGGCGGACGATCATGTTCCTGCCGTTCATGGCGAACGCGCGCGCGATGCGCCAGTGGACCGGTCTCTGCGACATGACCCCGGACTCCTCGCCCATGCTCGGGGCCACGGATGTGGAGAACTTCCACCTGATGGCCGGGATGGGGACGTGGGGCTTCAAGGGCTCCCCGATCTTCGGCAAGCTCCTGGCGGAGACGCTCGCGACGGGGAGGGTACCGGATCTCATCGCGCCGTTCGCCGTGGACAGATTCGAACGCGACCGCATGGTCCCCGATGCAGCGAGCGCCGGCACGCACTAGGGGGTGGGCAGCAGCACCGGGACGTTGTGGTCGCCGGTGTCGATGGTTCCGTCGATGCCCTCGGCCACCAACAGCGCGGTGCCCAGGCAGTCGAGTTCGGTGTCGGCCGCATCAGCCACGTCCGTGAGTTCGAAGGCGAGGCCGGCGGCGGCCCGGATCAAGCGGATCCTCGCGTCCGGGTTGAAGCGGCGGGCGGCCTCCGCGGACTGACGCACGACCCCTGCGGCACGTTCGGTGATGTCGAGCACGGCGCCGAGTCTACCGGTGGGTCTCAGCTGTCGAAGCCCACGCCGAGCCGGTCCAGCGACCGCAGCCACAGGTTCCGCTTGCCCTCGTGCTCGTCGGCGTGGGCAAGACCGCGTTTCGTGAGCGTGATGCCTGCCCACTTCAGCGGTTCGGGTGGGAACGGGACGGGCTTGCGTTGGGCCAGCGCCAGCCGCGTCCGTTCGGTGTCGGCTCCCGCGAGCCTGTCGAGCATCACGCGCGCGCCGAACCGCGACGCGCCCACGCCCATACCCGTGTACCCGAGCGCGTACGCCACGCGCCCGCCGAGCGCGGTCCCGAAGAACGGTGAGAAACGCGTACACGTATCGATCGCCCCGCCCCATGTGTGGCTGAACCGTGTGCCTTCCAGCTGCGGGAACGTCGTGAAGAAGTGGTCTGCCAACACGTCGAAGGTCGCGTCCCGTTGGTCATGTTCGGGCCGCAGGCCGTTGCCGTAGTGGTAGATCGCGTCGAATCCACCCCACACGATCCGATCGTCGTCGGTGCGCGAGTAGTAGTGGAAGCGGTTCCCGGCATCCGCCAGGCCGGCGCGGGACGCCCACCCGATCTCCGCCCACCGCTCGGCGGGGATGGGCGCGGTTGCCAGGACGTAGTCGTAGACCGGGACCACGAACGGCCTGATCCGGCGAACCAGGCTGGGGAAGGCGTTCGTTCCCAGTGCCGCGTGTGCCGCGCGGACGCTCCCTCGCGCGGTCCGCACCCGGACGCCCGCGCCGTCATTCTCGAGCGCGGTGGCGCTGGTGCGTTCGTGGATCCGCACGCCGAGGCGTAGGCACGCGGCCGCCAGGCCCCACGCGAGGCGCGCGGGATCGACCATCGCGGCGCCCTCGAGATCCCAGAAGCCGGCCAGGTAGGTCGGCGAGCGAACCTCCTGCGCCACCTGGTCCCGGTCCAGGAAGCGGAGCGTCCGCCCGAAGGTGGCGGCGTGCTCGACGGCCTCGCGGAGCCCGGCGACCTGCCAGGGCTGCGTCGCCAAGAGCAGCTCACCGCTTCGCCGCCAGTCGCAGTCGATCCCGTAACGCTGCACCGCTTCCCCGATACCCGCGAGGTTCGCCAGGCCCTGACGTTCGAGTTCGGGCATCTGGTCGGGCCAGCGCTCGGCGCCGTTGCTCAGCCCGTGCGTGAGGGAGGCCATGCAGAACCCGCCGTTACGTCCGGTGGCGGCGCTCGCGATCTCGCCCTGCTCCAGCAGGACGATGTCCCGGCCGGGGTCCGCCTCCTTCGCTTCGAGCGCCGTCCAGAGTCCGGTGAAGCCGCCGCCGACAACGACCAGATCGCACGTGGTGTCGCAGGACAGCGGCGCCTGTTCGCCGAAGGGGCGCGCGCGGTCCAGCCAGAACGGGATGCGTGCGGCGTCGGCATAGGTTGCGGCGAAACGGGTCCGAGCGGTCATGGTGGGAGGGGTTGTACCACGACGGAGGCTGCGTTCAAGGACCGGTGCTCGGTCTTCGACCTCTGACCGTCGGCCTCCGCAGGCGGCCCTTCGTGCCGATCAGCGGCAACCGGAGGAACGCCTCCGCTTCCAGATAGGCCAAGATCACGCGCGGCAGGCTGAGCGGTGCCTCGTAGTAGATGAACCTGGGTCGCCACATCGGACCGAACTTGTCGTTGAACGACCACAGCCTCTCCAGCTGGAAGAACGGGTTCAACCAGCCCAGGATCTTGGCCTCCGCGCGCTGCAACAGCGTGAGCCGGAGCTGGTCGTCGAAGATCCTGCCCCGAACCGCGAAGTTCAGGCTGAACCTGGCCGCTCCGCGCCGCCCGAGCTCGAGCGCCGTCTCCGACACCATCCACTCCATGAGGCCGTTCGGCGTGTCGGGTCGCCGGCGCATCTGATCGAGGCTGAATCCCGGTTCCCTGCCGTAGCAGGGGACCAGGTGAAGGTAGCCCTGCGCCCGGCCGTCCGGATCGCGCGCCACCACGGTGAGGGCGTCGGGGTCCTGGGGGGAGGGCAACCTGTCCATCGACATGGTGAACCCACGCTCGGGCGCCCGCCCGCGCCACGAGGCGGTGACGCCGTCCAGCGCGTCGCGAAGGTCGGGATCGATGTCGGCGTCAGACAGGTAGGCGATCGTGTAGCCGCTGCGCGCCAACCGGTGGCCGGACTGACGGACCTTGCGGATCCACCGGCCCTCCAGGCTGAACGTTCTGGGATCCAGGATCGCCTCGTCGCCCAGGTAGAACGGCCGGAGGCCCAGGCGGCGGTACACGGGCTCCATCTCTTCGCTCCCGGCCAGGACGGCCACGCCCCACCCCATCCCTCGGGCATGCTGGACGAACGCCTCCATCACGGCGCCGCGGTCTTCCGGCGCGCAGACCGGGTCCCCCGAGACTAACCCCAGGTTCCACAGATAGCGATAGGCGACGAAACCGTCGCCCAAGAAGAAGTAGCTCTTGTCGTGGCGCAATGCGAAGTAGCTGAGCGTGTCCGACCCGTGGCGATGAACGATGTCCTCCGCCACGTCGGCGTCCGCCGCACTGCGCCGGAGCCCTTCCACGACCGGGCGAAGTACCAACGCGAAGGCTGAGACTGCCGCCACCACTCCCAGGATCGGTAGGAGTCCGAGGATCCACCCGCTGTCGCCGGCGCCACCGGTGATCCCCGGCGCCAGGCCCACGGACCCACGAACGGCCGCGGTCAGCGCGTCCCAGAATCCGGGCCGGGGAGTGAAGTCCTTCGCGTGCGTGAGGATGGCGAGCGCGCCGAACCCCCAGACCGCCCCGGCTAAGAGCGGCAGTGTGACGATCGCCCGGCGAACCGATCCCGGCCCCGGACGTGCGTCGAATTCGCTGCGGTTCACCACGAGCGTCACGGCCAGTCCCAGCACCAGGGCGGCGGTTATCACGTCGAGGTCCTTCAGTACGTGGCTGATCCCGGCGAGCACCAACAGGCCGAGCGCCACCCACCACGCCAGCCGCTGGCGGCGCCAGAGGCCACCGGCCACGACCAACAGTCCGAGCCCCGCGAGTGCGGCGACGGAGCTCGCATTCGTCCGAACGGCGAGCGGCACCACGGTGAGCGGGACGAAGCGTTCGTGCATCGGTGCCCAGGCCGCGGAGAGGAGGCTCACGATCCCGGCGAACCCGACCGATGCGCCCACCAGGTGAGGCGCCCGTGGGGAACGGGGGATGAAGACCGGACCGCCCGGGGCATCGCCTCCCCTTCGGCTTCTGAGCAGGCGTACCTTGTCGTCGCGTCCCAGGTCGGGCACAGGTGCGGTCACCCCACGAGTATCTCCCGCAGCCTTCCCCGTCGGCACGTGCCACGGTCGGGTGGGTTCGGGTTAGCCGGTGCGGTGCTTCATCCGCTCCGCCACGAAGGGGATGTCCTCCAGCTCGGGGAACATGGTGGCGGTGACGAAGTTGTCGTTGAAGCCGGGGACTGCGGACAGCTCCAGATACTCGACGCGGGTCGGGAGTTCGTTCGCGATCTGCCGCTCACGGAAGCTCAGGAGGGTCATCTTCGCGCCCTCTCCGGCCGCGTTCCCGGCCGCGACGATCCTGTCGATGTTCACCGACGGCACCACCCCGATGATGACTGCGCTCTCCGGGTTGATGTAGCTCCCGAACGAACCTGCCAGGAGCACCTCTTCTAGATCCTCGGCCTTGACGTCGGCCTCTTCCATGAGCGAGCGGATCCCCGTGGCCACCGCCGCCTTCGCGAACTGGAGTTCACGGATGTCACGCTGGCTCAGGTAGATATCGCCATGCAGCCGGAAGGCGAGCGCGTCCTCGACGTTGATGATGTGATCCGCCAACGGGTGACCGGCGGCCTCGGCAGCCTCGCGGCTGAGCATGCGTCCGCCGGCGTTCAGCAGGCCCGCGAGCCGCAGCTGCGCGACCGCGTCGATCAAGCCGGAGCCGCAGAGCCCCACGGGCTCGATGTCGCCGATGACCTTCAGTTCGATGGTCTCGCCCAGGATGACCTGTTCGATGGCCCCGTCCGCCGCGCGCATCCCGCACTTGAGCTGCGCGCCCTCGAACGCGGGCCCGGCGGGAGCAGCGGTCGCGACGGTCCGCTCCCCGGTCCCCAGCGCGATCTCGCCGTTGGTCCCGACGTCGATGAAGAGGCGACAGCGGGGCTCGCGCGCGATGCCGGTTGCCACCAGTCCCGCGACGATGTCCGCGCCTACGTAGGCGCCGAGCGCGGGAAGGAACGCGAGCCTGCCGCGGGGGTGGATGCGAAGTCCCACGTCGGCCGCGCGCAGGTCCAGAGCCTCGCGCCAGACCGGCGAGAAGGGCGAGACGGCGATCTGCTTCGCGTCGATGCCCATCAGCAGATGGAGCATGGTCGAGTTGCCGACCAGGACGATCTCGTACACATGATCGTGATCGACGCCGGCCTCGGCGATCGCCTCGTCCAGGATGGTCTGCACCGTAGCCACTCCCGTGGAACGGAGCTCTTCAAGCTCGCCGGCGCCCTTCATCGAATGCGCGATGCGGCTGATGACGTCCCCACCGAACTGCGCCTGCCGGTTCAGGCCGCTTGCCACGCCGACGGCCATCCCTGTTCCAAGGTCCATGACGGTGGCAACCACGGTGGTGGTCCCGAGGTCGATCGCGACGCCGTACGCCAGGTCGGGTGCATCTGTCGGCTCGATATCGATGAGGTGTTCCCCGCACATGATGGCCACAACCTCGGTGCGGTCCGCGATCCGTGGCGGCACCATGCGGAGGGTCTCGACGTCGTCGGGGTCCAAGCCGTAGCCCTCGGTATGGAGCGCCTCGCGCAGCCGCTCCATGTCGTCGCGGGGGACCTCGATGGTGGGCTCATCCAGCTTCAGGTTCACGCGAACCACGTTCGGCTCAAGGACCACCATGCGGTGCAGACCCATGGTTGCAGCCTTGGGCTTGCGCATGAGTTCAGGGACGAAGCACACCGTGTCGCGGCTGACCAGCTGCTTGCACGATAGGCGCCAGCCTTCGTCGATCTCGCTCTGCTGCAGTTCGCGATGGTCGGCGTCGGTGACTTCGGCCTCGCCCTCGATCTTCACCTTGCACTTGCCGCACGTGCCGCGGCCGCCGCACGAGGACTCGATCGGCAGGCCGATCCAGTGCGCCCCGCTGAATAGGCTCGTTCCCTCGGGGACCCGCGTGGTCTTGGCATGCGGTTCGTACGTGATGTCGTACAGCGGCATGGCGGGTCAGGCGGCGCCGGTGAGCGCCAGCGCGATGCGCACGGCCTCAGGGGCGTCCGGGGCGAACCCGTCGGCGCCGATCTCCTTCGCCCATTCCTCGGTCACGGGGGCACCGCCGACCATCACGATGACCTTGTCGCGCAGGTCGGCCGCGACCAGCGCCTTGATGACCTCACGTTGCACGGGAACGGTCGTAGTCAGCAGCGCGGAGAGGCCCACGATGGCGGGTTGCATGTCGCGAACCGCCTCGACGATGGTCTGAACCGGCACGTCCTTGCCCAGGTCATGCACCTGGAAGCCGGCCGTCTTCAGCATGGCGCCCACCATGTTCTTGCCCAGGTCGTGCAGGTCGCCCTTCACGGTGGCGGTGAGTACCAATGCGCCCTTTTTGCTCTGGCCCGATGCCAGGAGCGCGGGCTCCACCAGGTCGTTGCACCGCTTGAACAGGGTGGCCGACGCGACGACCTCGGGCAGGAAGACCTCGCCGCGCGTCCACATGGCTCCCAGCTCCAACATGGCCTTGGCCATGCCCTCCTCCAGGATGATGACCGGGTCGACACCCTGGTCGAGCAGAGCTTGCGTGGCCTCAAGGCCAGCCTCTCGTTTGGCGCCGATAAGGGCTGCTTTCAGCGCTGCGATCAGCTCGTCGCTCATGTGTTCACTCCTCCTAAAGGCCAGACTTCAAGGCCAGACTTTGAATCGCCGTTCAATGTACACCACCGGGCATCGGACCTGCGAATCAAGCCTCTGCCGGCTCGTGCGCGGCGACGATCTTTCGGATCTCGTCTTCTGCACCATCGGGCATCGGGTAAGGCTGGTGGGTTTCCAGGATCTCCAGCGCCTTCTTCTGTGCCTTGACCTTCGGCTCGATCTTGCCACCGGCCTCCCAGTCCTCCCAGCTCTCTCGACTGAAGAAGTCCGACATCCACAGTTCCCGCATGTGTTCGAGGGTGTGGTCCTGGTCCAAGAAGTGGTTCCCCGGGCCGACGGCCTCGATGACCTCGACGGCCAGCGTCTCCGCGTCGCAGAGCATGGGGTCGAACGCCCCGGCAACCAGGTCGAACACCTCCGCGTCCAGGAGCATCTGGACGGCCGAGAAGACACGAGCCGCGTAAAGGAGGCCGGCGCCGCTCAGCATGTCCGCGCCGGCGATTGCGCTGGCCATGGCGGACGCACCGTTCTCCGCGCCGCCCTGCCAGTCGCTGGTCTTGGACCCCGTCGCGAACGTCCCCACGATCGAACGGAGCCCGTAGCTGCGCGCCAGCTGCGCGTTGGCCATCTGATACAGCAGATCCTCGGGACCTCCGCAGTTCGCCGCGCCCGAGCGCAGGTCCATCGTGGTGGCGCAGGAGCCGTAGAAGGTTCGTGCTCCGGGGGCCAGCAACTGCTGGCACACGACACCGGCGATGACCTCTGCGTTGGAGATGACCAGGGTGCCCGCGCGGGTGATCGGGCTGGTCGCCCCGGTTATCGGCATGACCATGAAGCCGCTCGGGACGCCGTGCTCAGCGAACGCGACGGCGGCCTCGAGCGGTCCGCCGTCGTAGACCAGGGGACTGACCGAACACTGGAAGGCCGAGATGATCGGGCGGTCTTTGAGCGCCTGCTCTCCGCCCATGGCGACCGAGGCCATCTCGCTGCAGGCATGGGCCTGCTCCCCCGTGACCGCGGTCATAAGCATGATGTGCTTGCCCGTGTTGGGGAGTTGCGCTTCCAGGTTGTGCATGGGTTCGGTCGGCACGGGAACATCGCGGCTGGCCACGGGCTGCCAGATGTAGCTGATCTGGGGGAGAGCGTCGGCGATCTTCGTGATGTCGGCCAGGTCGGACTTCAGGCTCGCCCGCCGGTTGCCGGTGTGCAGGTCGACGATCTCGGCGGCCGAGCCATCCACGCCCAGGAACCCGGTCTTCCCGTCGAAGTGCAGGTCCAGCCCGGGCTCCCGGGAGGCGAGCGGCAGGTCGTCGGGGACGAGGGCCAGGCAGGCCTCCACGGTCTCCCGGGTGAAGCGCGCGTGTCCCTTGTCGTGGTCGGCGATCGCGCCGGCCTTCTCCAGCTCCTTCAGCAGGCGCTCGGACCGAACCTCGACGCCCGTGGTCTCAAGCACGCGGAACGTGGCTTCGCGGATGGCGTGAACGGAGTCCTCGGGAAGGATGTCGATCGGCTTCTCGTGCCGGACGGTGCGAAGGCTGCGTTCTGTCATCGAGCCGATCCTCCTTGGCTGGGCGAACCCGTGGTCAGGAACCGTAGTGGCTGGTCGCGGCCCGGGACAAGCACCCCTATCGACCGCGGGTCACGAGTGGTGGCTTGTGGCGAGCGGGCCGGAAACGGACCTACCGCTGCTGCGATCAGCGGCGACGCGATGAGGCCGGGAGACATCACCCGGGTCTCTGGGTCATTGGGTAGGCTCCTGCGGTGGATCACGTGTTCCCGGAGGGGTTCCTGTTGGGCGCGGCTACTGCCGCGTATCAGATCGAGGGCGCGCCCGACGAGGACGGGAAGGGCACCTCGATCTGGGACACCTTCGCGCACACCCCCGGGAAGATCCGGAACGGGGAGACGGGCGACGTGGCCTGTGACCACTACCACCGGTGGCGCAAGGACATCGCCCTCATGCGTGAGCTCGGCCTGCGCACCTATCGGTTCAGTGTGTCGTGGCCGCGGATCTTCCCCGAGGACGTCGGGCGGGTCAATCAGGCAGGTATCGACTTCTACTCCCGGCTGGTCGACGGGTTGCTGGAGGCGGGCATCATCCCCGCGCTCACGTTGTTCCATTGGGATCTCCCACAGGCGCTACAGGACCGGGGTGGCTGGGCGAGCCGCGAGACGATCGATGCGTTCGTCCGGTATGCGGATCTGCTCTCGCGCGCGCTGGCGGACCGCGTGCCGATCTGGATCACCCATAACGAACCATCGGTGGTGGCAACCGACGGACACGCAGTGGGAGAGCACGCGCCCGGACTCACGGATCCAGCCCTGGCCGTCCAGGTGGCGCACAACCTCCTCGTGTCACACGGGCTCGCCGTCGCCGAGATCCGTTCGAACGGTGCGCAGAAGGTGGGGCTCACGATCAACGTGTGGCCGCAGGCGCCGGCGACCGAGTCGCCCGAAGACGTGGCGGCGGCCGAGCGGCAGTATGCGGCCGAGGCCGGGTGGTTCCTGGATCCGTTGTACGGCAAAGGATATCCCTCCGAGATCATGGCCACGTACGAGCGGAAGGGATGGGCACCGGTCATCGCGGACGGGGACATGGAGGCCATCGCCGCCCGCACCGACTTCCTCGGACTGAACTATTACTCGCGGTCGGTGGTTCGTGACGCCCCGGACGAAGAACCATGGCACGCCTCGGGCGTCGACGAGGAGGGCGAGTACACGGACATCGGGTGGTTCGTGTATCCGGCTGGGATCTACGACCTCTTGACTCGGGTACATGCCGACTATGCTCCCCCGGAGCTTTACATCACGGAGAACGGCGCGGCATTCACGGATGTCATGACCTCCGACGGTCAGATCCACGACGAGCGTCGCACCGCGTATCTTCAGGGTCATTTCGCGGCCGCGGCGCGGGCGATCGCCGAGGGCGTTCCGTTGCGCGGGTACTACGTGTGGAGCCTCATGGACAACTTCGAGTGGGCCGAGGGGTATTCGAAGCGGTTCGGGTTGATCCACGTGGACTTCGACACGCAGATCCGCACGATCAAGGATTCGGGACGCTACGTGCAGTCCGTCATCCGTGAAGGGAAGATCTGAATGGAGCTGCCGGAAAGCGCCAAGGAAGTCATCCGGGCCGGCGCTTACGCGCACCTGGCGACGATCGACATCGACGGCTCGCCGCAGGTCACCGTCGCCTGGGCGGGGTTGGACGGTGAGGACATCGTGATCGCGACGCTGTTCGATCAGCGGAAGCTCGCGAACATCCGCCGAGACCCGCGCGTCACGCTCTCCTTCGAGATCGACGAACTGAACGAGTGGGGGCTGCGGAAGTACCTCGTGGTCTACGGGACGGCGAGGATCGTCGAGGGCGGCGCGGCCGAGAAGCTCCAGGAACTCGCGCACGTCTACCTGGGGCCGGAGGTCGTATTCCCCGCGATGCCCGATCCACCGGCCGGCTTCGTCACCCGCGTCACGCCCGAGCGCCTCAGCGGCATAGGACCCTGGAACGCGCGCGGTTGAACCGCGAACCGCTACGCTCGGCCGGTGACGACCGTCTACGACCTCTCGCTGGATGAGCTGACCGAACGGCTCGCCTCGTGGGGCGAACCCGCGTTCCGCGCCCGGCAGATCTACGCGCAACTCTGGCGCCGCGCGGCGACCTACGAGCAGATGTCCGAAATCTCATCCGTGCTCCAAGAACGCCTGGCCGCCGAGCTGCCGCTGGGCGTCACCGTCCTCACGGAGCGCTCAGCCGACAAGGGGGCGACACGCAAGGCGCTCTTGCAGCTCGGCGGGGGCAAGCACATCGTCGAGGTGGTGCTCATGGGGTACGCGGACCGCGTCACCGTCTGCATCAGCTCGCAGGTCGGGTGCGCGATGGGATGCGGGTTCTGCGCCACAGGGCAGATGGGCCTCATGGCGAACCTGTCCGCGGGCGAGATCGCGGCCCAGGTGGTGTGGGCGCGGCGGGAAGCCTCCGCCCTTCCCGACACCACGCCGCGGCGCCTCACGAACGTCGTCTTCATGGGGATGGGCGAGCCCCTCGCGAATTACGCGCGCGTGTCGGCCGCCATCACCAAGCTCACCGACCCCGACGGGTTCAAGCTGGGCGCGCGGCACATCACCGTGTCCACCGTGGGCCTGGTTCCGGGCATCCGCAAGATCACCGAACACCACCCCCAGGTGGGACTCGCGGTCAGCTTCCACGCCGCCACCGACGAACTCCGCGATGAACTCGTACCGGTCAACAAGAAGTATCCGTTGGACAAGCTCGAGGCCGCGATGGCGGACTGGCGCAAGCGCACCGGCCGCCGCGCCTCCATCGAGTGGGCGATGATCGACGCCACGAACGACTCCGACGAACAGGCCGGCAAGCTCGCCGAGATCGCCTACCGGTTGGGCGCGCACGTGAACCTGATCCCGCTGAACCCCACGCCCGGCTGGCCGACCCAACCGAGCCCGCGCGATCGCATCAAGACATTCGCGCGGATCTTGAAGGCCGGAGGCGTGAACGTGACCATCCGGGATACGCGCGGTAAGGAGATCGACGCCGCGTGCGGGCAGCTTCGCCTATCGCACGACGCTGCGCTCTAGCGGTCCGATCTTTTCGGAGGCTCGAACGTCCTGCCGAGCAGCCAGATCGATACCGCCAGGAGCACGGTCATCAGGCCCACAAGCAGCACCACTCCGACCAGGATCACCACCGGGTTCGGGTGTCCAGGCGGCGAGATCTTCACCACGGCGTACACCGAGATGAACAGGTAGACGAGGCCGACAAGGACCGCCGGCAGGACGATGAGGTAGGTCACCGTCAGGCCAGACACGCCGATGCCCAGTAGCTTGGAGCCGCCACGGCTGGCCGGACGCAGGTCGTCCCCGGGTGCGGAGGTCGTCATCGGGGCAAGTCTAGCGGCGCCGGCGCCAGCGGGGCCCGTATCCTCCACCGTCATGGACGCTGTGGCGATCGAGAGCGCGCAGGTTCGCATCAACGGTCGAACCATCCTGGGGCCGGTCGATCTGCGCGTCGGAGAGCACGAACGATGGGCGCTGCTCGGTCCCAACGGGAGCGGCAAGACCACACTCCTCAAGTTGGCGGGCGCACGCCGGCAGCCCAGTGCCGGGGTGGTGAGGATCTTCGGCCACCGTCTCGGCCGGACCGATATCCGGGCGTTGCATCCCAGGATCGGACACGTGAGCCACGCGCTCGCCGATCAGCTGCGGCCCTCGATCCCGGTCCTGGATGTGGTGCTGACGGGCCGCGACGCCGCGCTCGAGCCGTGGATGCGGGAGTTCGACGCGCAGGACCGAGCGCTCGCGGCCTCGCTCCTGTCCCAGGTGGGGTGCGCCGACCTGTCCGAACGAACCCTGGGCACCTGCTCGATGGGCGAACGCCAGCGCGTGCTGCTCGCGCGCGCGATGTTCGGCCGGCACGACCTCCTGCTGTTCGACGAGCCGGCCGCCGGGCTCGATCTTCCCGCGCGAGAGCGGCTCCTGATCGCGATGAGCTCGGGTTCCGCGGCGGGGCCCGCATCGGTGCTCGCGACGCACCACCTGGAGGAGATCCCTTCGACGACCACCCACGCCGCCCTTCTGCGCGCCGGTCTGATCATCACGCAGGGCTCGATCGAGGATGTCCTGCGCCCCGGAGCGCTGAGCGAGTGCTTCGGGCTGCAGATCGAGGTGGAACGCCGCGGCGGGCGGTGGTCGGCGCGCGCCGCCGGCTGAGAACTCAGCTCGCGCGGTAGCGGTCCGCGATCTGATCGACGAATGCCGCGAACCGAACGGCGACGGTCTCGCCGGTGATGTGGAGCACGTTCTCGGCGTTCTCCTCTCCGCCGTGGGAAAGGTTGTAGCTGCCGGTGACCACCTCGTCGTCGGCGACCACGATCTTCGCGTGCATGTAGTCGTGTACCGCGCCCGGGGCGAACGGCGTAGTGGTCTTGCCTTCCAGCCGTGGGCGAAGTGCGTGCCAAGCTTCGATCTTCCAGTGGTTGGGCGGCCAGTCGCGCCACTGTCCCTCGACCTGGACCATCTGCGTGGCATCGTAGGCGCCGCGCAGATCGAAGGCCTTCCGTCCTGCCAGCTCGGCCAGGGTTCCCAGGACCGCGCCGGAGGTGTACACGGGAGAGGCCACCCGGACCCGATGCCGCGCGGCGCCGATCCGCTCCGCCGCGCGGTGAGCCAGCGATGGACCCCGCGGCGAGAACAACGGCTGCGCGGTGACGCCGTTGCCGAGGTCCACCACCGGCCCGATGCCTCCGCTTGGCTCGATACTCCCGTGGTCCCAGAGTTGCGTGAAGTTCTCGGCATAGGCCGCGGCGACCTGGGGATCGTCGACGCGGATCAGGGCGTTCTCCTCGCGGGTGAACGCGTCGTCGGTCCAGTTCGTCGAGCCGGTCCAGACGGCGACTGCGTCTCGAACGATGTACTTATGATGCATCAACGAACCCTGGTCGTGGATGCCCTTCGTCGGCACGTCCAGCCCATCGATCACCTCCGGGGCGGCCGCCATCGGGACCACGTGGCTCCGGGCGGGCTGGCGTTCCACGTTGAAGGCCACACGCACCGCGACTCCCCGCCCGGCGGCTTCCTCCAGCGCGTCCGCGATGGCCGCGGTCGCGCCCTCGCGCGCATGGAAGTCGTAGATCGCCACATCGAGCGACCGCTCCGCTTCCCGAACGAACCGGCAGACGCGCTCCGCTACGTCGGCCGCGCTCTGGCCACCGTCGGGAAGGAAGTCAACTTCGAATGGGTCCATCCGCGAAGTGTAGGGCGCCGGCCCAGGTTCGGCCCGACCGGCTATGTGCCCGTCAGGACGCAGCCCAACCTGGCGTTGGACCATTCCCGCTGGAGGTAGTACTTGTGTCCGTTGATCAGCTGGTTGTACACGGCGCCGTTCGCCGCGGTCCCGAGCGGGGTGCCGAAGTTCCAGGCGCACTTGTCGGAACCTTCGTAGCCCCTGGCGTCCCACCACGCGGTGCCGTAGGGATCGTTGATCATCTCGCGATGCTCGTGGCTGGTGACGTTGAGCGTGGCGTCGGCGTCGTTCCCGTTGGGAGACTGGCCGGAGCTGCAGGAGCTGGGGACGGTGTTGGCGTACGGCATGTTCGCGTAGAGCAGGTTGCCCGTGTTCGAGTGGTAGGCGCAGTAGTACGTGAACGCGCACGTGGTCCCGGTGGCGTCGAAGCATCCACCCACGCCCTTGGGGGTGAACATGAAGTAGGCGTGTGTTCCGTCGGAGGGCAGGCCCCGGGCCGCAGCCACATTCCGGATCTCGGTCGCAACCTGCGCATCGGTGAGGCAGCTGGTGACGTTCGCGTACACCGGGCAGCCGTTCGCGGGGAAGGGGTTCGTGTCGATGATGGCGCCGCCGAAGGTCGAGGTGTACGCGATGAACCCGGTCGTGTCGGAGTACTGCGTCTCCGAGTAGTACACGTTGGAGCTCTTGCCGCTATCGTGGCTCACGTCGGAGAAGTATTGGCTGATCGTGCTCTGGTAGCCCGGCGCCATGATCGAACCCGCCGGCACCCAGTAGATGGCGTAGGTCGTGTTCACGCGCATGACCTGGCCGCCGTGGTAGGTGAGTGGGAGCGGGTGGCGCGTCACCCGCGCCTGTGCCCCGGTCGCGAGCACGATGCCACGCTCCCGGTAGGCGTGGATGGTGCCGGTCGCCTGCGCCGAACCCGCGAGTGCTGACAGCATCGTCGTCGCGACGGTCGCCGCGAGGAGCGTTCCCTTCAGAGCCTTCATCACGCGTTCCTCCATGGGTTCCCGCGTGTGCGGGAGCACGAGACCGAGTATGGCGAGAGGGCCTCCCGGGGTGCGACGGCTGTTCGACCAGAAGGGCGGGAGGAGGGGAGGAGTCCGTTAGGTACCGCTAGCTACCCCTTTGGAGGCAGGCCGAGGACCTGTTCGACCACTCCATCTGGACCAGATAGTCGTGACCATTCATGACCTGGTTGTAGGACCCGTCGTTCGGCCCGCCGATCCCGAGGTCCGGCCCGAACCGGTACGCGCACTGGTCAGAGCCTTCGCTGCCGGTCAGGTCGTTCCACCAGGCGTTCCCCAAGGGGTCGTTCGTCATCTCGCGATGCTCGTGGCTGGCGGCGTTGAGCGTGGCATCGAGTTCGGCGCCGTTCGGCGGGACCCTGCCGCTGGAGCAGGCATCGGTGGTCCCCGCGTACGGGATGTTCGCGTAGATGACCGGCCGGCCGGCCGGGGACGTGAACGCGGAGTGGTAGGCGCAGAACTGTGTGAACGCGCAGATGTTCGCGCTGAAGCAAGTGTCGACGTCGCTGGGGAGCATGAGGAAGAACGCACGAGACTTCCCCCCGGTCCAGCCTTGCGAAGTCATGACCGCCGAGATCTCGTCGCGCAGCTGCTTGTCCGAAAGGCAGACCCCCGACGTTCCGTAGCGAAAGCCCGGGCATCCGTTGGTCGCCGGGAACGGGGTGGTGTCCAGGTAGGACGCTCCGAAAGTCTGGGCGTACCGGATATGTTCGCGCGTCCCGTGCTTGACGCTGTAGTACTGATTTAGGGTGGAGTAGACGTTCGTCGCGGTCCCGCTGCTCGCCGCCGCGTCGACGAAGTAGGTGTCCACGCCGGCGTTGTAGCCGGGAGCCACGCTGCAGGGTGCGACGCCGCATGTAGCGGGCTCCCAGTAGATGGTGTAGGTCGTGCTGGAATGCATGACCGGACCGCCGTGGTAGGTGAGCTTGCCGGCGCTCACATGACCGGTCGCGGGGAGGGTGCGCATCCCGCGAACGGGCATCACCCCGAGCGCCCCCACGTGCAAGGGGTGTCCTGTGACACGGGATTGCCTCGAGGTGTTCCCCGCGTGGGCCGCGAGCGGAGCGGCGAGCGCCACGGTCCATGCGAGCACCCCGATCGCTACCCGACCGAAGGACCCGCGAGCTCTGGATCGACGCACAGCGGGCCCCTTCTCGGACGGATATTCGCCGGCATGCCCTGGGTGTGAAGCGTCCGACGGGCACCTTCTCGATACCGGGGAAGTATGGCAGCCACGTCGGGGCGCCGAGTGCCGGGTGGTAGGTTCGCCGGCGTGCGGAAGCTGCTCGCGTCATCGGTCACCGCGGTCGCGCTCATGCTGGTCGGGCTGCTCTTCGAAGCGGCCGTTGCCGCGGCGCCGCTTTCGCCACTGCAGCCCGTTCTGGCGCCCGGCGCGGGTCCCGCCGGGCCGTTCGCGTGGCTCGCCCGGGTGCTGGGAGTCGCGAGCGTGCACGGGAACGCGCTGGTCGGCCTCTCGTTGGCTGCGTTGGTGCTATCGGCTGCGGCCTTCCTCCGCCTCCTGCAGGTGGGCTGGCGCGGCGAGGTCTCCTTGCGTCTGGTTCTGGGGCTGGCCGTGGGGGCGAACCTGGCGATCCTGTTCCTCCCGCTGCTGGCCTCGCGCGACGTCTACTCCTACATCGGCTACGGCAACATCATCTCCCTGCACCACATGAATCCCTACGTGCAGACCCCCGCCGATTTCCCCCGCGACGCCGTGGCGCTGTTGGTCGGGCCGAAATGGCTCGGAACGCCCGCGGTGTACGGGCCGGCGTTCAGCTCCCTCTCGGGGATAGTGACCCGGATCATCACGGGCGTGGCGGGCCAGGTTGCGGCGTTCCGCGTGCTGGCGGTCGGAGCCTCACTCGGGACCATCGCGCTGATCGCGTCGTCGGCGCGCCGGGTGCGGCCCGAGCTGGCCGCGTTCGCGGTGGCGGCCTTCGGGCTGAACCCCGTTGTGCTGTTCCAGTCCGTTGCCAGCGGGCACAACGATCTGCTGGTCGCGCTGGCCGTTGCTGCCGCGTTCGCGTTCATGCTCCGAGGCAGGGAGCTGCCCGCCGTCGCGGTCCTCACGTTGGGCGCGTTGATGAAGGCGACCGGGGGCATCCCGCTGCTGCTGCTGCTCGTGTGGTGCGTCGCACGCAGGCCCGCGGGCGAACGCGCCCGGGCGGCCGCAGGGCGGATCGGGCTGGCCGCGGCGATCGCGCTGGGGTTCGCGGTGCCGTTCTTCCAGCTCCACGACCCGACCCTGGGGATGGTCGAACTCGCCGGTCACCAAGGCTGGCTCGCGCCCTCGAGGCTGCTCGCCCGCCTGGGGGAGGCGGTGGGCGGAGGCGCCGTCGCAGGTGCCGTGCGGGTGATATTCGCCACCGTACTTCTGGCGGCGATCGTGGTCCTGGCGCGCCACGTCGCCCTCCCGGCCGCCGCTCCCGCGGGACGTGATCACGGCGCGCCCGAACTGGGCGCGGGGTGGGGCTGGTCGCTATTGCTCCTCATGCTGCTCGGACCGGTATTGCTGCCGTGGTACGTGGTCTGGGGGCTGCCGCTGGTGTGGCTGCTTCCCCGCGTTCCCCGGTGGGTGCTGCTCGGCGTGTCCACCGCCCTGGCGGTCTCGCAGTTCGCCGCGGAGCCCGACCGATATCCGCACGCCTACAACGCGAACATCCTGGTGGGGCACTACGTCATCGCACCGCTGGTGACGCTGGCCCTGGTGTTGCTACTCCTGGACGGGGTCCGGCGTCTGCGGGCCGGGGCCGGCCTTCGTGCGGCTGACGGCGGCTAGCACGTAGCCCGTTCCCCCGGCCACGACCGACACCACCGTGGGGCCGACCCATCCGCTGAGCGGCAGTCCCAGCCGCTCCAACAGCACGCCGGCGAGCACCATCACGGCGATCCCGAACGCCGGCGCCGCCAGGCACACCTCGACCGGGTCACGAACCGCCCACGCCGCCCATCCTGCGCCGGTAACCTCCAGGAGCACGATCACGGCGAGCGTTGCCAGGATGATCCCGGCGGGCGAGGAGGGTTGCAACGGGTCGCGCGCCGCCGGCGCCGAGGACAGGCTCGACGCTGCTCCGCTCGGAGTTGCCGCGAAGACCCCCGGTGATCGCAGCGTGAAGAACGCCGGGTGATCGATCGCCGCAGATGGGTCGAACGCGGTGAGGATGAACGCCAGGGACCCCGAGCCCGTCGGGATGTCCGCGAAGTACTGGCGCGACAGGGCGTCGTACTGGGGATCGCCCACGATCGTGGGCCTGTGCTCCCAGAAGTTCTGCGCCGTGCCGACGTAGATGTACGCGTCGGCCGCTCGGTCGGGCGGGAGCGCAGCCCGGATGACGTTCGCTGCGCGGGTCGCGAGGAACGACGCGGTGGCGTCGGTGTCGTTCACGACGAAGACGAGCGGTGTGCCGGGCGGGGTCGCATCGGCGAGCCGTCCGGCTGCCGTGATCTGCGCCACCTCCTCCGGCGAGATGAAGGTCGGCTGGCGGCCATAGGCCATCAACGCGCCCGCGGCCATGACGCCGACCGCCAGCACGGCCGCGACCCAAGCCAGCCAGGCGGCCCGATCCGCCAGCCGCTCCCACACGGCGATCACGCCGACGCCGGCCAGCGCGGGGATGGCGAAGCCGAACGTCAGCATGCGATCCGGCGGGAAGAGCCCCGTCGCGAACCCGACCGTCGCTCCGGCCGCGGTCACCGCCACCCAGATCAACAGGAACCTCTTACGGAACCCGCTCAGCCGGCGGAACCCGGGTACCCCCAGCGGGAGCGCCAGCCACTGCACGTATCTGGTCCATCGATGGATGAACCTGCTGCGGTAGTCGTGGACCAGGGTCGATCCCAGTCCAACCCGCCGCAGGAAGCCGTCCTTGGACGTGTCGACCATCAGCCTCGGCGGTCCGACCAGCATCGAAGCCATCCCCGCCAAGGTGACGGCCGCTGCGGCGCCTGTGGCCGCAGCGATCCGCCGGGCTTCGGCCCGTTCCCCGTCGCGCCACGCCCACGCCGCGGCGCCCGCCAGGATCACGGCGCCCGTCGCGCCGAAGAGCGGGTGCGCGAGCGCCGAGCCTGCCAGCAGGACCGTCGCGCCGACCGTGTGACGGCGTTCGGAGTGGGCAAGGAGGAGTGCGGCGCCAAGGAACGGGACCGCCATCTCCAGGTTCGAGACGTAGCCGGCCGCGAGGTGGACCGCGAACAGACCCGACAGGAGCCCGGCGATCAAGGCGGCTGCGCGCACCGAGCCAGGCCGGTTCGCCGCGACCGCGCGGCCGCGCAGCAGGGCCGCGATCCCAAGCCCAACCCCGGCCCCGAGCGCGCATTCGAGGGCGGCGATCACCGCCGTTACGGAGAGGTGGAGCGTGCCCGCGAGGGTTGCGATGAGCGCCGGAGCTCCGGGGCGTTCACCCACCACGGAAAGGCCGTTCGCCGCGCCGACGCGCGCCCACCAGATGTAGACCGGCACGTCCGGCCCCAGACCGAACCGATAGCCGTGGGCGACGTAGGGCCACCAGAAGACGGCCAGAAGCGAGGCCAGGAGTCCTGCCAGCCAGGCGGCGTCGGTGCGCCGTTCCGCGGCGGCCGTCGCGCTACCCCACGGCGCTGAACGAACCCTGGGCGTTCACGGTGACCGCGCCGTCGACGCTCTTCAGGTTCGTGCAGAAGACCAGACCACCGATCTGCGTCGGCGCGGCCGGGTTGAGTGTCACCGTGCATTCCCCCGCCTGCGAACGGAACGTCTTCGGACCGTCCGCCGACTTGACCGAGAAGGCAAGCGTCAGCGTGGGAGAGGTGGACTGCTGGCCGCTGAACGACGGGCCGCCGATGCTGATCGACTCGACCGGGTCGGCGCCCGTCCAGCTGAGCGTGATCGTGCCGGGGGTCGGGGACCAGATCGCGGGGGCGCCGAGCGTCGGGAACGCTGTGGTTTGGCTGAGGCCGCCGCTCAGTGTCAGCGTGGCCTGACCGCGCACGAGCGTTCCGGCGACGCCCGTCGGCGGGGAGGTGACCACGGGGGAAGGCGAACCGCTCGGTGTTGAAGTGGGCGAGGCCGGGATCCGCACGCTGCCGCTGCCGGTGGTGCAGGCTGCCAGGGTCAGGGCCATCGCCACTATCAACGCGGCGGTCGCGATCGGGTTTCTGCGCATATCGTCCCTCCGGTGGTCGGCTGACTGTACCCCACGGGTACGGCCCCGAGGGGCACCCGACGGTCGTTCATCGCGGAGGGTTCCGGGTAGCATCGCCGGGATGTTGGACCAAGACCTGGTTGCAGATGTGCTCCGAACCGCGCGCGTTCGCGGCGGGTCGTTCGCGGAGCTGTTCGTCGAGGAGAAGTCGAGCACGTCGATCCGGCTCGACGACGGCAAGGTGGAGGAGCTCTCGACGGGGTTGAGCCGGGGGGCCGGGGTCCGAGTTGCCCACGGCACATCCTACGGCTACGCCTACTCGAACAGGCTGGACCGAGAGTCGCTCCTGCAGGTCGCCGAGGCGGCGAGCCTGGCGCTCCGTCAGGGCGAGGCCGGGACGGTGGCCGATCTTCGTAGGTCGGAGGCGGCCCCCGTGAACCCCGTGACGCAGCCGGCCGCCGGCCTGCCCGCGGCCGAGAAGGTGGCGTGGCTCCGCGAACTGGATGACGCCGCGCGCGCCTTCAGCCCGGAGGTTGTGCAGGTGGTCGGGATGTACTCGGACTCGTCACAACGGGTGCTGATCGCCACGTCGGACGGGCGGTGGGTGGAGGAAACCAGGCCGCGCATCCGGTTGGTGGCGCAGGTGGTGGCCGCCCGCGAGGGCACGATCCAGACGGGATTCCACGGGCCGGCGGCGTGTCGCGGGGTGGAGTTTGTCGCGGATCACCCGCCGCGCGTTACGGCCGAGGTCGCGGCGCGCCGCGCCGTGACCATGCTGGATTCGGTACCCGCGCCTGCCGGCGAGATGACGGTGGTGCTGGCGCCGGGCATGGGAGGCGTGCTGTTCCATGAGGCCGTCGGTCACCCTCTGGAGGCGGACGCCGTTGACAAGGAGGCGAGCGTCTACCGCGGCCGGATCGGGGATCTCTGCTGCTCTCCGCTGGTCGATGGCGTCGACGATGCCTCCATCCCGAACGGGTGGGGTTCGTTCACCTTCGATGACGAGGGGACGCCGTCGGGACGAACGTCGCTGTTCGTGGGCGGGGTCCTGCACGGGTTGCTGTACGACCGGCTGCGCGCGGAGAAGGACGGGGTCGTGGCGACCGGCAACGGGCGGCGGATGTCCTACGCGCACCCGCCCGTGCCCCGGATGACCAACACCTACATCCTGAACGGCACGTCTGCGGCGGACGACGTGCTCCGCTCCACCGACAAGGGCGTCTACGTCACGTCGCTCGGCGGCGGCCAGGTGAATCCTGCCACGGGGGACTTCGTGTTCGGTTGCTCGGAGGCGTTCCTTATCGAGAAGGGCGAGGTGAAAGCCCCCGTGCGGGGCGCGAACCTGATCGGGCGGGCGATCGAGACGATGAGCGCGATCGACGCGGTCGCTGACGACTTCGACACATGGGAGGGCGTCTGCGGCAAGGACGGCCAATCCGCGCCGGTGGGCAGTGGATCGCCCACGCTTCGCATCAAGGCCATCACGGTAGGGGGGACCGGTGGCTGACCTCGGGGAGCTGTGCCATGCTGCCGTCGCCGCGGCCAAGGGTGACGAACACGTTGAGGCATACGCGCAAGAAGCGCGTGAGACGGAAGCAAGCGCGCTCCGCGGCGAGGTCGAGGGGCTCTCGTTCAGCCACACGCGAGGGCTCGGGGTCCGCGTGATCCGCGACGGGCACCTGGGCTACGCCTGGGTATCGGACCCGTCGGTCGAAGAGGTTCGGGCGGCCGTGGTGCAGGCGCGCGAGAACGCGTCGCTCGCCGAGCCCGATGAACACAACGTTCTTCCGGGTCCTGCCGAGTGGACCTCGATGCCGTCGCTTTACCGGGGGGCGAGCGCGCAAGTCCCCGCCGAACAGAAGGTCCAGATGGCACTGGACCTGGAGGCGCGTGCGGTGAGTCGCGACCCGAGGGTGAACAAGATCGATCTGGCGCAGGTCGGAGACGCGGTCTCGACCGTGGTCATCGCATCGACCGCCGGCGTGGCCGCCACGTACGAACGAACCGACGCGTGGTGCGTGGTGGTCACCCTCGCCACCGAAGGCGATGAAACCCAAACAGGGTTCTCCTTCGCGATCGCAAGAGGGCTCGACGAACTCGACACTGGCGCCATCGCGGACGAAGCGGTGGAGCGGGGTGTGCGGCTCTTGGGCGCAACCAAACCGGCGAGCGCGAAGGTCCCAGTGGTCATGGACCAGTTCGCCGCCATGAATTTCCTGGGGGTGCTGGCGGGTCCGCTCTCCGCCGAGGCCGCGCAGAAGGGCCGGTCGCTCTTCGCCGGGCGCGAGGGAGAACAGATCGGTTCGTCTCTCTTCACGCTTGTGGACGACGGAACCATCCTGGACGGCCCGGGCGCCTGCCCCTTCGACGACGAGGGCGTGCCCAGCGGACGAACGGAACTGTTCACCGCGGGCGTGTTGAACGGCTTCCTCCACAACGCGTACACGGCGTCGCGGGCCGGCGGGGGCCAGCGTTCGACCGGCAACGGTAAGCGCGGGTACACGGGCCCACCGTCGGTCGCCCCATCCAACTTCTACGTGGATCGTGGCCGAACCCCGTTCGCCGAGCTCCTGGCGCGGGCGGACGGAGGCGTGCTCATCATGGACGTGAGCGGCGTGCACTCGGGAGCCAACCCCATCAGCGGAGAATTCAGCGTCGGCGCGACCGGCGTTCGCATCCGTGGAGGTGAGCTGGCCGAACCGCTACGCGAGATGACCATCGCCTCGACCCTGCCGGAGATGCTGGCCGGGGTGAACGGCGTAGGGGATGACCTCCGGTTCTTCTCCAGCGTTGGAACACCGTCGCTGTTGTTCGGCGAGATGTCCCTGGCCGGTCTCTGAGGCGTTACGGAAGGGCCGAGGCCGCCGCCGCGTGCGTTACGGGCGCGGTCTTGGCCTCGGGAACGGTTGCCGATCGGGTGCCCGAGACGATGACGCCGACCACGATCGCCGCCACGGCCAGGCGGTAGATCATGAACACTTTGAAGGTGTGCTTGCGAAGGTAGCCCAGCAGCCCCCAGATCACGATGAACCCGCTGATCGCCGACGAGGCGAAGCCCCACGCGAACGCCCCGCCGTTCCCGCCGAACCCCGTCTGCGCGAGGCCGAACGCCTTAAGGGCGCCGGCCCCCGCGATGATCGGCAACGCCAGCAGGAAGGAGAATCGTGCGGCCGACTCGCGGTCGATCCCGAGTAGCCGCGCGCCGGTCATGGTGATCCCCGACCGGGACACGCCCGGCTGCAGGGCGAGCGCCTGGGCCAGCCCCAAGAAGACGCCGTCCTTCGCGCCGATGTCGTCGAGCTTGCGATCATCGCGCATCTTCAGGTCGACCACATAGAGGACCACACCGAATACCGCGAGCATGATGGCGATGAGCCAGGGCTGCCCGAGCTTCGTCTCGATGAAGCTCTCGAAGAGCGCGCCGAACAATGCACCCGGGATGGTGCCGATCACGAGCGCCCACGCCAGCCGCTCGTCGGGGGATTCGATCCGGCGATGTGCCACCGAGCTACCGAACGCCTTCGCGTACTTGGCGACGTCGCGGCGGAAGTACGCGAGCGCGCCTAGCAGCGTCCCCATGTGCAGGGCAACGTCGAAGGTCTTGTTGAGCGCAGGGTGCAGCAGCAGTTCGTTCCACTGGAAGAGCCACGGGACCAGGATGAGGTGCCCGGAACTGGACACGGGAGCGAACTCGGTCGCCCCTTGGACGATGCCCAGGATGATGGCGTGCAGGATGCTCACGGAAGGAAGTCCTTTCGGCGAAAGTCCGCCGATACTAGCTGCCGACCGGCGAGGGCGATACGGCGAACTCTTGCGATCCCGTGACTTCCGGGGGATCCACGGCGATGGCGATGTGGCCGAACGCCCCGGCGTACGCCAGAGATGACGCGGTGGTGGGATCGACGAGGAGCACCAACTGAGGCCCGGCCAGCGCCCCGATATCGGTCGATCCGGCCGCTGCGGTCGCCAGCACGGAGAGGACCTGGGCACCTGAGGCGGATGTTTCGGTGTGCGCATGCGCGCCGCCGAACGTGGTGAAGACATCGATACGGTCTCCGGCACGTACGGCGCCGGGCGGCAGATCCGACTGGACCACCACGGCAAGCAGCCCCGGAGGCACGAGTGCGGCCAACGGTCCCGCGCCCTTCGGCGCCAATCGCAAGCTTGTGAGCACGTCGTCGGCGCCGATCCCGGCGAGGAGCACCCGCCCCGCGGCATCCGCCGTCGCGGTGAGCGCCCCCTTGGGCACGACGCCGAGCGGGAGGGTTCGAAGGGCGACATCCGCGTCGGCGACCATCGCGCCGCGACCCAGGTCGTGGACCGCGACCACCACCGACGTAGGCGGTCCGAGGTCCGGCCGGAGCCGCTCTATCCGAGATCGGTACCCCGACATCAGCCCGAGCGCACCGATCCCAAGGACCAGGGAAAGCGCGAAGAAGATGCGCGCCGACATCGGCCACTTGCGCCGCAGTGCGTCGACCACCGTCGAAAGGTCCATGCCGCGACGCTACCGGTCGCTTCCCACCGCGTCCGTGACGTTCGTCACGCAAGGGCGGAACCACCTCTCAGTCGGCTGGGCGCAGTCCCTTCGGCTTCTCGCCTAAGGGGACCGTCCGGACGCGGAAATCCTCGAGAGCGCCCCGGCCAACGATGTTCGCCACCGACTCGCGGATGCGGTCGGCGACGGCCTCGGGATCCTCGTGACTGCGGAACCCCAGTTCGATGCGGATGAGCTGCTCACCGGCGCCGGACATCTAGCCGAATCGTGCGCCGGTCAGGGCGCTCGCGCACTCGCAGTCGCGTTCCGCCGGGAGCGCCGGGATCACGGCGAACAGCAGGTCTCGGAGCTTCGCGTTGTTCTCGGTGAAAACGCGGACCACCTCCTCGTGTGTGACGGGCGGTACCCCTTCCACGCCGACGTCGTAGTCGGTGATGAGCGAGATATTGGCGTAGCACAGCTCCAGCTCGCGGGCCAGGAGCGCCTCCGGGTACTGGGTCATGTTGATGACCTCCCAGCCCGCCGAGGCGAACCAAGCCGACTCGGCCCTGGTGGAGAAGCGCGGCCCTTCGATCACGACGACCGTTCCGCGCTCGTGCAGCGGGATGTCCAGCGCCCGCCCTGCGGTGATCGCCGCCTGCCGCATGACCTCGCAATACGGGTCGGCGAACGAGATGTGCGTGGTCACGGGCCCGTCGTAGAACGTGTTGGCCCGGTCGCGCGTTCGGTCCACCAGTTGGTCACAGATCACGAACTCCCCGGGCTTCACGTGCGCCTGTAGCGACCCCGTGGCGCACGGACCGAGCACCCTGCCCACGCCAAGTTCCTTCATGGCCCACAGGTTCGCCAGGTAGGGGACCTTGTGAGGCGGGAACTCGTGGTTCGCACCATGGCGCGGGATGAAGGCCACACGCCTGCCGCCGACGTCCCCGATGGTGACCGGCGCGCTCGGCCTGCCGTAGGGCGTATCCATCTCGACGCTCTCTGTGTCCTCGAGGAACGAGTAGAACCCCGATCCACCGAACACCCCGATCTCTGCGCTGGTCACTTCGTCGGCTCCTTCT
>JANXVR010000272.1 GCA_025351565.1 Actinomycetes bacterium
GTTCCCACCGGTCGCCACGACCTCATCGCCACGAACGATCACCGCGCCGACGGGCACGTCGCCGGATGCCTCGCGCCCGCGCGCCGCGTCGAGCGCCGCTCGCATCCAGCGTTCGTCGTCCATCAGTACTTCCCTATCTCACGAAGGCGATCGTCGCTGATACCGAAATGGTGCGCGAGTTCGTGCTCCACGGTGTGGCAGACGAGCTGCCGCAGGTGCTCCCGGTGGCCACGCGCCGACCGTTCCAGCGTGGACCGGTAGAGCGTGATCCTGTCAGGGAGCGCTCCCGCGTAGTGGTTGCCGCGCTTCGTGAGCGGGATCCCATGGTAGAGACCGAGCAGATTGGGTTGCCCCGGCGGTGGCTCCGGCTCGACGAACAGCTCGACGTTATCGAGCGCCTCGTGCA
Source organism: Actinomycetes bacterium (assembly GCA_025351565.1). Lineage (GTDB taxonomy): Bacteria > Actinomycetota > UBA4738 > UBA4738 > HRBIN12 > JANXVR01. Next base: position 407 of record JANXVR010000272.1, read on the forward strand.
CCCAGTCGGGCAAGCCTTTGATCGCCCCCGCGACGAGGTCGTCGAACTGCTCCGGTTCCATGCAACCAGGCTACGCGGTGGGGAGCCACGCTTCGCGCGTCGCTTCGTACGCGGTGATCTTCTCTTCCTGGCGCAGCGTGAGGCCGATGTCGTCCAACCCTTCGACCAACCGCCAGGCGGTGTAGTCGTCGATCGGGAACGACTCATCCAGACCCGGCGCGGTGACGCGGCGGTTCGGCAGGTCCACCACGATCCGCGTCTGTGGGTCATCGAGCGCCGCATCCATGAGCGCCCGCACCGACTCGGCGGACAGCTCCACCGGAAGCACGCCGACCTTTGTGCAGTTGTTGCGGAAGATGTCGGCGAAGCTCGGCGCGATCACCACGCGGAACCCGGCGTCCTCGATCGCCCACGGCGCGTGCTCGCGGCTGGACCCACAGCCGAAGTTCGCGCCGGCGATGAGGACACTTGCCCCCGCGTACCTGGGGTCGTTGATGATGAAGTCCGGATCCTCCCGCCACTCGCCGAACAGGAACGGGCCGAAGCCGGTTCGTTCGATCCGCTTCAAGTACTCGGACGGGATGATCTGGTCGGTGTCCACGTCGCTGCGATCGACCGGGAGCGCGGTGCCTTCGATCACGGTGATGGGCTCCATGCTGCTCATGCCTCCTTCGCGGGCAGGTCGCCCGGCGTGGTGAAGTGGCCTGCGATCGCGGTCGCAGCGGCGATGGCCGGACTCACCAGGTGGGTGCGGCCACCCCGTCCCTGACGGCCTTCGAAGTTCCGATTGGATGTCGACGCGCACCGGTCGCCCGGGTTCAGCGTGTCGGGATTCATGCCCAAGCACATCGAACAACCGGCGCCCCGCCATTCGAAGCCTGCGTCGCTGAAGATCCGGTCCAGCCCTTCGTTCTCCGCCTGCATCTTGACGGCGAACGAGCCGGGGACCACCAGCGCCCGGAGACCTTGTGCCACACGGCGCCCGGCAACCACCTCCGCAGCCACGCGCAGGTCCTCCATCCGGGAGTTCGTGCACGAGCCGATGAAGATGGTGTCGGGACGCACGTCCCGGATCGGCGTGCCGGGGGCCAGGTCCATGTAAGTGAGCGCGCGATGCGCCGCCTCCCGGCGCCCCACATCCTGGAAGGAATCCGGGTCGGGAACCACGTCGTCGATGGTGACCGACTGCGCCGGGTTGGTCCCCCAACTCACGAACGGCCTCAGCGTGGTGGCATCGATGTCGACCTCCGCGTCGAACGTGGCACCGTCGTCGGTCGGCAGCGTTCGCCACTCCTGAAGCGCGCGCTCCCACTCCGCACCGCGCGGTGCGTGGGGCCGCCCCTCCACGTAGGCGAACGTCGTGTCGTCGGGCGCCACCAGACCGGCACGCGCCCCACCCTCGATGGACATGTTGCAGACGGTCATGCGGCCTTCCATCGACAGCGCGCGGATGGCGGAGCCGCGGTATTCGATGACGTGGCCGACGCCACCGCCGGTCCCGATCGTGTTGATGATCGCGAGGATGATGTCCTTGGCGCTGCAACCGGCCGGCAGCTCGCCTTCCGCGTTGACCGCCATCGTCTTCGCCGGCTTCTGCGGCAGGGTCTGAGTAGCCAGCACGTGTTCCACTTCGCTGGTGCCGATGCCGAACGCGAGCGCGCCGAACGCGCCATGCGTGGAGGTGTGCGAGTCGCCGCAGACGATCACCATGCCGGGCTGCGTGTAGCCCTGCTCCGGCCCGATCACATGGACGATGCCCTGACCGGGCGCGCCCATCGGGAACAGCGTGATCCCGAAGTCCGCGGCGTTGCGGCTGAGCGCGTCCATCTGCGCCGCACTCAAGCGGTCCGTGATCGGCCCGTCGGTGGTGGGCACGTTGTGATCCATGGTGGCAACGGTGAGGTCGGGGCGACGCACCGGACGTCCGTGCAGGCGGAGCCCGTCGAACGCCTGCGGGCTCGTTACCTCGTGCACCAGATGGAGGTCGACGTAGAGGAGGTCGGGCTCGCCCTCGGCGCGATGGACCACATGGCGTTCCCAAACTTTCTGCGCAAGCGTCTGCGGCATGGGGCTGTCTCCTTTCGGGTTCCTGCCAGGCACCGGGCGAAGCTCCGACCAGGGGTTCCGCACTGGTTGTCCCAAATACTGGGATATGATACCACTATATGGGAATGACTCTAGCACGGTTGGATCGAGCGTCACCAGGCGGGGACGGGACCGGCGTCGGCGTCCTGGACCGCGTCGTCACCATCCTCGACGCGGTCGAACACGGCGCCCACACCTTCACGGAAGTCATGGAAGCCACCGGCTACAGCCGCTCGACCACCCACCGACTCCTCCAGGCACTCGAGGCATACGACCTCATCGGGATCACCGGCGCCCGCGGCTACTACCTCGGCCCGAGGCTCCTTCGCCTGGCGGCCACCGCCATCCGTGAACTCCCGCTGCGCGACATCGCCCATCCCGCGCTCGAGAACCTTTCCCGCGTCACCGGCGAGTCCGCGCAGCTCTACATCCGATCGATGAACTCACGCATCTGCATCGACATCGCAGAATCCTCCAACGAACTTCGCACCATCGTGTCCGTCGGTGCGGAACTCCCGCTCACGAAGGGATCCGCGGCGAAAGTGTTCCTCGCGTGGGCTGTGCCTGCCGACCGTGCGCGCCTCACAGACACGCTCGCCGCGCCAGACCGCGATCGCCTACTCCAACAAGCAGCAACCGCGAAGCGACGAGGCTGGTCGGACAGCTCGGGCGAACGAGAATCCGGCGTCGCCTCGGTGAGCGCGCCCATCCTCGATCCCTACGATGCGCTCCTGGCGGTCGTCTCGGTCTCCGGTCCCGCCACACGAGTGGGCCGGATCGCGGCGAAGCGCTACGCCGCAGCCGTCACGGCCGCCGCGCGCGGGATCGAATCAGCCCTGGGGTTCTACCAGGCGTAGGCTTCGGGCGCCGCGCCGCCGGGACCGGGGAAGATCCGGTCGAGCCTGCCCAACACCTCGGCGTCGAGCTTGACCTCCAGCGCGCGGAGCGAGCCTTCCAGCTGCTCGACAGTCCGGGGTCCGATGATCGGCGCCGTCACCACGGGCTGGGCCAGGAGCCACGCCAGCGCCACATCGGACGGTCGCTCGCCCAACTGTTCGCACAGGTCTTCCCATTCCTTCAGCTGATCGCGACGGCCCTCGACCTCGCCCAGCATGTATTGCTGCGAGCGCCGGCCCTCCTCGACCTTGTGGAGCGCGCCCGCCAGCAGGCCGCCCGCAAGCGGGCTCCACGGGATCAGCCCCATCCCGTACTCCTGCACGGCAGGGATGACCTCAAGCTCGATGGTGCGGGCCGTGAGGTTGTAGAGCGACTGCTCCATGGACAGGCCCAGGGAGTGACGCCAGTTCGCGATCTCGTTGGCGCGGGCGATGTGCCAGCCTGCGAAGTTGCTTGAGCCCACGTACAGGATCTTGCCGTCGGACTTCAGCTGCTCCATCGCCTCCCAGATCTCGTCCCACCACGCATGGCGGTCGATGTGGTGCATCTGATAGAGGTCGATGCGGTCGGTCCGGAGCCGGTTGAGCGATGCCTCGCACGCCTTGATGATCCCCAGCTTGGACAGGCGCGATTCGTTCGGCCAATCGCCCATCTGGCCGTAGACCTTCGTGGCCAGAACCACCTTGTCACGCCGTCCACCGCCCTTGGCGAACCACCGCCCGATGATCTCCTCGGTCGCGCCGGCGCCCAGGTGCCGGCCGTAGACGTTCGCCGTGTCGAAGAAGTTGATGCCGTGGGCCAGGGCCTGGTCCATGATCTTCTGCGAATCCTCTTCCGATGTGTGAGGGCCGAAGTTCATCGTGCCCAGGCAGAGGCGGCTGACGACCAAGCCGAGATGTCCGACATGCGTGTACTCCATGACGGCCAGTCTAAGCGGCTTGGGCCGAACGTCCGGCAGCCAGGGAACCGTCGCGCTCCGGGCTCAGGATCCCCGGGACGAACAGCACAGTGAGCACGATGACGCCGCCCCCCACGGCGCCGGCCCAGATCAGGGTGTGACGAGCGCCGAGCGCCGCCGCCAGCGGCCCCGTCAGCGCGAACGACACCGGCACCCCTGCCGTGGAGATGAACCAGTCCAGGCTGGATACGCGGCCCCGGATGTGGGTGGGCACCAAGAGCTGGAACACCGTGAACCAGTTGACCATCAAGATCGTGAACATCGCCTGGCATACCGCGCTCACCAAGTACATCGGCCACAGCGAACGCGCGAACGCGAACCCGACCAGCAGGAACGTGCCCAGCGCCCACGCCGCGTACATCACCGTGAGCGGGCGCCGCGGCATACCGCGCTGTCCGGACACAGCGGCGGCGGCGACCGACCCGGCCCCGCCGGAGGCGAAGACCAGACCGAGCCCCAGTGGTGAACCGTGGAGTTCGTTCTTGATGAGGTAGGGAACCAACACCTCGAACGGACCCCAGAAGCACAGGAGGCTGATGGTCGCGACGCCCATCGAGGCCCAGAGCCACGTGCGAGACCGAACGAACCGGAACCCCTCCTTCAGGTCTGCCCAATGCGTGCTGTCGGCATCGGGATGGCGAACCGAAGGCCGCTCGGTCATCCGAAGGATCATCGACGCGCTCCACGCGAAGGTCGCCGCGTCCATGACGAAGGCCCAGCCGGGACCGACCGTTCGGACCAGAACGCCGCCGAGCGCCGGGCCGATCAGCAGCTGGGCGAACGGCCGGATGAACTGCGCCAGCGAGTTCGCCTCGACCAGCTGTTCGGGTGGGACAAGGTCGGGAAGGATCGCGGAGTTCGCCGGGCCGAAGAGGGCTTCGCCCGCCCCGTAGACCGCCGCCAGCACGACCAGATGCCAGAGGCGGACGTGTCCCGTGATGGTGAGAACGCCCATGGCGCCGATCGCGAGGAGTCGCACGCCGTCGGCGATAAGCATGAGCCGGCGTCGAGGCAGCCGGTCGGTCAGCACGCCGGTCACCATCAACAGGAGCACGGTGGGCAGCGTCCACGCCAGGCCGACCAGGGCCAAGGCCTTGGGGCTGTCGGAGATGCGCAGCACCTGCCAGGCGATAGCGACCAGGTAGATGCCGTCGCCGAGGAGAGAGACGGCGAGCCCCGTCCACAGCAACCGGAAGTCGCGGTGGGCGAGCGGCCGGAAGATCCCGATGCGGGAGGACTCAGGCATCCGGCGAGCGTAGACGCTTAGGACGCGCCGGTCGAAGGGATCGATGACGCGACAAGGATCTGGACGGACGAGCCTCCACCGCGTCGGCTACTGAAGGTGAGTGAACCGCCGAGCATCTCCGCCATACGCGTGGCCGCGAACAACCCGAGGCCCAGCCCGTCGTGCTCTCGCGTGATGGACTGATCCCCTTGCGTGAACGGATCCCTTGCCAGCAGGTGCGGGTCGATCCCGGAACCGCGATCTAACACCTTGAACTCGATGAGCCCCCCTTTGCGGGAGGCGAGCACCTCGACTGGCTGATCGACCCCGGAGAACCTCAGCGCGTTCTCGACGACGTGCCGCACTAGCTGCTCCAGGAGTTCGCGGTCCGTTTGGATGAACTCGGCGTCGTGCTGAACCTCGATCCGGACCCGGCCATTGGCGTCACGGATCGCGATCCGGGCCATCACCGCGCCGAGGATCTCACGCGTCACCAACATCTCGGTTCGAAGGAACACGGCGCCACCAGCTCCGTCCAGGACGACTCCCATGGTCGCCACCAGATCGATCAGTCGGTAAAACGCGTAGACTGTCATGATCCAGAAACATAGGTTCAAAGCGGATAGCACGAGGCCGGCGACATCTCTCCTCAAGTCCAGCAAGGCGACCCCAAATTGCGAGGCCGCCAAAGCGGCCATCCAGCCTACCGGCCTGAGCCGATCGATCGCCGCTTCCGAGTCGAGTTCGAGCGACCGGAACGCGAACACGCGTACAATCAAAGCCATGCTCAGCCGAGC
>JANXVR010000275.1 GCA_025351565.1 Actinomycetes bacterium
TGCGGCAGATCAAACAGCTGGCGGGGCTCCCGGGGACGGTCGAGCCGCAGAAGGCTTCCTACCTCGGCTTGCCGGCGCCCCGCCCGGTGAACTCGCCGCTCACCAGCGTGTACACCGCGCACCTCGGCCTGGCACCGATGCCCTCGTTGGAGTCCGCGTTGATGGCCTTCCTCACCTCGACGGGGCCGGCATGAGCGCGTTCGGACGCCGTCCATCCGGCTGCTAGGCTGACCTGCAACGATGGCCCCCAAACCCCTGGAAGACGACGCCCGCGATGCGCTCGCTCGCGAGCTGTACTGGGCGCAGGAGCACGCGGCCAAAGGGAACATGAGCACGGCGGAGGTGCGCGACAGACTCCGTGAGCTGGCAACCCAAGTTCGTGCCGACGAACGGGTGCTGATCCCGCTAGGCGAGGCGAACCTCATCTCGGCCGGGCGCGGCCGCCGCTTCTTCAAGTACCGGCTGTTCCGCCTGGCCCGGCCGATCACGCGCCGCTACGATCGCCTTACTGCGGATCAGGCCGAGCTGACGAAGGCGCTCGCCGATCGTCTCCTGGCCGTCGAGGCCGACCTCGAGGAACTTCGGCTCCTGCTCGTCCAGATGGGCAGCGCGGACCGGCGAGGTTCGGCCGAGTGAGGATCGCGGTCCTGCATCCGCAGGCCGCGTTCGTGCGTGGGGGAGCGGAGGCGCACGCGCAGGCGCTGGTCCGCGCGCTCCAGGCGGCCGGTCACGAGGCGGACCTGGTCACCATCGCCTGGCAATGGTTCCCGCCCGCGCGGCTCGCGCACAACATGGCGATCTGGCGGAGCTTCGATATCTCCGAGTCCAACGGACTGAAGGTCGACGCGGTGATCGCCCTGAAGTTCCCCGCCTACCTCGTCCACCACGAACGCAAGATCGTCTGGCTCGTCCACCAGCACCGGACCGCCTACGACCTCTGGGACCATCCCGAGTTCGCCGATCTGTCCCTTCAGCCCCAAGGGCCCGCGATCCGCGACATGATCGTCGCCGCGGATCGCGTGGGATTCGACGAGGCTTCCCGGATCTTCACGAACTCGGCGAACGTCAAGCGCCGGCTGTGGGAGTCGCTGCGGGTCCAGGGCGAGGTCCTCTACCACCCGTCGGACGCGACGATGGCGCTTCTGGACGAGCAGCCCGGACCCTACGGCGACCACGTATTCCTGCCCGGCCGCTTCGAACCGGTGAAGCGGCAAGCCCTGGCCATCGAAGCCATGCGGCATGTCCGTTCGCCGGTGTCGCTGGTGCTGGTGGGCCGCGGTCCCGACGAACCGCTGCTGCGAGAGCTGATCGAGCGGCACGGGCTCGGGGACCGCGTCCGGCTGGAGATCGGTGTCAGCGACGAACGGCTCCACGAGTTGTACCTGACCGCGCTCGCCGTGCTCTACCCGCCCTTCGACGAGGACTACGGCTACGTGACGATCGAGGGCATGGCCGCCGAACGGCCGGTCATCACCTGCTCCGACAGCGGCGGGCCGCTGGAGTTCGTCGACCATGAACAGACCGGCCTCGTCGCCGAACCGGGCGCCGCGGCAATCGCGGTGGCGATCGAACGGCTCCACGCCGACCGGGCGCTCGCCGCGCGTCTCGGCGCGGCAGGTCGCGCGCGCGTCCGTGACACCGTGCCCGGCTGGCCCAAGATCGTCGAACGACTGCTGGGGCCATGAGCCTGCGCGACGTCGCCGTACGGTTCATCCCGCGGCATACGCGCCTGGGGCGGATCGCGTGGGCCGCCGGCCGCCGATTCTTCGGGCCCAAGATCCTGGTGCCGGGCACGCTGGGGGACGTCTTCCTCATGGTCCCGCCCTCGCGCCTGTCGGTGGCGGCGCTGCACGCCGCGGGCTTCCCCACGTCTGTCCGCATCGACCGGTCCTGGCCCGTGAAACCCGGCGACGTCCACAGGTCGCACGGCTACCACGTAGCCGTGATCGAGATCGGGGCTGACCCCGGTCTCTACTTGAACGCCTACCGCGCCGCGTTCATCGCCTCGAGCGTCGTCCTGCTGGACGTCGCCGACATCTCCCCATTGCTCTGGCGGCTGCGCGGGCTGGGCGACCCGCTCGGCTATCGCGCAGCGCACATCGCCAGGGATGTACAGGACAGCCTCGGTCCGGACCTTCCTGAGGAAGAGCGTTTCGGACTGGCGACCGTCGCGCATCTCGCCAGGCGGACGAAGTTCCTCGTCGTTCCCGGCCGGGGCCTGACCGATCAGCTCCGGACGCTCGGATCGCTTACCCCGGCCAGCGTGATCGCGCCCGGCCCGGACGCGGCGGCATCCCTTTCTCGCGTGATCCAGGAGACACTGGCGATGGTGACGGACCCCGCCCACGATGCTCTCGAGCTGTGGGCGGGTGCCCTGGCGGACATGGGCATCCAGGACACCGGGGCAGACGAACTTCCCGGCATCTCTTACCTCCGAGCCATGGAGACCTTCGAAGGAACGCCATCGAACCTTCAAGGTCAGGCCTGACCCGGTTGCTAGACTCGTGCGAACGCGCTGACCTGCGTGTTCGTGACCCGTAGGAGCTCAGCCATCGCCACCGCGCTGAACATCACCGAACGCACATCCGAACCGCCGAAGCTGCACGTCTTCCAGCGTGTCCGCGAGCTGTACGGCTACCGCGAGATCCTGCTGAACCTGGTCCGCAAGGAACTGAAGGTGAAGTACACGGCCTCGGTGCTGGGCGCCGTCTGGTCGCTGCTGAACCCCGTGGTGTTCCTCATCGTGTTCACGTTCGTCGTGATCGTGACGGGCAACAACGTGCCGCACTTCCCGGTGTTTCTGCTGTCGGGGCTGCTGGCCTGGAACATGTTCTCCGTGTCGATGACCCAAGGCGCCCGGGCGGTACTCGACAACGCGAACCTCGTGAAGAAGGTCTACTTCCCCCGCGAACTGCTTCCGCTCGCTGCGATCGGCGTGTCACTCGTCGACTTCGTGTTGCAGTCGGGCGTGCTGTTCCTCTTCATGCTGGTGACGCGCTACCACCTGTCCATCGGGGGCCTCTTCCTGTATCCGCTCGCGGTCGCGACGCTGCTCGTGTTCACGGTTGCCGTCACCTTCTGGGTTGCGGCGCTCAACGTGCGCTATCGCGATGTTCAACACCTGGTGAATCTCGGACTCCTCGTGTGGTTCTGGTTCACGCCGATCGTCTACTCCGCGTTCGTCGTACAGAACTACTTCGTGTTCGGAAGCCCCGTGAACGGGATCGCGGCACATGTGGCGCACCCCATCCTTTGGAAGCTCTACCTCCTGAACCCGTTGACGTCGGTCGTGATGGGGTTCCAACGCGCTCTCTACGGGGTCCATATGGTCCCCGATGGGAGTACCCCGTCACAGCTCCACACGGTCCTGCCAGATGTGAGCCTCGCATGGCTCGCGCTACTCCTCGGTGTCATGCTTGTCGCCTCACTCGTCTTGTTGCGGTTCACGTGGGGGACCTTCTTCCGCCGCGCAGGCGACTTCGCGGAGGAGCTGTAGATGCCTGCCGCCATCGAGATCGCGGGCGTATCCAAGGTCTTCCGGCTGTATCGCGAGAAGCCCAGCTCGCTCAAGGCGCGGCTCCTATCGGGCCGTACGCGCGCCGAGGACTTCTGGGCGCTGAAGAACGTGACGTTCGAGGTGCCGCAGGGCAAGTCGGTCGCGTTGATCGGTCACAACGGGTCGGGCAAGACCACGCTCCTGAAGTGCATCGCCGGGATCCTGCGTCCAACCGAGGGCAGCATCCGCCAGCGCGGCCGGATCGCGGCGCTGCTGGAGCTGGGCGCGGGGTTCCACCCCGAACTCACCGGGCGAGAGAACGTCTACCTCAACGCGGCGTTTCTGGGGCTGGGTCGCAAAGACACCGACAAGGTGTTCGACGACATCGTGAACTTCGCCGAGCTGGGCGACTTCATGGACACGCAGGTGAAGTTCTATTCGTCCGGGATGTTGGTGCGGCTGGGGTTCGCCGTGGCTGTTCACGTCGATCCCGACATCCTGCTCATCGATGAGGTTCTGGCCGTCGGTGACGAGGCTTTCCAAGCCCGCTGCCTGGATCGCATCGCCCAGTTCCAGCGTGACGGGCGAACGATCGTCCTGGTCACCCACGCGCTCGACACGGTTCGCCAGATCTGCGACCAGGCGGTGATGCTCGACCACGGCCAGGTGTACAAGGTGGGCCATCCCGACGAGGTGGTCCGCGCCCTCAGACTGAAGATCCTGCACAAGGACCTGGACTACGCCACCGAGGAAGGCTCCAAGGAGATCGAGATCATGGGCGCCGAGTTGATCCGGGCCTCCGGCGCCACGGACGGTCCGGTTCACCCGGGCGAATCCCTCACCATCCAGGTCGACCTGAGGGCAAACACGCCGATCGACGACCCCGTGGTGTCGTTCGCACTCCACGACGGCACCAATCGCTACGTGTTCGGCGGCGACACCGTCTCCGAGCAGATCCAACTAGGGCGTTTCGACGGGAAGAAGCGGGTGACGTTCCATCTTCGCGCGATGCCGCTCGTCCAAGGCAGGTACTGGGTGACCCTGGGTGTCCACGGACGTGATGCGCGCCGCGTCTACCACGTGCAGGACCAGCGGTACTCGTTCGAGGTCCAGCAATCGGGCGAGCGCCGCGACCAGGTGTTCATCACGATGGACGCGGCGGTGGAAGACCTGTGAGCGCCCCCGCACCCTCCCCAACCACTACGAAAGGCGATCCCATGAACATCGTCCTCATCCTCGTGTCGGTCTTCCTGGCCGGCGTGGCACAGGTCACGTTGAAGGTCGGCGTCGACCGGGTCACCAAGGCCGGCGGCGGTGGACACATCGCCCTCGGAGCCGGGGGGCTGAAGGATCTGGCGGCCTCGCCGGTGGTGTGGGGTGGGCTCGTGCTGTTCGGCCTGTCCGCGGTGGTCTGGCTGTTCGCCCTCTCGCGGGTCGAGCTGTCCTTCGCCTATCCGTTCGCGGCGCTCGGGTACGTGATCATCGTGTTGGCATCCCTCACCGTGTTGCATGAATCCGTTCCGCCGCTCCGCTGGGCGGGTGTAG
>JANXVR010000004.1 GCA_025351565.1 Actinomycetes bacterium
GAAGATGACGTGCATGGAGTCCGAGAGCGAGTGCATGACGTCGTCGCCGGGGCGGGCGCCACTGCCGACCGCCAGGACGACCACAGGCTTGTTGCCGGTGAGCGAGGGCGTGTAACCGGCGTGCGCCTTGCCGATGATGATCCCCGGCGTTTGGGCGGCCGCGGTCCCGCCGGTCCCCATGCCCGAAACCACCGTGCCCCCGACCCACGCGAGCAGCGCGAGGATGACCAGCCCGAACCGTCGCCTCATGACTGGGCCCCCGTCGGGCTCGGCCCGCTGGGGGCCGCAGGGGCCGTTGTGTCTGCCCGCTTCACCTCGAAGGCCACGACCTTCCACGAGCCGCCGACCTGCTGCAGGAAGTACTGGCCTGTGCTGGTCAGGGTGGCGTGACCGCCGGCCTTGAGCGTGGCGTCGGCCTTGAACGCGACGGTCGCGATGACCTGGTAGGCCGCCCCTTTGTCGTCGAACAAGACCTGCGCGGTGAGTTTGCTGGCTAGGGGCTGCAGATCGGTGAGTTCTGTCGCCGCGTTGGGTCCCACCGTAAGGATGGTGAGCTTCTTGGCCGCCGCCGTCTTCGCGTCCGGCGTGAAGTTGCCGAACGCGGTCGGGGCCTGGCCCCACACGTTCGGGTCAAGGAAGGCGTCCGTGTAGAACGCGTCGAGCACGGTGGCGGAGGCCTTGGACGCTGCGGCCGCCTTGCCGGCCAGCTTCTTCGAGCTGGCGCCGCTCTTCGTGGGCACAGCTCGGGTCTTGGCAACCGTGAAGTTGAACGCGGGGACTGGTTTGTCGCTACCGCCGGTGATGACATCCAAGGGGTTCTTGCCCTTGGATACGAGCAGCACGATGCCGACCGCAACCACCGCGGCGACGGCGACGATGCCGACGATGACGGCTGGCTGGGTCCGGGAAGACTGGGAGGCGTGACGACCTTCGCTCAAAGCCCGACAAGGGTACCCACGGGCCGGGAGAGCGTCACGCCGACGAAGATCTCGAATCCCACACGTGGAGAATATAGAGTCCCCCACGTGGCTCGAACCCTCGCGTCCCCACCGACGAAGGCAGGGCAGATGTCCGCCGTGCTGATCCCCGAGCCCCCGGCACCCCCGGGCGATCGTGACGACGCGGACCCCCCACCGCGGCCCGACGACGGGCCCGCGGCCGAAGCGATCCGCGAGTCCGGGCCCCGCCGTGCCCGCGGCCGGCAGGGCATCTTCGCGTTCCTGGCCTACTTCGCGGTCTCGTTCCTCCTCTACGGGCTTCCGGTGCTGCGGAACTACGCCACCACGTTCACGGGCAAGGGGGCAGGCGACTCCACGATCTTCCTTTGGATGTTCGCGTGGTGGCCGCATGCCCTGAGCCACGGCGTGAGTCCGGTCGTGTCGCACGCCATCTTCGAGCCATCCGGGATCAACCTGGCCTGGACGTCCAGTATCCCCGGGCCGGCGATCATCTTCTGGCCCATCACGAAGGCGTTTGGCCCGTTGGTGAGCATGAACCTGGCCACGATGCTGGCCCCGGCGCTGGCCGCCTGGGGTGCGTACCTGATCTGCCGGCGCGTCTCGACCCGGTTCTGGCCGGCCCTGATGGGCGGCTACCTGTTCGGCTTCTCCAGCTACATGACCGAACAGCTGACCGGCCATGTGAACCTGTTCTTCATCTTTCCGGTCCCACTCGCCGTCTACCTGGTCATCCGCCGCATCGACGGCACGCTGCCGGTGGGCCGGTTCGTGGTGGGGCTCGGGCTCCTGTTGGTGCTGCAGTTCTCGATCTCCACCGAGGTGTTCGCCACTCTCACGTTCTTCGGCGGGGTCGCGCTGCTGGGTGCGCTGATCGCCGCGAAGGAGCATCGGGTGCAGGTGGCGAAGACGGGCGTGTGGATCGTTGCGGGGTTCGCGCTGGCGGCGTTGGTCCTGTTCCCGATGCTGACGTTCGTGTTGAAGGGGGCACCGGCGCGGCCCATCAGACCGGTCATCCAGGGGAGCAGCTCCGTGGACGCGGCCAGCTTCCTCGTCCCCCGGCGCTCGACGTTCATCGGCGGCGACTACTTCCACAAGTACACCGATCACACGTTGGGATCGCCTGCCGAGCAAGGTGCCTATCTGCCGATCCCACTCATCGGGCTGCTGATCGCTGCGGCGCTCACCCTGCGGAAGGATCGCGTGACCCGGTGGGCGCTGGTATTTGCCGGCGTGGCCCTGGTGTTCTCGTTCGGCACGTACCTGCACGTGAACGGGCACCAGCTGATCCCGATGCCGTGGACGCCGTTCGCCCATGTGCCGATCCTGGTGGACGCGTTGCCGTCCAGGTTCACGATGTTCGCGGGGCTCGGGATCGCCGTAGCGGCCACCCGGTGGGTCGATGCGGCCGAGCAGCCCTGGATGCGGCTGGGCGTCGCGGCGTTGGCCGGCGTGATGCTCATCCCCAACATCGCGGGTGAGGATGTCCACACGCCCTTGCGGACGCCGGCGTTCTTCGCCAGCGGCTCCTATCGGCGGTACATCCCGGAGAACCACACCATCCTCTACATCCACGCCGACAAGGGTGCGGAGATGCTGGCACAGCTGCAATCGCATTTCTGGTTCCGGCTCGCGCAGGGCCACACGGGACCCACTCCGGCGTCCTTCCAGGGGACACCGGGGTACCACGCCATCGACACCGCTGATCCCTCAAGCCTGCTCGCCGGCACGTTGGCCACCTATATCCGTGAGCACAACGTGAGCACGATCATCGTGGAGGATCCTCTTGCCCGGCTCTGGGCGCCGTTCATCGGTCCTGCGACGAACGTGACCCCCATCGCCACCGGTGGGGTCCAGGTCTACCAACTCGGCGGGACGGCACTTCCCGGAACTCCGCCCGTGTCCGGCCCGAATAGACACCACCGCCACCAACGGCACCACCGTCACGTGCGGACGCACCACGGGTCCGTGCCGGCGCACGCGTAGCCGGACCCGAAGGGTTCCCGCAGGTCAGACGGGCGGGCGGTTCCCTATACTGCCCCGGTCCCGGCCCCGGCCGGGGATCACCGGCGCACCCTCACACTCGGGGCTGCATCCGGGACCTTCAACCGTAGAAAGACCGAGGAGGGGTTCATGCACCTGCTTGCCGTCGAAGGGCTGATCAAGGCGGTATTCGGCCCGACCGAATCCAGGGACCTGTGGGTCATCCTGGCGATCTCGTTCGTCGCGCTGATCTTCGCGTACTACCTGGCTCGGGAAGTCCTGAGCGCGCCCGAAGGCACGGAGAAGATGAAGGAGATCGCGAAGGCGATCCAGGAGGGTGCGAGCGCCTACCTGTCCCGGCAGTTCCGGACCGTGGGCATCTTCCTGGTGGGCCTGGCGATCGCGCTCTTCTTTGTGCTCCCCGTCCCGAAGGATTCGATCCACTCCGCGTTCGCCATCCGCTTCGGGCGGTCGCTGGCGTTCGTCCTGGGCGCCGGGCTGAGCGCCATCACGGGGTACACGGGCATGTGGCTCGCCGTTCGCGCCAACGTCCGAACGGCGAACGCGGCGCGCGAGACCGGTCTGAAGAAGGCGATGCGGATCGCGTTCCGTTCCGGCGGCGTAGCCGGCATGTTCACGGTGGGTCTGGGCCTCATGGGCGCCACGATCATCCTCATCTACTTCAAGGGCGACGCCACCAGCGTGCTGCTGGGCTTCGGATTCGGCGGCGCGCTCCTGGCCATGTTCATGCGCGTCGGCGGCGGGATCTTCACCAAGGCTGCCGACGTGGGCGCCGACCTGGTGGGCAAGGTCGAGCAGGGCATCCCGGAGGACGACCCGCGGAACGCGGCGACCATCGCGGACAACGTCGGAGACAACGTCGGGGACTGCGCCGGGATGGCCGCCGATCTCTTCGAGTCTTACTAGGTCACGCTGGTGGCCTCCCTGATCCTGGGCGCTGCGGCCTACGCGCACAGCCCCCTCGGCGCCATCGTCGGCGTCATGTTCCCGCTCTTCGTGCGCGCTATCGGTGTCGTCACCTCGATCGTCGGCATCCTCGCGGTGGCGCCGCGCTCCGAGGAGGAGCACGGCATGAAGGCCATCAACCGCGGGTTCTTCGCCTCAGCCGCGCTCTCGGCGGGCCTCGTCTTCATCCTGTCGAAGGTCTACATGCACAGCTACCGCCCCGCGATCGCGGTGCTCATCGGGCTGGTTCTGG
>JANXVR010000046.1 GCA_025351565.1 Actinomycetes bacterium
GCGATGGCGCCGGCAGGCGTGGAGGTGGCGCTCGGGATAGTCCGCGACGCCACGTTCGGGCCGCTCGTCCTCGTCGCGGCCGGCGGCATCCTGGTGGAGCTGCTGAAGGACCGCAAGCTCGCGCTGCCACCGCTGGACGAAGCTCGTGCGCAGGCGCTCATCGACGGTCTGCAGATGCGCCCGATGCTGGACGGGCTCCGCGGATCCGGTCCCTCGGACGTTGCGTCGCTGGCCCGGACGGTGTCACGGCTGTCGGTAGTAGCCGCCGACCTGGGCGAGTCCCTCGACGCCCTGGACGTGAACCCCGTGATCGTGTCGGCTGACGGGTGCGTCGCGGTCGACGCCCTGGTGATCCCGCGGAGGGGCCAGGTCTAGCCGAACGCGTTCGGCGCCGGGACCGTGCCGGGGGGCCAGCCCTTGAACGAGTTGGGATGTTGCCACGGGGTGCCAAAGGTCTTGGCCCGCTTGGTGGAGAAGCGGGGCTTCTGCGGGTTCTTCGTGAAGTCGAACATGTGGCTCATGTCGTGGGTGTTCCTGATGCGAGGCGTGAGGTACGGCAACCCCCAGTTGTCCGAGATGAATCGAAGCGGGGTCGAGAACTCGCCGACCTCGTCATCGATGAGGCCTTTGGGCGTGTAGGGGCTGATGGTGATGAGCGGCACTCGGAACCCAAGGCTCACATCGTCGACCGTTGGGGGAAGAACGTGATCGTAGAATCCTCCCCACTCATCCCACGTGAGGAACAGCGCGGTTGACGACCAGAGATCGCTGCGCTGCAACGCGTTCACGATGTCTTGGACCCAATTGTGCGCGAAGGATGTGGACGCCGGAGGGTGATCCGAGAGTTGGAAATGAGGAACGGCCCATGTGACGGAGGGCAGGTCGTTCGCCTCGATGTCCTTCACCAGGTTGTCGATGTTGAACTGCGCGTGTTCGTTCCACATGTCGGTGTGGATGACGTCGTGGATGCCGTTGTAGGCGTTCCAGAAGTAGCCGAGGAATCCCGGGAGCGGTGCGTAGTAGCGCCAATCGACCTTGTGCTCGGTCAGTTGCTCGCCGACGGTCTTGAAGCGGAAGCACGTATCGTGCTTCGTGAGCTGTCCGTGATCGTCCTCCGCGAAGACGTAGACGTTCTCCCCGAGCGCGTCGCATCCCCAACTCTTGAAGTGTCCGCCGCCCGGCTTGCCCGCAGTCTGACCGTACACGCCGGCCATGATGTTCTCCGGGTTGTCGATGACGCCGCCCGACTGCCCCGCGATGAAGAAGAAGTGGTTGGGATATGAGGGCCCGAGTGCCGAAGAGAAGAAGTTGTCGCTGATCGCGTAGTCGGAAGCCCAGCCGTAGTACGCGGGGATCTCGTCTCCTCGGAACTGCGTGTAGGCCCACGGATCGCCGTAGTCATTGATGCCGAAGTTGTCGACCTTGCCACCGTTGAGCTGCCGAAGCGCCGAGGCGCGGTCGTGCCCCAGATCACCCGGCAGCCAGTCCGGACAACGCAGGAGCGGCCGCTCTTGCCCCAGCATCACGCCAGTCGTTGCCCCGTTCACCCCGGGGAACCGGCCGAACACATTGTCGAAGCTTCGGTTCTCGAGCATGAGGTAGATCACACGCTTGATGGGGGTCTTCGTGGCTACCGTCGAGACGGGCGAGGACGAGACCGACGTCGGTGAGGGCTTCCGCTTGCCACCGGTGCAGCTGAAGAGGATGCCGCCCGCGACCGCCATGGCGGACTTCTCCATGAACCTGCGCCGGGATACCGGCATCGGGTGGTCACCCCGGCGTTCTTCGTGGCGCGGGTGCGACCCGATCTGTTCTTGCATCATGCTCCCCGGCGGTCGTTGTTCATCGCCATAAGTTCTATCAGGCCGGAAGCCATAACTCGGTCCCGTCGTGGAGAATGGAGCGATGATGCAGAGGCTCTGGACGGTGCTGATCATCCCGGTGTTGGTGGCGTGCGCACCACATGTAGCCGGTGTGACGGCAGGTACGACTCCCACTCCGGTGCAGCCCATCTCATGCGTGAATGGGTACGCCTCTCCCGCGCCCGGATCGGCGAACTACACGTTCCCGCTCCAGCAGATCGGTATCGCCAGCGGGCATCCGGGTCCGTTCCACGTGGTGGCGATGCGGTATTTCGTGGGGCCGGAGTCACCCCCGACGGACAAGGGGTACCTCATCGATATCGAGCGCTGGTACGTGAAGCTCACGACGCCCGGGGATCCGGCGTTCAAGGGCCGCTTCCTGGTCGAACGCCGGCAGTTCGGGAGCGGTGTGTCGGCGATCGCACCGTTCTCCACGCACGGATGGCAGTCTCCCGATTGGTCGGGCTTCCAGTGGAACAGCGCCGCACCGAACCCGCAGTCCTATCCCGGATTGCCGGGCCAGTGGCCGGGTATCAAGTACGACTTCGTGAAGGGGGGGGCGGGACTCACCATCCCGGGGTTGCCTGCCGCGGTCGTTCGGTGCTTGGATGGCACGTGATGAGTGGTCGTATCTACGGAAGTTCGGGCAGCAAGGCCAACCCGATGACGTTCCTCGCGGTGTTGGTGGGGCTGGTGGGAGCGGCGTGTTCGGCCCTGCTCTGGCTTCATCGGATCAGCCCGAGCTCCAGATTCCTCGCGTCGATCACCGTCCGATTGACCTCGGGGGCGATGTTGGGCCAGCGGCTTGAGGTCGTGGCGTTGGCGGCGGGGGCCATCGCCATCGGCGCCGCACTCATCTCGGCTATCGGTGGTCGGAAGGGTGGGACGGGTGTCGTTGTTGCGGTGGTGTTGGGGCTGGGTGCCCTCTCCTACCCGGTCCTGGTGTCGCTCAACCTGGCGGGCAACGCCATCGGCGGTTCTATCAAGTAGCTACTCGGCGCCCGGCCACCCCGTGTACACGCCGGGGCCGCGCTTGCGCAGTTCGTTCCCGATGACCACCCGCTGTATCTCGCTGGTGCCCTCCCAGATCCGATCCACGCGGATCTCTCGGTAAAGGCGTTCCACTGGGAACTCGCGCATGTAGCCGCGACCCCCGAAGATCTGCACCGCCTTGTCGATCACGCGCCCCGCGGTCTCCGAGCAGACGAGCTTGACGGCGCTGGCCTCAGCGTGGAGGCGCTTGCGATCTAAGCCGCCGCGCGCAGCCTCCCAACACACCCGGTAGAGGAGCGACTTCGCGGCCATGATCTCCGCAGCCATGTCCGCGAGCATGAACTCGATCGACTGGAACGTTACGATCGCCGCACCGAACTGCTCCCGCTCTTTCGCGAAGACGAGCGAGAGGTCAAGCGCTCGGGCCGCGGCGCCCATGGTCCTGGCTCCGATCATGAGGCGTTCCTCGACGAACCAGTCCTTCGTCAACTCGTAGCCCTCGCCGACCTCTCCCAGCCTGCAGTCATCGCCGACCCGCACGCTCTCGAACGCATAGATCGGATGCTCGAACACGAACGTGTGCATGTACTTCGGCGTTCGAACCAGCCGAACTCCCGGGGTGTCCTTGTCCACGAGGAACGTCGTCGGTTTGGACGGGTCGCCGTCCACCACTGTGTGGAGGATGAAGAAGTCGGCGACGTCGCCAGAGGTCACGTGCCACTTCTCTCCGTCGATGACCCAGTCCTGCCCGTCGCGCCGAGCGCTGGTACGCACCATGCGCGGGTCGGACCCGGCCCCCTCCTCGGTGATCGCGTAGGCGTCGCGGCGTTCGCCACTGGCGGCGGGACGTAGGAATCGTTCCTTCTGCTCCTCGGTACCACGAGCCAACGGGATCGAGGGGCGCCATGGGATGTCCCAGAGCGCCCCGGTGGCATGGCCCCACTGTTCCTCGACCAGCATCTGCTGGAACAGGTCCAGCCCCTGGCCGCCGTTCCCCTGCGCGTGGTTGATCGCATTGAACTCCCAGTTCAGGACCGCCTGTTTCGCCGTGGCGTGGCTCTCCGGAGTGAGGCCGTCGTTTGTTTCGCACTCGTCTTCCAGCGGGATCAAGATCTGCTCGGTGAACTCGCGAGCCTTGGTGGCGAGGTCGCGGTCCGGGCCGGTGAGGCGCATGTCCATGGTGGGCTCCTGATTCCTTGGGATAAGGTCGCGCTCGAGTCTATGCAGCACCGGCCAAGGGGAGGTAGTGACGTGCGGACGGTCTTTCAGGGCGGACGGGTGTTCGACGGGACGGGGGCCGCCGTGGCCGAGGCGGATGTCCTGATCCGGGACGGCGCTATCGTCGCGGTCGGCCCCGGCTTGGAGGGCGACGTTGCCGTCGATGTCACCGGCAAGACCCTCCTGCCCGGCCTTTTCGACACGCACGTACACCTCGCGATGCGCTACGAGGACTTCGACGAGGCCGTCGTCATGAACGAACCGTTCAGCCTGAAGTTCTTCCGGATGGGCCAGAACCTTCGGACGACGTTGGCGCTGGGGATCACAACCGTCCGTGACGCCTCGGGCGCCGACGCGGGACTGCGGATGGCGGTGGAGCAGGGCACGCTGGTCGGGCCGAGGATGCAGATCAGCGTCCAGATGTTGTCGATGACCGGTGGACATTCCGACGCGTGGCTCCCCAGCGGCCTGGTCGGCCCGTGGGGCGTCGAGTATCCGGGCATGCCCAGCGGCGTGTGCGACGGCGTGGACGGCGTGACGCGCAAGGTACGAGAGATGATCCGCGCCGGCGCCGACGTGATCAAGATCGCCTCCAGCGGCGGTTTCCTCTCACCGAGCGACGATCCGCGGGAACCGAACTTCAGCCAGGAGGAGGTGGACGCCATCGTCAGGACGGCCGCCGACCTGGGCACCCCGGTGATGGCGCACGCACACGGCGCGGAGGGGATCAAGCGCGCCGTTCGCGCCGGAGTCCGGTCCATCGATCACGGGACGTACCTAGACGACGAGTGCATCGAGCTGATGCTGGAGAAGGGGACCTGGCTGGTCCCGACCCTCACCGCCGGTGACA
Organism: Actinomycetes bacterium; assembly: GCA_025351565.1. Lineage (GTDB taxonomy): Bacteria > Actinomycetota > UBA4738 > UBA4738 > HRBIN12 > JANXVR01. The sequence continues at coordinate 4,924 of JANXVR010000046.1, forward strand.
CCACCGACGAACTCGCTAACGACCCCCGCATCGCCGAGGCCGTGCGAGAGAAGCTCCGTTCGCTGGGCCGCCCCGAGCTTGAGATGTTCGAGCGCGCCGCGGCCGCCGGCGTGAAGGTGGCCATGGGGACCGACTGCCCGGTGGCTCCACATGGCACCAACCTCCACGAACTTGAACTCATGGCCGCCCACGGCTTCACGCCCACCCAGGCGCTCGTTGCCGCTACCTCCAGCGCCGCCGACCTCATGGGTCTGGCCGACGAACTCGGAACACTTGAGCCCGGCAAGCGAGCCGACGTCGTGGTGGTCGACGGCGACGCGTTCGAGTTCGGGACGTTGAAGGATCGGATCGAACAGGTGTGGAAGGACGGCGTTCGGGTGGTGCCGTTCGCGTGATCGCCTCGCTGCTGGCGCTGGCCGCGGCCGCGAGTTGGGGGACGGGAGACTTCCTGGGCGGTCTTTCGACCCGGACCACCCCCGTGATCGTGGTGTTGTTCGTTTCCCAGTCTGCCGGGGCGTTGATCACGCTCGCCGTCGTGGTTCTGGCGGGACATCCGTGGCCCGGGGGCTCTTTCGTTCTCTACGGCGCGGCGGCCGGGCTGAGCGGCGTGGTTGGGTTGGCCGCGCTCTACACGGGTCTGTCGGTCGGGCGGATGGGGATCGTCGCGCCCATCTCGTCGATGGCCGCCGTGGTCCCTGTTCTGGTCGGGTTCCTTCGCGGTGAGCGTCCTGCGCCCGTGCAGATCACGGGCATGGTGCTCGCGATGATCGGCGTGGTGTTCGCGGCACGAGCCGAAGAGGAACAGGCGCAGGCGGAGGGCAAGCGACTGGCCTCCGGCGTGGGCTACGCGCTGGTGTCGGCGGTGATGATCGGACTCGCCTTGGTGTTCCTGGCCCTTGCCGGCCAGCGTGATCCGATCTGGGCGGTCTTGTCGATGCGAACAGGAGCCGTGACAGCGCTTGGGGTCGCCGTGATCATCACGCGCCCCTCGTTCCGGATGCCCGCCCGCAGCGCGGGAACGCTGGTCACGCTCGGCTTGTTCGACAACTGTGCGAACGTCTTGTTCGTGCTGGCCGCTGCCAGGGGGATGCTGAGTCTGGTTTCCGTTCTGGGTTCGCTCTATCCGGTGAGCACGGTGATGCTGGCGCGAACTTTCCTCCACGAACGGATGCGCAGCTCGCAGGCGCTCGGGGTGGTGGTGGCCTTGGTCGGTGTGGCGCTCATCGCCGCAGGCTGATACGAGGTCCTAGGGGCCGAGGTTGTAGCCCAGGCGCCGGGGGAGCCTGGCCATGAAGTCGACGAGGGGGTTGGCCTCCTCGCCGCGATCCTCGAACTCGTCCTTGCGGCGGATGGCCGCGTTCGCGACGAACGCTCCCGGCGACTTGATCGGTTCAGGGGGGAATTTCATCGGGTCGAGGTCGACGATGGGAAGGTCCAGGGCTTCGTCCGCCGCGCCCAGGATCCGCGCAGCAAGGATGCGGCCGCCCAAGTGCGCCGGCCCTACACCATTGCCCGTGTAGCCCAGACCGTAGTGGACGTTGCTCGCGGCGCCCATGGTCCCGAAGAACGGGAGGTGGCTCCCCGCCACGTCGATCGGTCCGCCCCACGCGGCCGCGAGCGGCACATCGGCGAATGTCGGGAACATCCGGTGCAGGTCGTGGATGGCGGTGCGCACGGCCGGCTCGTCCCACGCGAACCGCGGCCCGATATGGCGGGCCAGGTTCGGCTGCATCCCCCCGACGCCGAACGCGATCCGACCGTCGGGTGTGGTCCGCACGTAATGAAGCGCGGCGCGGTAATCCCACAGCCCACTGCCGTCGGTCCAGCCGATCGTCTTGAGCTTCTCGGGGGCCGGCTCGGTGAGCACGATGTAGGAGCCGCGCACCGTGATCGCGCGGCGGAAGCGCTTCCAATGTGCGGCCCAGGCGTTGAGCGCGATCACCGCATGCCCAGCCCGAACCGACCCGCCCGGCGTCTCGGCGATGGCCGGGTCCCCTGCCCCGAAGCGCGTCACCGGGGAGCCCTCGTAGATACGCACGCCCTTCGACTGCAGGACCCGGCGCATCCCGCGCGCCAAGCGGGCCGGCTGCACGGTGGCGCCGTGGGTCGTCTTCACGCCTCCGTGGAAGACGGGCGAATCCACGACCTGGCGGCTCCCCTCGGGGGTGAGGACCGCGAACTGATCGGAGATGCCGAGCCGCTTGGCCGTCTCCACCAGGTGCGCCCACTCCCCGATCTGCGCGGTCGATGTCGCGAATCCCAGGTCACCGTCCGCGGCGAACCACGCGTCGATGTCGTTCGCCGCGCAGAAGGCTCCGATGGCGTGCACGCTGTCCTCGCCCATGCGGCACATCCGGAGCGTGGCTTCGTCGCCGAAGTCCTCGCAGATGTGATGCAGGCCGCTCCACCAGCTGTTCACGAACCCGCCGTTGCGCCCGCTGGGGCCACCGCCGCAGATGTCCTGTTCCAAGATCACGATGTCCAGGCCGGGGTCGCGCTCCTTGAGATGGAGCGCGGTCCACATGCCCGTGTAGCCGCCGCCCAGGATGACCACGTCGGCCTGAGTGTCGGTGGAGAGTGCGGGCGCCGGTTCTCCATCAAGGGACGGATCGGCCAGCGCGTCGTGGAGCCACCAGCTACGTCCGGTGTCGGGGGGCACGTTCATCGCGAGGAATGGTAGCGGGAGCGGGCGTGACTGGGGCGAGTTCGCCGCCGATTGGTACGGTTTGGACCCGATCCGAACGATCCCCCTCGAGGAGGCATCCCCAGATGGAAGGCGGGCACGATCGTCCCAGGAGCTGGGAGGTCACGGAGGGCCCCGAGCGCGCCCCCGCCCGTGCCATGTTGCGCGCCGTCGGGTTCAGCGAGGAGGACTTCGGCAAGCCGCAGGTGGCGGTTGCCTCCAGCTGGAACGAGGTCACGCCCTGCAACTACCACTTGGACAAGCTGGCTGCCCTGGCCAAGGAAGGCGTTCGCCAGGGTGGCAGCGTGCCGATCGAATTCACGACGATCGCGGTGTCGGACGGGATCGCGATGGGTCACGAGGGGATGAAGGCCAGCCTCATGAGCCGCGATCTCATCGCCGACTCCGTGGAGCTGGTGCTCCACGCCGAACGGATGGACGCGCTTGTGGGGATCGCCGGCTGCGATAAGTCCGAGCCCGGCATGCTGATGGCCATGGCCCGGATGAACCTGCACGCCGTGTACCTGTATGGGGGGACCATCCTGCCGGGCACGTATAAGGGTCGCGATGTCACCATCCAGGACGTCTTCGAGGCGGTTGGCTCCCACGCGAAAGGAACCACCTCCGACCAGGATCTTCTCGGCTTGGAGCGCGCCGCCTGTCCCACCACCGGCTCGTGCGCCGGCATGTACACGGCGAACACCATGGCCGCCGTCGGCGAGGCCATCGGGATGTCGCTTCCCGGGAGCGCGTCGCCGCCCGCCGTGGACTACCGGCGTGAGGTGTTCGCCCGCGAGAGCGGCGTTCGCGCGGCCGAACTGGTCGTCACCGACGGACCCCTGCCGCGCGACATCATGACGCGCGATGCGTTCCTCAACGCCATCGCGGTGACCATGGCACTGGCCGGTTCCACCAACGCCGTGTTGCATCTGCTGGCCATGGCCCGCGAAGCCCACGTCGAGCTGGAGCTCGATGACTTCGATCGGATCTCGCGCGAGGTGCCGCACCTGGTCGACGTTCGTCCCGCCGGGCGATTCGTGATGAGCGATCTGGACCGCGTGGGCGGCGTGCCCGTGATCATGAAGGAACTGCTGGGCGCGGGGCTCCTGCGCGGCGAGTGCATGACCGTAACGGGCAAGACCGTGGCTGAGAACCTGGCCGCCATGGACATCGCGGCACCCGACGGCCAGGTCGTACGCCCCATGAGCGACCCGATCCACACCGCAGGCGGCATTGCCATCCTCCGTGGCTCCTTGGCGCCGAATGGCTCCGTGATGAAGATCGCCGGTTCCTCCTCGCTCGACTTCCGTGGTCCCGCCCGGGTCTTCGACTCGGAAACGGCCGCGTTCCACGCGTTGGCCGCGGGGAAGATCCAGCCCGGCGACGTCATGGTCATCCGCTACGAGGGCCCGAAGGGCTCGCCCGGCATGCCCGAGATGCTGGCGGTGACCGCCGCCGTCGCCGGCGCCGGCCTGGGCAAAGAGGTCGCCCTCGTCACGGACGGACGGTTCTCCGGCGCCACGAAGGGGATCAGCGTTGGCCACATCGCACCTGAAGCGTGTGTGGGCGGACCTATCGCGCTCGTGGCCGAAGGGGACTCCATCCACATAGACGCGGCGAACCGGACCATCGACCTGGAGGTCGACGACGACGCGCTGCGGGCCCGCCGCGCCGCCTGGACGGCGCCCGAACCCAAGTACACGCAGGGCGCGCTCGCCAAGTACGCACGGAGCGTGGGCTCTGCCGAGCACGGGGCGGTGACCTGGTGACCTCCTCCCGCGTGGCTACGCCCGCCGCACTGCAGTGCCGGATCTGCGGTGCGCAATACGCGGTCGAACCGCTCACCATCTGCGAGGAGTGTTTCGGTCCGCTCGAACCTGCCTACGACCTGCAGTCGGTGGACGGCGAGAAGTTCCGAGCAGATGCTGCTGCCGGCCCACGCTCGCTCTGGCGCTACGAGCAGCTCCTGCCCGGGGGTCCCGGGATCGAACGCGTCGATCTGGGCGCCGGCTTCACCCCCCTCCGCAAGGCCGACAACCTGGGCGAACGCCTGGGTTTGAAGAGGTTGTGGATCAAGGACGACTCCGTGAACCCGTCGTACTCCTTCAAGGACCGGGTGGTGTCGGTCGCCGTGACCATGGCACGCGAGTTCGGATTCAAGGCCGTGAGCTGCGCCTCCACCGGCAACCTGGCGAACGCGACCGCGGCGCACGCGGCGAAGGCGAAGCTCGAGTGCTACGTCTTCGTGCCCGAGGACCTGGAGCGCGCGAAGATCCTGGCCACCGAGGCGTACGGCGCCAAGGTGGTAGCGGTCAAGGGCAACTACGACGACGTGAACCGGCTCTGCTCCGAGGTGGCTGAAGCGCTGCCCTGGGCGTTCGTCAACGTGAACATGCGGCCGTACTACGCGGAAGGTTCCAAGTCGCTCGGGTTCGAGACGGCCGAGCAGCTCGGCTGGCGCCTGCCCGATCATGTGGTGGTGCCGATCGCCTCCGGTGCGCTCATGACGAAGATCCACCGGGCCTTCAGCGAGCTCATCGCGGTGGGAGCCGTCGAGGAGAAGGCCTACCGCGTCTCCGGGGCTCAGCCGGAAGGATGCCGCCCGGTGGCACAGGCGTTCCTGGACGGGGCGACCGAGGTCACGCCGGTCAAGCCCGATACCATCGCCCGGTCCCTGGCTATCGGCTCGCCGGCCGACGGGATCTTTGCCCTGGAGGTCGCCCGCAAGACCGGCGGCCACATCGGCTGGTGCACCGAGATGGAGATCAGGGAAGGCATCGAGCTCCTGGCCTCTACCGAGGGCGTGTTCACCGAGACGGCCGGCGGGGTCACCATCGCCAACCTCAAACGCATGGCCGAGCAGGGGATCATCGACCCCGAGGAAGAGACTGTGGCCTACATCACGGGGAACGGCTACAAGACAATCGAGGCTCTGGAGGGCTATCTGGAGCCCACCTACAACGTAGCCGCCGACCTCGATGAATTCCTGGCCCTGCTCAACGGCTGACCCCCATCCGGGGCCCCGGCCGCTCGTGACTACCCCCCGTACGGAACCGGCTTTTACCGGCGTTCGGGTATGAACATTTCTGACCATCTGCCGATTACTCATTCGTAGCAGAAGCATCTGCGTAGGTAGATCGGCCCACGAGCGGTCAGGAGGTGAACGAGGATGAAGCGGCTACTCACAGCCCTGCTGGCGGGTGCGATCGTCTTCGCCACCGTCTACGGATTCGCCGCCAGTCTCACCGTGAACACGGCGAGTCTGGGTGCCGGGACGACGGCGGTCGCCGCGTGCCAGAGCGCCACCCTGACGGCCTCGTACGCGGTGCTGTACGACTCGACCATCCCCGCCTACAAGGTCGGCGTCCTGACGGTCAACGGCCTGGACACCACGGCGGGCAAGTGCCCCAGCAAGGCCTTCAAGATCACCCTCACCGGTCCCGGCGCGTCGAACGCGTCGCTCGGCGAGGTCACCGGTACCACCCCAGCCTCAGGCACCAGCTTCACCGCCGACTTCACCAGCGCCAACGTGTCGGCGGCAAGCGTCACCAATATCCATGTCGTGATCAGCGGGTAGGCCGCCCCCCGGCCCAGTCACCAGAAGGAGCACAGCACATGAAGCGGACACTCACCGCCATCTTCGCCGGGATCCTGGTCTTCGCGACCGTCTACGGTTTCGCGGCCAGCCTGACCGTCACCTCCGCGTCCCTGGGAGCGGGCACCACGGCCGTCGCCGCGTGTCAGTCGACCGCGCTGAATGCCACGTACACGCCCACCTACCAGAGCGGTCTTCCCGGATACGAATCCACCACGGTGACCGTGAACGGGCTCGACGAAACCGCTCCCAAGTGCGGCGGCAAGGCGATCCGCGTGACCCTCACCGGTCCCGGCGCCTCGAACGTCTCCCTGGGCGAGCAGACCGCGACCCTGGCAACAGGGGTCGGCACCACCCAGGCGTTTACCTTCACCGGCGTCAAGGCCGCGGATGTCACCGGCCTGCACGTCGTGATCAGCGGCTAGCCATCAACGCGGATCGGGGCGGCCCCGAAGGGGCCGTCCCGCCGAGGAGACGAGATCATGCGACGCAGGACGACCACCATCGTCGGAGCGGCGGCCTTTCTGG